>CABUEK010000041.1:0-2519 GCA_902490565.1 uncultured Collinsella sp. | reverse complement strand
CCGACGATTGAACGTCAGATTGCCGCTTAGGGGCGTTTGCAGCGTCGAGCCGTTACGCGGTTTGGTAAAACCGCGTAACCCTACAGTTCAGTCACGACAACGCTGTTGTAGATCTCGTCCCAGCGGTCCATGACCAGGTGGCCAGTCTTGGGATCCATGGCGTTGAGCTTGCCGCAGGTATTGGCGGTCTTGAGCACCGTGATGTCGTCGGCACCAGCAGCAATGGCATGCGCAAAGCCGGCGATGGTCGAGTCGCCGGAACCCGTCGCGTTCACTGCCGCAATCGCGGGCGTCTTGGCGCGGAACGCGCGACCCTCATGGAAGCCCACCGAGCCGGCAGTGCCCATCGAAACGACAACCCAAGGGATACCGGCAAAGCGGCCATCGGCGGCAAGCGCCTCACGCAAGGCATCGATATCATCGGTCGTAAAGGACGTACCTAGCAGGCCATTAATCTCGGTCAGGTTGGGCTTTACGAGCTCAGGCTTAGCGTCGGACTCCAGCGCGGCCTCCAGCGATGCACCCGAGGTGTCGAGCAGCACCTTAGCGCCCGCCTCCTCGGCGATCTTGACGAGCTCGGCATAGTAGCCGGCATCGACGCCACGCGGCAGCGAGCCCGAAAGCGTCACAACGTCCGCCTTCGCTGCAAGCTCGGCGAACTTGGCCGTAAAGGCCTCGAGCTCGGCCGGGGCGATCTGCGGGCCGCTCTCCAGCAGCTCGGTCTGATTACCCTCGTGCAGAATATTCAGGCAAATGCGCGTCTCACCGGCGATGGGCACAAAGTCATTCTTGACGCCATCGGCATCCATGAGCTCGGCCATATAGGCACCCATGTGGCCGCCAAGCAGGCCGGTCGCGAGCACGTCGTCACCCAGCTGCAACAGCACACGGCTCACGTTGAGGCCCTTGCCACCAGCGGTCTTTTCGGGCATCACGCGGTTAACATCGTCGATGATCAGCTTGTCGAGCTGATAGCGCGTATCAATCGACGGGTTCATGGTAACGGTCAGAATCATGTTGGACTCCTGTTTAGAAAACCGGCCCGCGCCCCTCACAGAAACGCGAGCCGTCAATTAAAAAGCTGCAGAATGCCGGGTACCGCCAAAACGACGCACACGAGCTCAGCAAGCAAAAGTTTTATCAGAGTAGCTCGCCCGCCAGATGGCTTCGCAGCGTCGACTGGTCTGGCGTTCGGTAGAACGCCGGAACCTCCTTAGTCGTGGTATTCGCCGCGGTCCCACTTCTCCAGGAACTCGTCAAAGAAGTGCGGGTCGGCCTGAGCCTCGGCGTCGGCCTTATTGCAGGCATCGATCTTGGCGATCAAGGCATCGTGCTCGGGAGTCTTGTCGTAGGGCTCCTCCAGGAAGGCAAGCATGATGTCGGCCATCAGGAACTCGCCGGTGATCTTGCCGCCAAAGCCCACGATGTTGGCGTTGAGCTCGCGACGGGCATACAGGGCAGAGGTCATGTCGCGAACCAGGGCGCAGCGGGCGCCGGGAACCTTGTTGACGGCGTTGGTGATGCCGATGCCGGTGCCGCACAGGGCCACGCCAAAGTCAGCCTTGCCGCTGGCAACAGCCTCGCCCACGGCCTTGCCGTAGATGGGGTAGTGCGTACGGGTGTGGCTGTAGGTGCCGCAGTCGAGCACCTTGTAGCCAGCCTGCTCCAGGCGGTCGGCCAGATAGATCTTCTCGTCCGTAACGATATGGTCGCAACCGATTGCGATGGTCTTCTTCATCAGAACGTCCTTTCGTCTGAATTCACAAGTTGAGGTAGAAGTTCGAGTTCTCGGTGGCTCTCGTTAGGCCATCTTGTTGAGCATGTCGACACGGATCTGGTGACGGCCGCCAGCATACTGGGCGCGCAGGAACTCGCGGGCGATCTTCTTTGCGACCTCGGTGCCCACAACGCCCGGGCCCATGGTGACCATGCGCGAGCCGTTGTGCTCGCGGGTCATGTAAGCGGAACGCTCGTCGGAAATGTTGGCGACGACCATGCCCTTGATCTTGACGGCGGCCATATAGGAGCCGACACCGTACTTATCGAATGCGAAGCCCTGGGAATCCTTGTGCTCCAGCAGGTCCTTGGCAACGGCGGTCGCGGAATCGACAAAGTCCGCGGCAGGGGTCTCGGAATAGTCGACGACCTCGTGACCGTCGGCGATGAGCATCTCCTTGATGGACTCCTTCATCGACATACCGTCGGCATCGGAAGCGATTACAACTCTCATGACATCCTCCTTGAGAGATACGCAGGTGCGTAGTTTCTGTTTGGAAGTGTTGAATCGCGTTCAGGTCCGGGCATCTGAATGTGCGGTTCTTCACTGTTCATGTTTATTTGAACACATTCGAACAGTAACTGCAACAACTATTTGTTTATCTTTGTTCTTTTTTGAACAAATATCGTTCACGGATGATTGCTGACCGTTTGAGCCGGGCGCGGACGTAGCGACCATGTGTTCAACAAATCAGAACCACCCTTAAAAAGGGTGGTTTGCTCTTAGGGTATAACCCACGGGC
>CABUEK010000040.1:0-6836 GCA_902490565.1 uncultured Collinsella sp. | reverse complement strand
TGCGCACTTCGTGCGGCGAGGCTTTTTGCCCCCTGCGGAAAGATTGGAGAACTAAGCCCTCGTCCCTCCCAGGTTGACCTACTCGAGGTCGTCGCCCTTGTGGCGTTAGGTCTGAAAATAATAAGAAGCCTTCGCGCTGCGGAATGATTTTGGAAACTAAGTACGGGGACCCGCCCAAACCGTCCTGCTCAATCGCCCTTGTGGTGTTGGGGCTGAAAGGGTGGGACGCGTGGGTTATTTGGTTGTTAGGGTTAGTAGGTCGTTGGGGGTTTTGAGGTTGTAGGTGGCGTTTGGGATATCTTGGTGTGATCCCCATGCTGCTCGGGCAAAACTGACCCCTGCTGAAGTTGCGCATTGTTCGTCGTAGACGGTGTCGCCAACGTAGACGACGTTGCCAGGATTCGCGCCCGCACGTCGGAGATATTCGAGCATGGGTGCGGGTGCGGGTTTATGTTCGGTTGTGTCTTCGACAAGGATGATGTGCTCAAAATACTTATCGAAACCAAGGGGTGCAATTTCTTTTGCGTATTCGTCGCGCGCACGTGAGGAGACGATGCCAAGTTTGCAGCCGCTATCGGCGAGTGTTGCGATGACTTCAAGCAAACCTGGAAACACGCTGATGGTGCTTTTAAAGCTGGCGGCAACTTGGCACCAGCGATCCAACGTTGCCTGCGAGTAGATCCCAAGTTTCTCAAGGGCATCCTTGCCGGGTATGCCGAGGGCAAAGTCAAGCTCGTGTCGGGGAAGCGTTTTGCTGGTCTCTTCTTGGACAATCTGGACAAGCGATGACAGAACGCTTTCTTCTGTATCTGCCAATGTCCCATCAACGTCAAATACGATATGGTCAAAGTGCTTCATATGATTGCTCCTCTCTGTTGTTTGCCTGCAAGTTTGATGCAGTGACAGAAGAAGGGCTAGCGGGATTTCTGTCTGGTGCTATCGAGATTCTGCCTCGCTGCTCGATAGCTCGAAGGAGTGCACCCCATTTGTTCTTTAAATACCTGGCCAAGATGGCTTGCTGTTATAAATCCGCATTGGCGCGCGACTGTCTGTACCGTTCGCGTGGTGTGTGCCAAAAGTTCGCAAGCACGGTTTATGCGGTATGCGCGTAGATATGCCGCCGGGGTCGTTCCTGCACAAGTTTCGATAATGCGGTAACACTCTCTTTCGCTTACGCCGGCTGCAGATGCCATCTGGGGCACATCTATAGCGGCTGCATAGTTTGCGCGGATAAAGTCCAGGATTGCCTTGAACTGTACGTCGCGGCTGGTCATCCAAGAGGCGCCGTCGGAAGAAAAGAGCGGTTCGGTCTTGGCGTTAATCTGAATCCAGAGCTCTGACAAACTATTTCGAAGCGCCATCTCGTTCTGCGGCTGTTGAAGGTCGTGGCTAAAGGAGCTCTTCAGCAAATCGATAAAGGGCATATCGTCGGGATTGGTGGGCGACCATTTGAGCACATCGACGCCTCGACATTGAAGCAATGGGTTGATGTAGCGCTTTTGGAGACGTCCCGCGGGATCGCCGAGCATCGACGGCTGAAAGATATGCAGCATTTGAATGGCTGGCGCCGAATTGGGTGATTGCAGCGTGCTGTGCAAAACGCCGCCGTTGATAAAGCCGGCGGACCCTTCCTCAAAGCGTACGTGCTCATGAGCCGCGTGCGTTCGATAGTCAATCGCTCCCTGCTCCATGTAGAAAAGCTCAACTTCAGAATGCCAGTGCCAGGGGACGGAATTGCCCGGATAGCGAGCGAATTCTGCGCGTTCGGCAATATAGGGCCAGTCTTCGGCGGTCTCGGGAAACGCTTCCTCGCGTCCTCCGCGGTGCAATTCTATGTGATCCATGTTTCGCATGACATCAGTATAAAGCGCGATGGGCTTAGATTGCTCTTGCCTGTTCGGGGAACGCCTTGTCTAGGGATGCTTGGAGCTTTTCGAAGGATGCTCGCAGGTTGAGGCTCTGATCGGCTGAGCGCTTTTGCTGTGAGGTTGGGGAGTCGAGGAGGCCGTTTCTCTGTGTCGGGGGGAAGGAGAAAAGGTTTGCATGTGTTAGGGATGGCTGCTGTGCTGCGTCATTGGAAGAATGCATGCTTATGCGGCCTCCTCGATGTCCACCAAAAGGTTGCGCACGGGGTGTGCTGCTAGGTCCCGTGCGTTGGCTGTATTATGACGCGGCTGCCGCAAAGAAGCGCTAAAGAAAGGCTTAACCTGGTTTGGTGTTACGATGAAACTGCAGGTCAGAGGTATCGAGTAACACTCTTGAAAGGTTTTGAGCTTAAGGGCTTTCTAAGGTTTGTGACGTGGATGTGGCGCGGACGTGCGGAGCGTGTGAATGCTCGCTGTTAGCGCTGCGACTCTGCGGCGCGCACCTGCTCGATGACCCTTTCCATCGTGGCGTCGATGCGGTCTTTTTTGAGCTCGCATTCCCAGATGGTTATGGGCGTCCAGCCCATTTGAGTGAGTGCAGCCACGGCAGTGCGGTCGCGCTCGACGTTGCGACGGAACTTTGCCTCCCAAAACTCAACATTGCGCTTTGGCTGGCTCGGATTGCACTTAGGGCAGCGATGCCAAAAGCAACCATTGACAAAGATGGCGATCTTGCGGCCGGGGAAGGCGATGTCGGGCTTGCCGGGAACCTTCCATTCCAAGCGATAGCCCGTAAGGCCCGCGGCGCGCAGGCGCTGGCGAACGAGCAGCTCGGGCTTGGTGTTGGCGCGCTTGTTGCCCTTCATGGACTTTTTGATGGCGGCGCGACGGCGCACCAGTTCACGCTCGTCGGCGGAAAGGTCCGAGGTATCGATGCCGTCGAGCAGACCTGGCTTGGGGCGTTTTTTGCTACGGCGCTTAGGTGCGCGCTTTGGTTTGGCGGCGGGGTGTTCGGTCGTGGCGGCCTCGGCGTCGTTGGCAGCGCCATTGGCCTCAAGCCGGTCTTCCTTCAACTCAATCAGAGCATCGATAAGCCCTTTGTCGGCGGGCATCCATTCCACCGTGGCAAGCGAGGTGCGCGGAATCCAGCGGATATCGAGCTGGCGGTCGTGCTTCTGGGGCTCATCGGATTCATCGGCGAGCGAGCAGTAGTAGCACTCCATGGAGAGATGGAAATCGGGGTAGTCGTACTCAACGGTGTAGAAGTCACGCAGGTTGGTGACCTTCACCTGCAGCTCTTCCATGAGCTCGCGGCGCACGGCGTCTTCGGGCGTCTCGCCGCGCATGAGCTTGCCGCCTGGGAATTCCCAAAGTCCCTGCATGTCGCCGTAGCCGCGCTGCACGGCAAGCAGCTCGTCGGATCCTTCCTTGCGAATGATCCCAGCGGCAACATGAACAGTTTTCAACAGGAGTCCTCTCTCAACATCAACAAGTGACAGGCTAGCTACCCGTACCTTACACAACGGTAAGGCAAGCGTAAGCCATATCGATGGTAGCCGACTCGTCTTCTTGCGACTATAGATGCCGTAGACTAATCGCAAGAAAGGACTCGGTATGCAAACCACGCACATGGCGACCCCGGTACTGGAGGTCGCGCATCTCGAAAAGGTATATGGAGCGCTGGGCAACGTGACCCGCGCGCTCAACGACGTCAGCTTTACCGTCAACCGCGGCGAATTCGTTGGCATCATGGGCGCCTCGGGCTCGGGCAAGTCGACGTTGCTCAACTGCGTCTCGACCATCGATAGCGCCACAAGTGGCACGATCCGCATCAACGGCCAGGACGTGACGCGCATGAAGCAGGCCAAGCTTTCGCAGTTTCGCCGCGAGGAGCTCGGCTTTATCTTCCAGGATTCCAACCTGCTCGATACGCTCACGGCACGCGAGAACATAGCCCTGCCGCTCACCATCGCCCGTGTGAATTCGGCCGAAATCTCGACCCGCGTGCAGGACGTGGCCGCGCGTCTGTCCATCAGTCAGGTGCTCGACAAGTATCCCTACCAGATGTCCGGCGGTCAGCAGCAGCGCGTTGCCGCGGCTCGCGCGCTCGTCACCGACCCCACTATGATTATGGCCGACGAGCCCACCGGCGCCCTCGATTCCAAGAGCGCCCGTTTGCTGCTCGAGAGCCTGGAGGCTCTTAACCGCCGTCTACGCGCCACCGTGCTCATGGTCACGCACGACAGCTTTGCCGCCAGCTACACGAGCCGTGTGCTGTTTATTCGCGACGGCAAGATCTTCACCGAGCTGCGCCGCGGCGACACCGATCGCCGAGAGTTCTTCGACCGCATTATGGAGGTCGTTGCCATGATGGGCGGTGAGGGCTCCGATGCTCTGTAAACTCGCTTGGGGTAACGTCCGCCGCGCCGGCCGCGACTACCTCGTCTACCTTTTGACGCTCACCCTGGGTGTCACGGTCTTCTATGCCTTCAATACCGTCTCGATGCAGGTCGACATTGCCGGAATCGATGAAGAGGGCTTGGCGCAGGTTATGGGCAGCATGCTCGGCGACCTGACGTACTTTTTGGCCGGTGTCATGGCCTTTTTGATGGTGTATGCCAATAACTTCATCATGAAACGCCGCAAGAAGGAGTTTGGCCTGTATCAGGTGCTCGGCATGGGGCGCGGACGCGTCGCCACGATCATGGCGCTCGAGACGGTGATTGTCTCGGTCGTGGCCTTTGTCGCCGGCATTGTGCTGGGTGTGGGACTCTCCCAGCTCATGACGTTCTTTACGGCCTCGCTTTTTAAGACACAGATCGCCAATTTCCACTTCTTTTTCTCGGTGCATGCGTTCAATCTGACCCTTGCCTGCATGCTCGTAATGTTTGTGCTTACGCTACTGCTGAACCTTCGCGCCGTGCGTCGTACCAAACTCATCGAGCTTATGGGTGCCGAGCGTCGCAACGAGAGCATCAAGACGCGCAACCCCTGGATTGCGATTGCCATCTTTGCCGCGGGCGTGGTGCTTGTGGGCGTGGCCTATTACCGTCTGCTACGTGATGGGTTCCCGCTAACCGCGACGGACAGCAAGCTGCAAGAGGCCATGAACCAGTTTGGCATTACGACCGCTATGGTTACCGTGGGCACCTTTGCCCTGTTCTGGGGACTCTCGGGCATGCTCATCAAGCTGCTGCAGAGCCTGCGCGGCGTGTATTGGCGCGGCCTCAACATGTTTACCGTGCGCCAGCTTGCGGCCAAGGTCAACACGGTGTGCTTTTCGATGGGCGTCATCGCGATGCTCCTGTTTTTGGCCATCACCTCGGTGACGTGCGGTATGTCGATTGCCAATGTGATGAACGAAAACCTGGAGCGCTATAACCCTGTTGACGTGTCACAGACGTATGTCTATTACACGCCCGATACGCTCGACTACTACAAAGAGTACATCAATCCGTCTGAAGCCGATCGCATGGTGCTGGCCGATAGTACGGTCGATTTGTACTCCGCATGGCACGGCGATCCATGGCACGGCGATCGTAAGGGCAAGTCGGCGGACAACAACGACGAGACCGGCAAGAAGGTCAATATTGCCGATGTTGCCGGTGAGCATGTGCAGATCGATTCGTATCTGAGTTACCCGCTTGGCGGTTCGGATCCTTCGGTGACTCCAAGTGAAATGTGCAAGGCCATGGGCGAAAAGCTTCCCAAGGCGTTCGGGGGTAGCAATGCCGATACGATGGGTCTGTTTGTGACGCCGGCGAGCCAGTACAACAAACTGCGTCAGATGATGGGCGAGGAGCCGGTGCACATCGGTCACGACCAGTATCTGCTCACGTGTGATATGGGCGGCGAGCTGGTCGACCTGTACACCAAGTATATGGCTGGCGGCCATGCCCTTACCTTGGGCGGGCATACGCTCAAGCCCGCAACCGATAAGTCGGACGAAGATGCGGCGGCCATCGCCAACTCGGCGATGGGCAGTAATCCGGGTACCGTCGTCGTTGCCGACGAGCTGTTGTCCCAACTTAATCTGCAGCCGTATTCCAGTAGCCTGCTCGTTAACTACAAACAGGGGATGGATACGACCGAGGCAGACGAGAGCATTAAATACACTGTGCTCGACAATCTGCTCGTTGACGGCAAGGAGCCGGGGTCGTGGGGAACCTTCATCACACGCTCCGAGATGTACGCGCAAGCAGCGCAAATGAACGGTCTTATTAGCTACCTAGCCATCTACATCGGCTTTGTATTGGTCGTTGCATGCGCGGCGATTCTGTCGATCCAGCAACTCTCCAACGTGGCCGACGGCAGCCGCAGCTATCGTGTGCTGGCACAGATCGGCTGTGAGGACCGCCAGATTCGTCATTCGGTGATGGCGCAGCAAGCGGTATTCTTCCTGTTCCCGCTGGCAGTGGGCCTGGCGCACTCCTTTGTGGCACTTAAGGTGATCATCGAGCTGGTGAGCATTTTCGGAAATATGAGCATCGGCGGCACCGTGGGCCTCACCTGTGCAATCTTCCTGGCGGCCTACGGCGGCTACTTCCTGGTGACCTACCTCATGAGCACCGGCATGGTACAAGCCGCCATCGCCACCCGCTACAGCGAGTAACAAGCGGGCAAAATCGTCGCAAAATCAGAGGCGTATGACCGCCGCGAAGGGACCAGGGGCCCTTTCGCGGCGGTTTTTGCCAATCTGGTGCGTCTCAGATACAAGTGAGTAGACTTTTTTGAACCTGCCGAGCACATCGCGACAAATGCTCAATAAAACCGCAGGTCAGGGCAGTGATGTTTTGGGGCGTGCTTGGCCCTCTGCAAAAAGCCTACTCACTTGGTTTTTCTGCTAGAAGACCGCCACGAGGGAAGGCAACTCCCCCGGGTAGTCGTTGGGGACGTTCTTAAACGACTAGTCAAACAAGAACGTCCATTACAGTCGAAATTGTCAGCCCGGGCCCGTCTCGGGCTACGATT
>CABUEK010000039.1:0-7075 GCA_902490565.1 uncultured Collinsella sp. | reverse complement strand
AGTTCCGCACGCAAAGAAGGCCACTTAATGTGGCCTTCGTCTTGCGCAGGACTGTAGAGCAGGAAACCTTATATCCGGCCCCTCCGTCCGGGGACCGCGCCGTACCAGCTACAGCGTCATGTTCGGATCGGCGTCAACATCGAACGGCGAGATTTCGCCTCGGTCGAATTTACGGCGAGCGACCTCCGCGATCATGGCTGCGTTATCGGTACAGGCAGACAAGGGCGGCACCGTTACGCGAATCCCCTGACGCCCAAGCTTCTTGATCATCATCTCGCGCAGATGCGGGTTGGCCGAGACGCCGCCACCGATGCAGTATTCCTTGCATCCGGTAGCGTGCAGTGCGTTTTTGGCCTTCTTGTACTGCACGTCAAAGACAGCTGCCTCAAACGAAGCTGCCAGATCGGGCAGGTGAATCGTGCGCCCGGCCTTGGTCTCCTGTTCAATGTAGAGCGTCACAGCGGTTTTAAGGCCCGAAAGCGAGAAGCGATAGTCTCCCCTGCTGTTAAGCGCACGGGGGAAATCGATCGCCTTGGGGTTGCCCGTCTCGGCCAGCTTGGAAATGATGGGGCCACCGGGATAGCCCAGACCCAACGCCTTGGCTACCTTGTCGAAGGCCTCGCCCACAGCGTCGTCGAGCGTCTCACCGAGCACCTCGTAGTCGCCCCACGCCTTCACGTGCACGAGCATGGTGTGCCCACCCGAGACAAGCGTGAAGATAAACGGCGGTTTGAGGTCGGGTTGCGCCAACAGGTTGGCAAACAGATGCCCCTCCAGATGGTTGACGCATACGAGCGGCTTACCGGCAGCGTAGGCAAAGCCTTTGGCAAAGGCAACGCCCACCACGAGGGCGCCCACCAGGCCCGGACCCTGTGTCACGCCCACGGCGGCAAGCTCGCTGGGAGCAATGGCTCCACCCTCAAGACCAAGCGATGCTGCGGCATCCTCGAGCGCCGCATCCACGACACTCACAATCACCTCAACGTGTTTGCGCGAGGCGATCTCGGGCACCACGCCGCCAAAGCGGGCATGAAAATCAATCTGCGTCGACACCTGGTTGGCCAGCATATTGCCGTCCGCATCGATAATCGCCACCGCCGTCTCGTCACAGGAGCTCTCGATAGCGAGTACGAGGCGACGACGCTCAATCTCGACACGCTCCTCGGCAGAGCGCTTGGGCGCAGGCAGGGGCCATACGCGCTGCTCGGCTGCCGTCGGCTCAGGCGAGGCGTTATCGACCGGAAGCACGAGGGGAAGTGGGGCCGTCATGACGATGGCATCCTTGCCGGCGCCATAGTAGCCACGACGACGACCCGCCTCGGTAAAGCCCAGGGCGGCATAGAATGCAACCGCGTCCTCATTGCCGTCCTCGACCTCGAGCGAGGCCGTCGTGCAACCGAGCATCTGGGCGTCATAGCTCACGTGCGACAGCAGCTTGCGGGCAATGCCCTCACGACGATGCGCCGGATCGACGGCAACGTCCATGATCTGCACGTCACCATCGACAACCATACCGCCGGCAAGGCCCAGGAGCTGGCCGTCATCGTGAGCAACCCACCAGCTGCGCGGAGCGGCAACGTCCTGACCCAGCTCGGACAGGAACATGCTCGGGGTCCACGCCTCGTGCCCAGCGCCTTCAAAGCAGGCTGCCTCCAGCGCGCTCGCGCCCTCGGCATCCGCCGCGCCCATGGGGCGGAACTGCAGATGGCGACCGGCGAGCTCATCGGCCACGCCCGTAATTTCACTCTGTGCGCTCTCGGCAAGCCCAAGACGCCTGCGCTCGTTTTCCTCGGCATCCGAAAGACGCGTATAGATCGGCAGGATGCGGGCCGGATCTCCGTCGCCCGCAGCATGCGCAAGAAGCAGGCCCTCGCCCGAAGGCCACCACAGGTCGCGCTCCACGCAGCGGGCGGTCTCGTCCTCACCCAGCAGCTTGCCATAGCGCACGAGACCGTCACCGGTCAGCTGAACCTGGTCCCAGTCCGCTGCTCGGCGCCACTCATCGAGCGCCACGGCGGCCTTGACCACGTGTTCGCGCTCAAATTGACGCTCGGGACCCTCATCGCCCAGCATATATAGTGCCGGATATACCTCACCGCGCATGGCATCGGCCAAGATACCAAGCTTGCCGCGCACGCCAGCCTTCCACGCCGTCCAAGCGCAAGCGTCGAGCGTCGACACGCCCAGCAGTGGAACATTGGCACCGCGCGCGAGGCCCTTGGCAGTGGAGATGCCGATGCGCACACCCGTAAACGACCCCGGGCCGCGGCCGACCACGTAGTAACCAACATCGCTGCGATCCAGACCGGCTTGAGCCAGCACGCCATCAACGGTATTCACGAGCTCAACGTTGGCGTGACGGCGACACATGTGGTCGCCACTCACGAGCTTCGTCTCGCCCGTCTGCCCATCAATCCAGCTTGCCGCGCAGGCAAGCATGTCGGTCGAGGTATCGAGCGCCACCACCAGCGCGTTGTCGTTATGCAAGCTCATCTTGTACAGCCTTATCAATCAAATGGGAAAGCTCCATTGCGCGGTCACCGTGCGCCTCGAGCGTTATCGTTCGCACATCACTGTCGCCCTCATCACGCTTGAGCGTCACCGAAAGATACTCATCCGTCAGCTCGTCTTGGAATTGTTCGCCCCATTCCAGCAGGCAAGCACCCTCATAGCCCAGCACATCGAAAATGCCCGTATCCTCGAGCTCGTAGGCATGCTCCAGACGGTATAGATCAAAGTGAAACAGCGGAATACGGCCTTGATCGTGAACGGCCATGAGCGCAAACGTAGGGCTCGTAACCATATGCTCATCGCCCAGCCCGCGCGAGACGCCCTTGGTAAAGTGAGTTTTGCCCACCCCCAGGCCACCGGTCAGGATGAGCACATCGCCGTCCTCAAGGCACGGTGCAATTAGCTCGCCAAAGTACTCCGTATCGGCAGCGCAAGTCGTTTTGTAAGTACCTACCCCCAGGCGCTCCAGGGACATATATGCTCCTTATTATTCCGAGGCGTCCTCTGGTGCGGGATGTCGCTCCAGATAGTCGCCCAGCATCTTAAAGTCTTCCTCCAGCAGTTCCTGCCACGCCGGATTGCGTAGCGCTGCTGCCGGATGGAACGTGGGCATTACTACAAAATGCCCCATCTGGTGGAACCTGCCGCGCAGCTTAGTAATGCCAATCTCGGTCTTAAGCACAAAGTGCGTCGCGGGGTTGCCGAGCGTCACGATAATATCGGGCCAGATGCTTCGAATCTGCTCACGCAAAAACGGCGAGCAAGCCAGCACTTCCTCGGAACGTGGATTGCGGTTTCCCGGCGGGCGGCACTTAAGCACGTTGGCAATGTAGACGTCTTCGCGTTTGAGCCCCGCCAGCGACAAAATGCCGTTGAGGTCCTCGCCTGCCGCCCCCACAAAGGGCTCGCCCTGCAAATCCTCATTGCGGCCCGGCGCCTCGCCAATAAACATCACACGAGCGCGGGGGTTTCCCACGCCAAACACGATATTGTGACGCGACTGGTAGAGCTGGCAGAGGTGACAATCGCCCAGAACGGCCTCAATTTCCTCGAGTGCGACCTCACGTGGTGCCTGATGGGTATGGCCGGGGATGTGCATGACGCCCATAGCGGCTCCTACACGTAGACCTTGTCGAGACGCATGCCAAAGCCGCAGGCGACCTCGTAGTTAATCGTTCCGCGCAGTCGGGCCATCTCGTCCATAGTGATCTCGGCATCGCCATCGCGGCCGACAATAATCATCTCGTCACCATACTCGGCCTCGGGAATCTCGTGTGCCGGGTTGGACTGAATGGCGACCATAAACTGGTCCATGCAGATATTGCCAACCTGATGCACGCGCTCGCCGCGATACAGCACATCCATACGATTGGAAAGCGTACGCGATAGGCCATCGGCATAACCGATCGGCAGCGTGCAGATCTGAACGCGCGTACGCGGTACGCGGTAGGTAAAACCGTAGCCCACGCCCTCACCCATCGCAGGGTGTGCCACGCGCGTCACACGCGCATGGACGCTCATAACGGGATCAAGCTGCATCACGCGGCCACTCAGCTCGCACGGCTGCATGCCATACAAGCCAACGCCGGCGCGGATCATATCAAAATGCATCGAGGGGTCGAGCATCGAGGACGGCGTGTTGGCGCAGTGCACGATACCGCACTCAAAACCCGCATCCTTAATGGCCTGAACGGCCTCGGTAAAGCGCTGACACTGCAGCTTGTAGTCCCAGCCCGAAGGTTCATCGGCCGTGGCGAAGTGCGTAAATACGCCGTCGCACTGAATACCGCGATGGAAATTTATACCGCGGACAAAGTCGAGCACCTGCGTGTAGTGAACGCCGATACGATTCATGCCCGTCTCGATGGCGAGATGATACTTGCCCACTTTGCCCGCCGCGACGGCACATTCGCCATACGCAAGAGCAAAATCAGACGTATAGACCGAAGGCATGATATCAAACTCGAGCAACGTCGGAATGGCCTCGATAGGCGGCTCGCTTAGGATGAGGATGGGTTTCGTAATCCCGCCCTGTCGGAGCTCAACGCCCTCGTTAACCGTCGCCACGGCAAACATGTCGGCACCGGCCGAATACATGATCTTGGCGCACTCAACAGCTCCATGACCATAAGCATCGGCCTTGACCACGCAGCACAGGCGCTGACGTGGATTCAGCAAGTTCTTATAGGCCCTCGTGTTGCGACGGAGCGCCCCGCGGTCGATCTCGACCCAGGACCAGCGCGTCAAATCGGCTTTATTCATGATTAGTCATCCGACCCTTCGTCCATGATTCCCAGATCTTCGAGCGCATCCTTTGCCGCCAGTTCCATGGCCGGACCGATCAAGTCGATAAGATCGGTCGCGATGACGCTCTTCTCACCATACTCCGTCGCCGCGGCAAAACCGGCGTAGCTGTGAAGTGCGACGGCGTACGAATACAGCAGCTCCCAACGATCCATCTCGTCGCGCATGGTGGCAAGCGTGCCGGCCAAAATACCCGCGAGAACATCACCCGAACCGGCAGTTGCCAGAGAAGCCGGACCCGAGAGCGGCAGCAGCACACGCTCAACGCCACAGATAGCCGTCGTCGGCCCCTTGGCAATGACCACCAGATTGTCAGAGCCTGCAGCCCAGACAACCTTCTGCGCGGCTGCAATCGCAGTACCAAGGTCGTTCACCTCGTCACCGGCAACCAGACGCGAAAGTTCACGATAGTGCGGCGTCATAACCAACGGCTGCTCGCGACGATACATCTCGGGATTACTATCAATACCGTCAATGGCAATCTTAGCAAGGCAGTTGAGTGCATCGGCGTCCAAGATAAGCGGCACATCAAGCTCGAGCAAGCCCGAAACCACCCGCATAGCGCCGGCAGATGTCGTCATACCGGGACCGCACAGCACACAGCTGTACTTCTTTGCAATCTCGCACACAGTCATGCGCGCAGCGGCGCCAAAGGAGCCGCGGGAATCAGACGGAATAGCAAAGACGGGAATCGAAGGAAGTGCCATGCGAATAAGATTGGCGCAGGCGTCAGGAGCCGCGACTGCCACGTAACCAGCACCCGCGCGAGCTGCAGACTTGGCCGCCATAATGGCAGCACCAGGATATTGCGCAGATCCGGCGACAATAAGCACAGAGCCACGGGAATACTTATCGATATTCGTAGGTAGTGGGGCAAAGTAATCAACTAAGTCACCGGGCTCGACAATCTCGGCGGCGTGGTCGACATCATCGATGACCTCGTCAAGACGGTCGTAAAGATTGCCGCAGATCAAATCGCCAGCATACTCAGGACCATCAGCGCTATACAGACCAATCTTGGGCGCAATCATCGTCACCGTATGCTCGGCACGAATGCAGTCGTCATCAACAACGCCCGTCTCGGCATTGAGGCCCGAGGGAACATCAATGGATACGACACAATCGGCGCATTCATTGACCGTAGGAATCCAGATGGAGAACGGCGCACGCAGATTTCCGTGGAAACCGGTACCAAAAATGGCATCGACAACAACATCGGCCTTATCGATCAAAACCTCGAGTTCGTCACGCGAGGGGCCGACGCAAACGTGCACATCGCGGCCGGCAGTACGACGAGCAACATGACGTGCCAGAGCAGCAGGAATCTCATCCGGCTCAACCGGAGAAACGATATCCACGTCCACACCCTTATGGCTCAGGATATCGGCGGCAACCCAACCGTCGCCGCCATTATTACCAAAACCGACCAGAACGAGAACCCGATCGGGATTGAGCTTCAAGACCTCGTTGGCGGCAAACTCACCCGCTAGCTCCATAAGCTCGGCCTTCGAAGTCCCTTCGCGTTCGATGATATCCTCGAGACGAACGACTTCTTCGGTACTCAAAACCGGTTTCATCTATGCTCCTAGCGTATCTTGCGAAGCATCGCCCAGGTGCTCCGTCAATGCTGAATTCTGCAGCTGCTCAAGCTCATCTAAAACAGAGCGAGCCTCTTTAAATGTCTGCGCTACGCGTTTCTTGGTGCTCACCTTTTCCTCTTTTGGCTTAGGCCGAGCATCTTCGGTAATCGCGATGGCATTCGCAACGGCCAAGTCTCCTGTAAGCGTAATGGAAAGAGCGACCTCAACAACACCCAGTTCTTGAGCGATCTCGAGAGCACGGCCCGAAAGCAGCGCCTTCGGTTTGCCGAGTTTATCACGCGTAACCGAAACATCCTTGCGACCCACGCCTTGACTAAAACCCATGCCGAGAGCTTTAAGTACCGCCTCGCGCGAAGCAAAGCGGCTCGCATAGTGAGCTGCGGGACGCGATGATGCATCGCAATACGCACGCTCTTCTTCGGTAAACACACGCCGAGCAAACGACGGCGTCTTTTCAAGAATTGATTTCATGCGGGAAATCTCGACGATATCAACGCCGATACCAGCTTCAGCCATGTTCACCTCCATATCGCACAGACTAAGTTATTGTAGCCCGTTCGCAGAAGATGCGACAAACGAGGGTTATAAAACACAGCTACTATGTGAGACAAAAGCCCGTAAACGCAAAAAAGGGGGAGGCCGCGAGGCCTCCCCCTTCT
>CABUEK010000038.1:0-7998 GCA_902490565.1 uncultured Collinsella sp. | reverse complement strand
ATCTTTCCGCAGGGGACAAAAAGCCTCGCCGCACGAAGTGCGCAGCGAGGCTTTTTGCATGCCCGAGGACGATTGGGGAACTAAGCCCTCATCCCTCCCCGGGATCTATTTTGAGTCGGAGTACCCTTGCTGTTACTCTGCTTTGCCCACAGAGTTGAGGTTGGTCATACGGATCTTAACCAGTTCGGTGATCTCACGCATGCCCTCCTTGGCCGGCTTCTTGGGATCGAAGCAGGCGGGGTTCTCGGCCATGTAGGCCATGAAGCCCTTGGTGTAGGCCTGACGCAGCTCGGTGGCGTAGTTGACCTTGCAGATACCGTTCTTCACAGCCTCGGCAACCTGCTCATCGGGCACACCAGAGGTGCCGTGCAGAACCAGCGGTACGTCGACGGCGTCGCGGATGGCCTTGACCACGGACTGCTCGATGTGAGGATCGCTCGTATACACGCCGTGGCTGGTGCCAACGCCAATGGCCAGCGAGGTGCATCCAGTGCGCTCGACGAACTCCTTGGCCTCGGCCGGATCGGTGTAGGGGCTCTCGCCCTCAACCGCGGGACCGTCGTCCTCCTTGCCGCCAACCTTACCGAGCTCAGCCTCGACGGGCACGCCCATGGCGCGGCCAGCATCGGCGACGGACTTGGTCAGAGCGATGTTGTCCTCGAAAGACTCGTGCGAACCGTCGATCATAACGGAGGTGTAGCCCGTGCGGAAAGCCTGCATGCAGCGGTCATAGCCATCGCCGTGATCGAGGTGCAGGGCGACGGGCACGGAAGCGCGCTCGGCAGCGGCCTTGACCATGCCGTAGAAGTAATCCAGGCCAGCGGTCTTGATGGTGCCCGGGGTGGTCTGCATGATGACGGGGGACTTGGTCTCCTCGGCAGCAGCCAGAACGGCCATAACGAACTCGAGGTTCTCGACGTTGAACGCGCCAACGGCGTAGTGGCCGGCCTGGGCGTCCTTGAGCATCTTTTCGGTGGTAACAAGTGCCATGAGCGTTTGCTCCTCTCCATCGCCCGCATCTGGACATCGGGCGTACGTGTCCGCAAGGCGTTTTACCTTGCGTTTTGCTGCGTTCATTGTATGAAATTCAGCGGGTATGCATGTGCGAGATATTGTCATCGCGCGAGGTCCAACCTTCATTTTTGAAAAGCAAACGGAAGGGGTCGAACCCGAGCGTGCGTGTTCGAAATTGAGTTTTGAGCCTTGATCATCTTTCTTTTATAGAAAAAGTAAGTAATCGAAAGGTGTTTTCTTACTCAAAAAGAAAATGAACGAAAATAGACTCAACACAATTCCTACAAATTTAGCCGAGAATGGAGCAGATATGGCCCACGCAACAACCCGAGCTTTCGCCGACGAGCGTCGTTCCGCCATCATGGAGATGCTCGAACATAACGCCTCTGTGCAGGTGGCAGAAATCGCCCAGACCTTTGGCGTATCCTCCGTCACCGCCCGCGCCGACCTGGACGCGCTAGCCGAGTCCGGCAAGTTGCGCCGCACGCACGGCGGCGCCGTGTCGCTCCAGAAGCGACTGACCGTATCCACCCAGGATCGCCGTATCAACGTCAATGTCGCCGCCAAGCAGGCCATCGCGCAAAGCGCCATCGAACTCGTCAGCGACGGTGACACCCTGCTCGTCGACTCGGGCACCACCGCGCTCGAATTTGTCCGCCTGCTCGACCAGCGCGACGGCATCACCGTCATCACGGCCGACATCACCATCGCCGATTATATCGACGAGAGCATGCCCTCGGTCGATGTCGTCATGCTGGGCGGAGCACTGCGCAAAGGTCATCGTTATTTGTACGGTCCGCTCACCATGCAGGCGCTCCAAATAATCCATGCCGATCTGGCCGTCATGTGCCCCGGCGCTTTTGTCCCCCGTTGCGGCTTTACGACCGACTTTCCCCAGATGGCCGAGACCAAAACGGCCATGATCGCCGCAGCCCATCAAAGCGTCGCCCTCATGGACGCCAGCAAGGTTTACGGACGCGGCATGTACCGTTTTGCTGAGCTTGCCGACGTCGGCACCATCGTGATGGACCGTGACCCCGATCATGCCGTCGCCACCTCAATCGCCGAGATCGTCGACAACGCCCGCCCAAATCTCGTCATCGCCGGCGCTTAAACAAAAACCACCACAAAGGTGCCTGTCCCCTTTGTGGTGGTTTGAGCGTTAAAAGTGAGCGTATCGCTACTTGGAGAGCTCGTCAGCGAGGGCCTCGATCTGAGCGCGCGAGGCGTCGTTGAGCGAACCCAGGACAGTCACCTTGTTCTCCGTCAGGGTGATGTCCTTCATGCCCTCGAGCTCCTTGGTCATAACCTTAGCGGCGGCAGGTGCCCAAGAGCCGGCCTCAACGAGCGCCACGGTACGGTTCTGGTAGGCATGCTCGGCGAGCGTATGGATAAAGGTGCTCATAAACGGGAAGATCTCGCCCTGATAGGTGATGGAAGCGAGCACCAGACGGTCATAGCGGAACGCGTCCTCAACGGCCTCGGCCATGTCGTCGCGAGCCAGGTCAAAGACGGAGACCTTCTGGCCGCGAGCCTCGAGCGCTGCGGCGAGCTCCTCGACGGCGGCCTTCAGGTGGCCATAGACGCTCGCGTAGGCAATGGTGATGCCCTCGTCCTCGGGCTGATAGCTCGACCAGATGTTGTAGGTGTCGAGGTAGTAGCCCAGGTTCTCGGTCAGCACGGGGCCGTGGAGCGGGCAGATGATCTGGATGTCCAGGTCGGCGGCCTTCTTGAGCACGGCCTGCACGAACTTGCCGAACTTGCCGACGATGCCAAAGTAGTAGCGGCGCGCCTCGCAGGCCCACCCTTCCGGATCCTCGATGTCATTGGCACCAAACTTGCCAAAGCCGTCGGCACTAAAGAGCACCTTGTCGGTGGCCTCGTAAGAGAACAGCACCTCGGGCCAGTGAACGTTGGGGGCGCCGACAAACGTCAGGCTGTGGCCGCCCAGGTCGAGCACGTCGCCCTCTTTGACGACCATCTTGCGCTCGGGATAATCGGTGCCAAAGTAGTTGACCATCATGCGGAAGGCGCCCATGCTGGCCACAATCTGTGCCTGGGGATAGCGCTCCATAAAGGCGGCGATGCCGGCGGAGTGATCGGGCTCCATGTGATGGATGACCAGGTAGTCGGGCGTGCGGCCGTCGAGCACGGCCTCGAGGTTGCCGAGCCACTCGTCGACAAAACCGCCATCGACCGAATCGGCGACAGCGATCTTCTCGCCCAAGATAACGTAGCTGTTGTATGCCATACCGTTCTCGGACACATCGTACTGGCCCTCGAACAGGTCAATGTCGTGATCGTCAACGCCAATGTAGCGGATATCCTTGGTGATCTCCATCAGGCAAAGCCTCCTAGATAGACAAATGAACCCGTCTATCATAGCACTCGCCCGCATCCCAACAGCTATCTGCCGGCATCCTTACCGATTGTTATTGAAATGCGATAAATCGCCGTTTACCAGCACAAACTATGAGCGCGGTATCGCCGTGCTATGTCGAATGATGAGCTGGCCGGGAATACGAATGGCAACGGTTTTGCCCACCGTACCCGCCTCGGGAACCGCATGCTCAAACACCTCGCGTCCGCGCTGATGCAGATCGAATCGCACGGTCGTGAGCTCGTTGTGCGCGACAAAGTCGTCGAGCGAATCGTCGACGCCCACCACGCTCACGTCCTCGGGCACGCGCAAACCGCTATCACGCAGCGCGGCAATCGCGCCATTTGCCATCTGATCGTTTGCCGCATAGATCGCCGTCATGGTGCGGTCGTGCTCGGCCAGGTACCTGCCGGCTTCGTAACCGCTGTTGGCAGACCAGTCGCCTTCGAGCGGCTCTGCCGGCTCGATGTGTTTACGCTCGAGTGCATCTTGCCAACCGGCGCGACGAAATTGCTCGTCGACTGAGAACGACGGGCCGCCAATATAGCGAATCTGCTCGTGCCCCAGCTCAAACAGGTGATCCATAAGCAATAGCGAGCAGCCGTAATGATCAGAGTCAACTGTGGTCACGCGCGGATGCGCGTACATGGTAACGATGACCGTGCCAATGCCCGGCAGTGGATCAAACGTCTCAAAATCGGGCGCCATGCGACTCATGCCGATAATGATGCCGTCCACGGGCAGCGCGGCCATACGACGCGTGGCCTCGGCAAGCGAAAACTCCTCGGTCTTGGACATCTCGACCAGCGTAATGGCGCAATTATGCTCGCGAGCAGCGCTGGCGATGCCGTCGATCATCGTCAGGTTGCTGAACTTGGTGACATCGTTGACGCACAGGCCGACCGAATGGTAACGGCCGTCGCGCAGCGAGCGACCGGCATAGCTCGGACGAAAGCCAAGCTCTTGCATCGCGGCCTGCACGCGCTGGCGCGTCTGCTCGTTGACGTTAGGCAAGCCGTTGGCAACGCGCGAAACCGTCTGCTGCGAAACGCCAGCAGCGCGAGCGACGTCGGCCATGGAGACCGGACGCGTACCTGTATCGTTGGACGGGCGCCTTGCCACAGGATCACCTTCACCCTTGCGAGATCTGAATAGCGTGAATGCCTGCCCGGGCAGAAATACGCCCCGCGCCGAGGCCCGCTATCGTCGGACGCATGTTAACGTACTCTACTTTTTCTATCTGCATCTTTTCTGCTTTATAAGTCCATACGGCAGTACCGTTCACGGCTGTATTTCTACCGATTACCAGATTCTCAAAAAGTGACAAGCGATGTGTTATGAGTACGTTAACATAGCCCGTAACGTGCGGTATCGTGAACACCTGGTTCATGCCGCTTCAAGTTGTTAACGTACTCATAACGACGCAAAACTCACCCGTGCGCGCCAAGGAAAGGACTCCCATGACCACCCCCGACGAAAAGACATTCGCCACGCTCACCAAGCTGTTTGAGGAGGAGTTTGGCCCCATCGGCGATCGCCAGGTGCTCTATGTGCACGCGCCCGGCCGTTCCGAGATCAGCGGCAACCACACCGACCACGAGGGTGGCCACGTTATCGCCGGCTCGCTCGATGTCGCCGTCGATGGCATCGCCGTGGCAACCGATTCCAACAAGGTCCGCGTTGCCGACGAGGGCTATCCCACGTTTGAGATTGCGCTCGACACGCTAGACGTTCAGGAGTCCGAGAAGGGCACGTCCGCGAGCCTCGTCCGCGGCATGGCCCACGAAATCGCTGCTCTGGGTGTTGAGCCCCAGGGCTTCGACTTCGCCTTCACCTGCTCCGTTCCCTCGGGCGGCGGCCTTTCCAGCTCCGCTGCCGTCGAGGCCGCATACGGTCGTGCCATGGAAACCCTCTGGGGCGCGCCCGCCATTGAGCCCGTCGCGCTTGCGCAGATGAGCCAGCGCACCGAGAACAACTACTACGGCAAGCCCTGCGGTCTGATGGACCAGACCGCTGTGTGCCTGGGCGGCCTCGCCTACATGGACTTTGAGGATCAGGCTCAGCCTAAGACCCAGAAGCTCGAGCTCAACTTTGAGGATCACGGCTACGCGCTCGTGCTCGTTAAGGTCGGCGCCGACCACGTGGCCGCCACCGATGACTACGCCGCCGTTCCACGCGAAATGCAAGACGTCGCCGCCGAGTTTGGCAAGGCACGCCTGTGCGAGGTAAACGTTGCCGATTTTGACGCCAAGCTCCCCGAGCTGCGCGCCAAGCTGGGCGACCGTGCCTGCCTGCGCGCCGTTCACTACTGGTACGAGAACGGCCTGGTCGATAAGCGCTGGGCTGCCCTGAACGCCGGCGACATCGACCAGTTCCTGGTCCTGACACGCAAGTCCGGCGCCAGCTCTGCCATGTACCTGCAGAATGTCGTTGCTAAGCTGGGCTCCGAGCAGCCCTCGATGTATGCCCTGGCACTGGCCGAGCACGTGCTCGACGGCCGAGGCGCCGTCCGTATCCACGGTGGCGGCTTTGGTGGCACCATCCAGGCCTTCGTGCCGCTCGACCTGGTCGACACCTTCATCGCCAAGATGAACGGCTGGCTGGGCGAGGGCTCTGCCCGCCACTACGCAATTTCTGACAAGGGGGCCTACGCGGCATGGCTGTAATGACTGACGTGCGCGAGGCCGCGCAGAACCTGATCGAGTACGCCATCCACCGATCGATGATCGGCCAGGACGATCGCATCTGGGCGTATAACACCATTCTCGAGTGCATCGGTGCTACGGGCCCGGCGCTCGACATGGCCTGGGCGCTCCAGGTCGAGAAACTCTCGCTCTTGCACCCCGATACCCTGCCCAACTTTGACCTTGAAGGCACACTTGCCGCGCTTGCCGAGGCGGCTGTTGCCAACGGCGCCGCCGAGGACACGGCATCGGGCCGCGACCGCATCGCCATGCGCATCATGGGCGCGCTCATGCCGCGCCCGTCTGCCGTGATTGACGAGTTTACCGGCCGCATGGGCGTCAACGAGCCCCGCGCCGCGACCGACTGTTTCTACGGCCTGTGCTGCGACGCCGGCTACGTGCGCCGTGCCGCCATCGCGCGCAACATCAAATGGAGCACCCCCACCAACTGGGGCGATCTTGAAATCACCATCAACCTGTCCAAACCCGAGAAGGACCCGCGCGATATCGCCGCGGCAGGTGCAGCCAAGAACATGGGCGAGAAGTATCCCGCCTGCCAGCTCTGCATCGAGAACGAGGGTTACCCCGGACGCTCCGCCGCGGCTGACGGCGGCGCTCATCCCGCCCGCCAGAATCTGCGCGTTATCCCCATCCAGCTCGACGGCGAGCGTTGGGGCTTCCAGTACAGCCCGTACGCGTACTTTAACGAGCACTGCATTGCCATGAGCTCCGAGCATCGTCCGATGCACGTCGACCGCAAGGGGCTGACCTGCCTGCTCGATTTTGTGGACCTGTTCCCGCACTACTTTATCGGCTCCAACGCCGACCTGCCCATCGTGGGCGGCTCGATTCTGTCGCACGACCACTTCCAGGGCGGCGCGCACGAGTTCCCCATGATGCATGCCACCGAAGTCTCGCAGTTTAGCGTGCCCGGCTTTGACCAGGTCAGCGGTACCGTGTTGCAGTGGCCGCTTTCGGTGCTGCGACTGCGCTCGCACGACCGCGCCCAGTTGCTCGACGCTGCCGAGAAGATTATCCTCGCCTGGCGCGAGTGGACCGATGAGTCTGTGGGCGTTATCGCGCACACGGCCGACGGCGTAGCGCACAACACCGTGACGCCCGTCATCCGCCGCGTCGACTTCCGCGGCAATGCCGGTGGCGAGATTTACGAGGCCTACCTGGCACTTCGCTGCAACATCACGACCGACGAGCATCCGCTGGGCGTTTTCCACCCGCATGCCGAGTATCACCATATTAAAAAGGAGAACATCGGCCTGATCGAGGTCATGGGCTTGGCCATTTTGCCGCCGCGCCTGGTTCCCGAGCTCGGCGCTGTCCGTGAGCACCTGTTGGCGGCCAAGACCGATGCCAGCTACGACCTTGCCGGTGCGCTCGAGGGCGACGACCTTTGCCGCAGCCACGCCGCATGGGCCGAGGACGTCTTTGCCCGCCGCGCCGACGAGCTTACGGCGGACAACGCCATCGACATCCTGCACGAGGAGGTCGGCGTGGTGTTTGGCCACGTGCTCGACAACGCCGGCGTCTTTAAGTGGGACGAAGCCGGCCGCGCCGCCCAACAGCGCTTTATCGACTCACTGTAATGATCCCTTGGGGACGGAGGAAAACGGATCACTTCGTCTTCAAGACAACGGCGCCCGCCGGCAACATCGCCGGCGGGCGCCGTTTTTTGAGTGTAGTCATTGGGGTCATTCTTAAGGGGCGTTCTTAAACGACTAGTCATTAAAGAGCGTCCCCAATGACTACTTGCGACCAAGGCAACGCCGGTGTCTTGGCAACGACAGCGAAAACGCCCCTAAGCGAGCAAGGTGACGTGAAAGAGGAGGGCATTGACCTTTTGGTCATGCCCGACGATTGAACGTCAGATTGCCGCTTAGGGGCGTTTGCAGCGTCGAGCCGTTA
>CABUEK010000037.1:0-12692 GCA_902490565.1 uncultured Collinsella sp. | reverse complement strand
CATAGACCTTCTGGTCATGCCGTCCTCTTTGAATGACAAGTTGTCGCTCTGGTGGGCGCGCAGCGTCAACTAGTTACGCGGTTTGGTAAAACCGCGTAACCCAACTAGAAGCGGTTACCGCGGAAGCCGCCACCGTTGCGGCCGCCACGGTCGCCACCGCGACCGCCGCGGTCGTTACCACGGTTGCCGCCGAAGCCGCCACGGTTGCCGCCGCGGTCGCCATAGCCACCACGGTTGCCACCAAAGCCGCCGCGACCGCCACGGTCGCCGCCACGGTCACCAAAGCCGCCACGGCCGCCACGGTCGCCACCGCGACCGCCGCGGTCGCCACCACGGCCACCACGATCGCCAAAGCCGCCGCGGCCGCCACGGTCGCCGCCACGGCCACCACGGTCGTCACGGCCGCCGCGAGGACCGCGATCCTCGTCCAGGCCCATGGCGACGAGCGGAGCGATAACCTTATCGAGAGCGGCCATCAGCTCGGTGGCCTCCTCGTAAGAAAGCTCGGGCAGGAGCTTCTCCTTCTTGTTGGCAAGCTCGACCAGGCCCTCAGCGGCATCCTCGGCGGCGAAGACAACAATCTTGCGCATATCGCCCTCGGCGTCGTCGATGCGGCCGACCAGATCGGCAGCCTCGGCCTCGGCCATCAGGCCATCGAGCTCACGAAGGCGCATGCCCAGCAGGTCGGACATTTCCTTCTGCTCCATCTTGGGCTTGAGGTCAAGAAGCTTGATGGCGCGCTCGATGTTCGCCATGCGCTCGGCCTTGGCCTCCTCCTCCTTGGAAATAGCAAAGCGACGGCTACGCAGCAGGCGGGCGGCCTTCTGCATCTTGTCCATCAGCTCTTCGTCATCGTAATCAACGGCGGCCTCGACAACCTCGGCCTCCTCCTCGGCGGAAACCTCGTCAGCAGCCTCAACCTCGGCAGCTTCGGTCTCCACGGTCTCGACTGCCTCGACCTCGGCAGCCATGGTCTCGTTCTCGGTCTCGTTCATGATCTCTTCGTTCTCGGACATGAGACTCCTTCTTGGCCCTCTCGGGCATCATCGCCCCATTCGCGGGGCCCGTCGCGCACTCTTTGCGCTTTAAACAATCATGCCTCTCGGCAAAACGTCCATTAGTTTATGGTGTCGCCATCCAATCTAGCTGCAGAATCTATGTGCACACATTAATGCGACATGTGTGACTCGCGACGAGCGTACACCAGCGACGCCACGAACCCGACCGCGGCAATTACAGCCGCCACACGCACGGCAGCTGCAAATCCAATCGCCTGGGCAACGTCCGTCGCAACGCCAGCGGCGCCGGCAGTCGCCGCAGAACTCGAGAGCAGGCCGATAAACAGCGACGGGCCAAACGATGCGGCAATCATGTTCCACGTATTGAGCAATGCCGTTCCGTGAGGATGCTCGGCAGCAGGCAGCGTCTCCAAGCCGGCCGTCTGCGAGGGGCTCAGCACCAAACCGACTCCGGCATACACCACAACGGTCAGTGCCACGACGACGCCGATGTTCATACTCGCCGCCGTCATCGAGATTGCAGTCTGCCCCACGGCAATCAGGGCAAAGCCGACCGGCAGCAGCGGCCATGCGCCACGGGCGTCCATCACGCGTCCGCCCACAATCGAGGTCACGGCGTTGCAGGCAATCGCCGGCAAAATGAGCAAGCCCGCAGCAAGTGCGGTCATGCCGTATGCGCCCTCAAAATAGAGCGGCAACAAAACGCTCATCGAGAACGTCGTCATCATCGACACCACCACAAGCAGACACGCAGGCCAATAACGAACGCTCGCCATGGGACGCACGTTAAGCACCGGATGCTCGAGCTTGAGCTGGCGGGCCGCAAACAGGCCGAGCAGCACAATGGCGGCGAAAAGCGTCACGATACCGGCAATCAGATTGGTCGAGAACTCGCCTACGGAATACACAAATGCCGTAATGCCGGCGGCGAGCAAAACAACCGACAGAATATCAAGCGTGGTGTTCGAGCGCTCTCCAACATTCTGAACAAGCTTTACGCCCGCCGCAGCGACCGCAATGCCGCCCACCAGCGGTACTACGAACACCGCCCTCCAGCCAAACAACGTGCACATAAGACCGCTGATCACGGGTCCAAACGCCGGCCCTAGCGTAATGCAGGCACCGCCCAGGCTCAGATACAGACCAAGCTTCTCGCGCGGGGCGCAAGACAGCACCACGTTCATCATGAGCGGGAACAAGATGCCCGATCCCGCAGCCTGCAAAATACGGCTTGGCAGCAAAACGCTAAACGACGGAGCGAACAGGCACAGGACTTCGCCGGCGACCATGCATCCGCATGCGAAAAACAGCAGCTTGCGCGTCGAGAAACGGCCGGACAGGAAGGCCATGATGGCCGTAAAGATCGACGTCACGATCATGTAGCCCGAAACGAGCCACTGCGCCGTGGTGGCACTCACCGAAAAGGCCGCCATAATGTCGTGCAACGCCACATTAATGATGTTCTCGTTAAACGCGGCAACAAAGGCTGCGATATACATTACGACGAGAGACGCCGCAGTGGCCGATGGCGTTTCTTGAACTTGTTGCTGAGATTTGCTCCCCATGCATTTCCTTCCTCTTGGAACGACAGTCGCATCGCCCCAGAGGAACAGTCCAGGGCGAAAATGAGCCCTAGACTTACGCCAGACGCCGTACACGACGAGTCTGGCAACATGGTCCAACGTCGAAAAATTGTAACGCGAACGCGCAGCTTTCCTTCCGCGCTATTATTAAAAGTCCACGAAAGCATGAGACATGAGGAGCCCGCCATGATTAAGCCCATCATGAAATCCGAGTTCTTTTTGCGCCTGCCTTCCGAAGACGCGGGACCCGACGATGCCGCGACCGGGCAGGATCTCCTGGATACGCTCCACGAGCATGAGCACGAGTGCGTGGGCCTCGCCGCCAACATGATCGGCGTGCGCAAACGCATCATCTGCATAAAGGACGGCAACAGGACGCTCCTGATGTACAACCCTCAAATTCTTGAGCAGGTCAATGCCTATCAGACGAGCGAAGGATGCCTCTCGCTGATCGGCGAGCGTCCCTGCACCCGCTATCGCCGCATTAAGGTGGAGTATTTGGACGAGAACTTCGTCCACCGCATCAAAAACTTCTCGGGCTACACCGCCGAGATCATCCAGCACGAAATCGACCACTGCAACGGGATCGTTATTTAGTTCCGCCGATTCAAGAAAGCTCCCTGCAGCAAAGCAACTGCAGGGAGCTTTTCATAGTGCGGAACTTCTATCCCACTAGCTCTGGCGGTAATGGTCAAAGAAGTCGGCGAGGTCTTCGAGCGACTCTTTGAGCACTTCCATGCGCGGCAGGTACACGATGCGGAAGTGATCGGGCTCGGCCCAGTTAAAGCCGCCGCCGCGCGTGATCAGAATCTTCTTCTCGTGCAGCAGGTCGAGGGCAAACTGCTCGTCATCGGTGATGTTGAACTTCTTAACATCCATCTTGGGGAAGATGTAGAACGCCGCACGCGGCTTAACCACCGAGATGCCGTCAATCTTGCTGAGTGCCTCATACACAAAGTTGCGCTGCTCGTAGACACGGCCGCCGGGACGGATGTAGTCGTTAACGGACTGATGGCCACCGAGTGCCGTCTGAACGATCGACTGAGCCGGCACGTTGGAGCACAGGCGCATGTTGGAGAGCATGTTGATGCCCATGATGAAGTCGCTCATGCAGCGCTGGTTGCCCGAAAGCACCATCCAGCCTATACGATAGCCCGCAATCATGTGCGACTTGGAAAGGCCACTAAAGGTAACGCAGGGCAGGTCGGGGGCGAGCGAGGCAATCGAGACGTGCTCGTAGCCGTCCATGCACAGGCGGTCGTAGATCTCATCGGCAAAAATCATCAGCTGATGCCTGCGTGCAACCTCGACGATGCCCTCGAGCACCTCGCGCGGATAGACGGAACCCGTGGGGTTGTTGGGGTTGATGATGACGAGGGCTTTGGTCGCGCTCGTGATCTTGGACTCCATATCCTCCAGGTCGGGATACCAATCCGCCTGCTCATCGCACAGATAGTGCACGGGATGACCACCGGCAAGTGTTGCGCACGCCGTCCAGAGCGGATAGTCGGGGCTGGGGATCAGAATCTCGTCGCCATTGTCGAGCAGCGCGTTCATCGAAAGCTGAATGAGCTCGGACACGCCGTTGCCTGTGTAGATATGCTCCATCTGAACGTTGGGCAGACCCTTGATCTGCGAATACTGCATAATCGCCTTGCGCGCGGAGAACAGGCCGCGCGAGTTGGAATAGCCTTCGCAGTCGGGCAGCTGCTGGCGCATGTCCTTGATAACCTCGTCGGGCGTGCGGAAACCGAAGGGCGCCGGGTTGCCGATATTGAGCTTGAGGATGCGCTCGCCTTCGTCCTCCATACGGGCAGCCTCGTCGACGACGGGGCCGCGCACGTCATACAGAACGTTCTCGAGTTTGGTGGATTTGGAAAAAGTACGCATGGTGGTGCTCCTTGGAATTTGAGCTGAGGGATGGGGTTCGGGCTTGGAAACGTTGCGGGACGATGATGCCTCGCCCTGATCGGCGTCACCGGCGAGCAGCCAGGTAACATCGACCTCCAAGATGCGGGCGAGCAGCTCTGCCACGTCGCGCCGCGGAATCGTCTTGCCGCTCACATATTGGCTCATCTGACTCTTGCCGAGTTTTTTGCCGAGCATCTCCGATGCGCGGATTACGTCCGACTGGCGAACGTCGCGATCGGACATAGCCTGTCGCAGGCGATTACTAAACGTCTCTTGGGCCACAGGAACCTCCTTGCTGGCAAAGTTCAATTTATAGAACACGAATTGAACCAAGGTTCAATTTAGCAAGCAGTATAGCGCCGTACCTCATTCGAAAGTTCAATTTCATAAGAAAACGTACCGAACTTCGAGATTTGCCCAAAGCGGACAATGACGTGCACGCGTTTAGAGGTATTCAAGGAATCGAGCGGCGGCAAGCGAAACGTCGGCCGTGCGATATATCGCATTGATCTGCCGATGGGGATGCCCCTCGAGCGGACGCACGGCAACATCGAACTGACAGCGGCGCAAGATGAGCGCAGGAAGAACGCTCACGCCCAGGCCATCCTCCACCATAGCCATAATCGCATAGTCATCCCAGGTCGACAGCTTGGAGCGCACCGTCAGCCCCGCCCGACGAAACAGCGGCGTAATCTCATCATCGGTGCCGCGTTCCAGCAGAATAAACTGCTCGTTGGCCAAATCGGCAAGAGAGACGACCTCTTCAGTGGCAAGCAAAGAGTCTGCCGGCACTACCGCCATCAACTCGTCGCGCACCAAAGACCGCGACGTCATGCCATTTTCTCGGGGCTCATGCGGGATAAAGCCCAGATCGCAGCGGCCCTCTGCCACCCATTGTTCAATCTCTGAATAGTCGCCCATCAGCAGCTCGTAATCAATGTCTGGATAATCGGCACGAAAACGAGCAATCACCGGCGGCAGCACGTGGGTCGCCACGCTCGAAAACGTACCGATGCAGATTTTGCCGCGCATGAGCCCACGCATCTCATCCACGCGTCGCTGCAAGCGAACGAATTCCTCGCAGAGCGCCTCGACAGCCGGCATGACCTGTCGCCCGTCAGCAGAAAGAGCCACGCCCTCGCGACTGCGGTCGAGCACCTTAAAGCCCCAATCGGCCTCAAGATCGGCCACCATACGGCTCACGCCCGATTGCGAATAGCTCAGGCGCTCGGCGGCGCGCGTAAAGCTTCCGGCGCGCACTGTCTCGAGCAGCACCTGCATCTTTTGAATATTCGTTTCCACGGCAGTCCTCCATCCTTGCATGAGCTTTTGTCATGTCAGCCATGCATTATATTCGCTTTTCTTCTAAAGCCAGTTCACCCATAGTGAAGTTGCTCGGATATAGAGGGGATGTCAGCGCATGAACAACGGTCTGTTTACGTACTTAGCAGCATTGCTATTGTTTGGCTCCAACGGCATCATCGCCGCTGCCATCGCACTGCCGAGCTCCGATATCGTGCTACTACGCACGTTTTTGGGCGCACTCTCGCTTGTCACCATCCTCGCCATCACCCAACGCCATAAGTTGCAGGCGCCATCTCGCCCCCGCGAAGCCGCAGCCCTCCTCCTCTCGGGAGCCGCGCTGGGCGCCAGCTGGATTTTTCTGTTCCGCGCCTACCAGACGATCGGCGTCGGCGTATCCTCGCTGCTGTACTACTGCGGCCCCATCATTGTCATGGCGCTCTCCCCGCTCATCTTTGGCGAAAAGCTGACCGGAGGCAAAATCGCCAGCTTTATCGCCGTTGCTTGCGGTGCTTTTCTCATTGCAGCGCAAGGTCTAGGCGGCAATATGCCCATTGCGGGTATCGCCTGCGGCATCGCCTCGGCATTTTGCTATGCGCTGATGGTCATCGCTAGCAAGGGTGCGCCACACATCGAAGGCCTCGAGAACTCCACGCTCCAGGTGAGCGCCGCCTTTGTGACCGCACTGGTCCTCACGCTCATCACGCAGGGCGCTCCCTCGTTCCTGTCCGCCGGCGTCGCCGCCAGTATTGATTGGCACGCCGTCGCTATGCTCGGCGTCGTCAACACCGGCATTGGTTGCCTGCTCTACTTTAGCGCCGTCGCCAAGCTGCCCGTCCAGACCGTCGCCGTCGTCGGCTACCTCGAGCCGCTTTCGGCGGTCGTGTTCTCGGCCGCCCTTTTGGGTGAAGCCATAACACCGGTCCGCCTGCTGGGCGCCGCGCTTATCATCGGCGGCGCGATTTTTTGCGAACTCGCCGGCAAACGCGCAAACGCCAAGGCTGGCATCGCCCAGACAGTACGTGCTTAAAAAGCCCCTGCTTTGAAATGCTACCTGCGTAGATAAATAATCCCCAGCTGAGGATTATTGTCTAAAATAACCCGATGTGCCAAACTGCTCTTGTATGTATAAAGACGGCATAAAGATTATCTGTCCTAGACAGATAACCGGATGTCAAAGGGAGTCCACGTGGCACACAACAAACTGGAGGCAAGCCCCCAAGACCAGCGTGGTCAAGGCGGGCACGGAGCCATCCCCCTCTCCGCTGGCATGCTGCTCGTAACGCTCGGCGTCGTCTATGGCGACATCGGCACGAGCCCCATGTACACCATGAAATCAATCGTCGCCAACAACGGCGGCATCGGTACCGTCAGCGAAGACATGATCTTGGGAGCGCTTTCGCTTGTCATCTGGACCATGACGCTCGTGACCACGGTCAAGTACGTGGTTATCGCCATGAAGGCCGATAACCACAACGAGGGCGGCATCTTCGCCCTGTTTAGCTTGGTGCGCAAAGTGGCGCCGTGGCTGATCCTTCCCGCCATGATCGGCGGCGCGGCGCTGCTCGCCGACGGCATCCTCACCCCCGCCGTCACGGTTACCACGGCCATCGAGGGCTTGCGCACTATCGAGTGGGGCCACGCGCTTTTGGGTGACGGCCAGACCAACGTAATCATCATCACCATCATCATTATCTGCGGCCTGTTTGCCATGCAGCGCGCCGGTACCTCGTCGATCGGCAAGCTGTTCGGCCCGCTCATGACGCTGTGGTTCCTGTTCCTGGCAGGCGCCGGCCTGTTCAACATGCTCGGCAACCTGTCCATCTTGCGTGCGCTCAACCCCATCCGCGGCATCATGTTCCTGTTCTCGCCCATCAACCACTCGGGCATTATGGTGCTCGGCTTTGTCTTTCTGTCGACGACCGGCGCCGAGGCCCTCTACTCGGACATGGGCCACGTTGGCAAGGCAAACATCTATGCATCCTGGCCGTTTGTTAAGGCGGCCCTTATCCTCAACTACCTGGGTCAGGGCGCTTGGCTGCTCGCCAATAACTCCAACCCCCAGATGCTCGCGATGGATATCGTCAACCCGTTCTACATGATGCTTCCCGAGCCCCTGCGCCCCTTTGCCATCGTGCTTTCGGCCGTAGCGGCCATCATCGCCTCGCAGGCGCTCATCACCGGCTCGTTCTCGCTGGTATCCGAGGCAACGCGCCTCAACCTTATGCCGCACCTGCGCATCCACTACCCCAGCGACACCAAGGGCCAGCTCTATATTCCGCTCGTCAACAACATCATGTGGGTCGGCTGCATCTTCATCGTGCTGCTGTTCCAGAACTCCGAGCGCATGGAGAGCGCCTACGGCCTCGCCATCACCGTGACCATGCTCATGACCACGACGCTTTTGACGAGCTATATCGCCGGCATCCTCAAGCACAAACTGGGTGCCTGCGTCTTCGCACTGCTCTTTGGCGCCATTGAGCTGTGCTTCTTTGCCTCGTGCCTCACCATGTTCTTTGACGGCGGCTATGTCATGATCTTCTTGGCCGCGCTGCTGTTTGGCCTTATGTACGTGTGGCGCCGCGGCACCGCCATCGAGCGCACGCAGACCATCCTGCTGCCCGTCTCCAAGTACATTGACCAGCTCGACCGCCTGCGCAACGACGAGACCTATCCCGTGCTTGCCGACAACCTGGTGTTCCTCACCAACAGCCCCGACCCGCTCACGCTCGACCGCGATGTGCTCTATTCCATCTTGGATAAGCATCCCAAGCGCGCCAAGGCATACTGGTTCATCAACGTGTACGTTACCGATGAGCCCTATACGCACGAGTATTCCGTCGAGACCTTTGGCACGGACTTCCTGTTCCGCGTGCGCCTGGACCTGGGCTTTAAGGTCAACCAGCGCATCAATGCCTACCTGCGCCAGATCGTTGGCGACCTGATGGCATCGGGTGAGCTGCCGCCGCAGCATCACACCTACTCCATCTACGAGACACGCGGCAACGTGGGCGACTTCCGTTTTTGCATGCTGCGCAAGATGCTCGCCCCCGAAACGGACATCAACCGCAACGACCACCGCGTGATGGCCATCAAGTACGCCGTCCGCCGCGCCTGCGGAAGCCCGGCACGCTGGTACGGTCTAGAGAACTCGGCCATCATCATCGAGTACGTGCCCCTCTTTGCCCGCATGCGCCCGGCAGTCAAACTCGTGCGCACCCAGGTGCCGCTCGAAGTTCAGATCGAGGAAGCCGAGGAAATGGAAGTCGACATCTTCTCGGACGACTTGGTCAACGGCAACGAGGCCGGTAGAAACATGAACGTCGATCCCACCGAGCTGCTCGAGAGCGTCGCCGATACGCCCGAACAGCAACAGCTCGACGGCCTCGAGAGCGAACAACTCAACGACGTCAACTTCTAGTGACGTCACAAATCAACGACAGCGGCCCTGCACCTCACGAGAGACGCAGGGCCGCTTTGCATTGCAGTAAAGCTAGCGGCTACGAACGGCGTGGCTCGGGAACCACGAGCCTATCGGAGCTCGCGCCCTCGGCATCCATCAGGCTCACGTAGCGAATCGACGGATCCCCATACATCGCGTAGTAATAATTGCCCGTGCGCGCGCTAAAGCATCCGGTGTAGATAGTCTTCTCGAACTTGCCATCGCCCATCCTGGACGCTCCCTCGATCATCACCACGCCCTCGAGCGAGCGGAACATGCGAACGACGTTTTCGGTCTCGCTCTCCTTTTGTGGGTAATTGGCATTGAGGTACGCCGCCTTTACAAAACGGCTCGGCGAATAGCAATCGCCCGGAATGCCGCGCATGCCGGCACCGGCTCCATAGGGCTTAAGCTCGGCGCCACGCCATGTCGCCGTCTGCGGAAAATCGCTTGTGGCGGTGATATAGGTGCGGAGGTTTTCCATGTGCCACGGGAAGGTGGGCTGATTGGCGAGGGTGTCGACCGGATCGCCGTATACATGCAGGCCGTCAGCCATCATCTCGACCACGATGCTACGCTGGCTGTCGCCGATAATCCAATGGAGCAGCGACACGCCCAGCCCCTCTCCGGCAGATTTGGCGACAATCACCGTATCGCGCAGCGCAGCCTCGACCTCATCGACCGTCGAGAACGTCGCTGCCACCCACAGGGGAAACTCATAGGCCGCGATATTGGTCTTGCCGTCGACAGGGTCCTCGGCATACTCGGCATAACCCGGGAAATTGAGACCCGCCACGGCAAGGCCTGCATCGTTGCCGCAATCGAAGAACATAGGGTAGTTCTTGTAATCGATGCACATACCGATCACCGCGTGTGCCGCTGTCGCGTCGTCGATAAACGAATACGGAATGTGAAACCCGCGCGGCATCACGCGAACCTGTTGGCCGTAGTCAAAGCTCCAGTCGAGATTGCGGCCCAGATACATGTGGCCAGAATTATCGGTAAATCGAATACTCGTACACATAGCGCCTCCTAGCTTTACGTTCTTGCTAATTTCATTGTCTCCAAACAAAAAGGCGCTAAACACAAAAGCCCGGACATGACAACAATGTCATGCCCGGGCCAAAAGAGACGAAGTGCGGTGCTTTGGTCCCCTTAGACCAACTTTCCAAGACAGTGGTCAATCATGTGTTGAATCATCTGCGCCTCGAAGCCCACAAAGTCCTGCTTGCGCTCGCGCATCTTGCCGTCGACGATCACGTCATAAGCGACCTTGCACTTGATATAGCGCGTGGACTTGGTGACCTCCTCGTGCGTCAGGCAGCTCTCCTCCATCTTGCTGGCACCCAGGCCAAACACCAGACGGGGGTTGTAGAGCACGTGGGGCTCGCCGGCGTCGTCCAGGTAGACGCAGACCTTCTTGGTAACGCCAATCTGGTTAGCGGCAAGGCAGCCGGCATCGTCGAGCGACTTGATGGTATCGATCAGGTCCTGTGCCACCGACTCGTCCTCGACGGTCGCAACCTCGCAACGCTGGGACAGAATAGCCTCGTCGTGGCAGAGCTCTTTAATCATACGTTCCTCCATAGGGGTCGTTGTAACTGCTTAAGTATACGGTACCCACACATTTTCATGCGAAAAATACCGTCTGTCTGCTACAAAGCGCCGAACATCAACATGCGAGGAACATCAGCCTTTCAAAGGCGATATAGTAGTTGAGTTCGTGTCAATCGGCCTAAACTCGGGGCCGAGCAAGGAAAGGGTATGCATGGACGAACTATTTCACGTCAGCGAGCGCAAGTCCACAATCGGGACCGAACTCCGCGCTGGACTGACAACATTCCTGGCGATGGCCTACATCATCGCCGTCAACCCCGCGGTGCTCTCGGGCGCTGGCATCGATGCGGGAGCGCTCGCCTGCGCCACCTGCCTGGGCGCCGGCATCATGACCATCTGCATGGGCATCTTCGCCAACCGCCCGCTCGCCTGCGCGTCGGGCTTAGGCGTCAACGCGATGATCGCTGGAATCACCACCACCGTCTGCGGCGGTGACTGGCACGTGGCCATGAGCGTCATCTTCCTCGAGGGTATCGTCATCTTGCTGCTCGTGCTTTGTGGCCTGCGCGAGGCCATCATGGACGCCATCCCGGTTGTCCTGCGTCACGCCATCTCGGTGGGTCTGGGCCTGTTCATCGCCATGATTGGCCTGTGCGATGCCGGCATTATCACCGCTGGCGCCGGTACACTCGTCGGTCTGGGCGACATCACCTCCCCCACCTTCATCGTCGGCATCATCTCCATCCTGGTGACAGTCGCCCTCGCCTGCCGCAACGTCCCCGGCTCGCTGCTCATCGGCATCGTCGTCGCCGTCATCGCCGGTATCCCCCTAGGTGTGACCCATGCTCCGACCGGTATCATCGCCCCGCTCGACTTCTCGAGCATCGGTGGCCCCATCGCCGACGCCGGCGGCGTGCCCGCCATCGTCAAGGTCCTTACCGACCCCGCGCTCCTCGTCATCTCGTTCTCGCTGCTCATGAGTGACTTCTTCGACACCATGGGCACCGCGATGGCCGTGGCCAAGCAGGGCGAGTTCCTCACCGACGACGGCAACGTCGAGAATATCAAGGAGATCCTGATCGTCGACTCCGCCGCCGCTGCTGTGGGCGGTTTCATGGGTGTCTCCTCCATCACCACCTTCGTCGAGTCCACTTCCGGCGCCGCCGACGGTGGCCGCACGGGCCTCACCTCCGTCACCACCGGCGTGCTGTTCATTCTCGCCGCGTTCTTCTCCCCCATCGTCACCATCGTTTCCAGCGCCGCCACCTGCGGTGCTCTGGTCTACGTCGGCTACCTCATGATGAGCGAGGCCTCCGAGATCGACTGGTCCGACGTGTCGCAGGGTTTCCCGGCGTTCATGATTGTCGCCGGCGTGCCCTTCACCTACTCCATCTCTGCCGGCATTGGCCTAGGCTTTATCGCCTACGTGATCGTCGCGCTCTTTAAGGGCGAGGCCTCCAAGATCAAGCCGCTCATGTGGATCGCAGCTCTCGCCTTCCTCGTCTACTTCTTCGTAGCGTAACGGCATAGTCTGCTAAAACAGAACACCAAAGCGCGGAGTCGCATCGAGCGGCTCCGCGCTTTTCTTTTAAAGCCAGGCAACGCACAGACGCGCGATGTTTTGCTTCCCAAGTTTTGGACATTTTGCCCTCCAAACGGCACTACCGCCGGCTACATCCTGCAGATATGCTGGGCTTAATCGCATAGGCCCTATGAGGATGGGAGTAACCATGGCCGCCTTGTTCACGACCCCCAATCGCAATGACAAAACCTCTGGAGCCCATTTTGTCGAGCCCGACGTGTGCCGTCGCACGCTGCTCGCACACGGCAGCTGGCGCCGCGTGACGCGCCGCATCGTCTGCGGCCTGGCCTGCGCGC
>CABUEK010000036.1:0-15033 GCA_902490565.1 uncultured Collinsella sp. | reverse complement strand
CGTTTGTCTCCACCCGCGTAGCGGGTGGTTCAAAGCTGGCCGCTGCGCGGCCAGCAGACTAAAGTCTTGAAAAGAAAAAGCCCTGTCGCGAGTCTGCGGCAGAGCTTTTGGAAGGGGACTTGGTTGTGCGGACTCGTTAGGCGAGCTTGGCCTCGAGCTCGGCGATGCGCTTGTAGGCATCGATGGTAAAGCGGGTCTGCTTCTCCAGGATCATAGTGGTCATGAGAGTGTCCTGAGCGTGAGCCATGATGAAGGTCATCTCCATCTCGCCACCGCCGGCCTCCTGCGAAAGCAGCTTGGTCTGCGTGTCGTGGGCACCGATGAGCGCATCGCTGGCATCCTTGTGCAGCTGCTCGGCCTTCTCAAAATCACCCTCGCGAGCAGCATCGAGCGCTGCAAGCAGATCGGTCTGGGCGTCACCTGCGTATGCGACGATCTCGAATCCAACCATCGAGATTTCTTCTTTGGTTGCCATATTGCGTTCCTTTCACATATGAACCAATGGAGAGCATCGCGTCCGGGCATACGCGCTGCGTTCTGTATGGCAGAAACATTAACATTCAAACAAAAAAGAACAACGCAAAACATAATTTCAAGCTATGAACGGTCAATTTTCACCCGTGAACGGTTTCCAAACCATTTCGAACAATATCAAACATGATTAACGGAAACCCAAACAGGACCGCGCCCTAGCGCAAATCGCGCACCGTATCGCCCTCTACGAGCACGCCGGGGATCAGCATGTGCTCCACGCCAGACGCACCCCCCTCGGCACCGGCGATCTTATCGACTGCCCACATGCCGACACGCCTGTTGTCAAAGCGCACGGTGGTCAGGCGACGGTCGGGCACGATATCGCCCAGGCTGTCATCAACACCCACCACGCTCACGTCCTCGGGCACACGCCTTCCGCGCGACTCGAGCCCGCGAATGCAGCCGTAGGCCATGGCGTCGTTGGAGGCATAGATGGCAGTACAGGTCGGATCGTCCGCCAGAGCCTGGCCTGCGGCATATCCGCTCTGCGCCGTCCAATCGCCACGGATGAGTCGCGGCAGCTCAATACCATGTGCGCGCAATGTCTCGCGCCAGCCTTCCTCGCGCTGCATGCCCGAAAGCGAGCGCTCGGGGCACGAGATAAAGTGCACGGTCTTGTGCCCCTGCCCCAGCAAGTACTCGACCACCTGGCGCGAGCAATCGAACTGGTCGTTATCGACCGTAGAGCACAGCGGGTGCTCCAACATCGTAACGAGCACCGTCTGCATACCGGGCAGCGGCTCGAAGGTGCCAAAGTCCGCCGGCATGCGATTCATGATCACGACCACGCCGTCTACCGGCAGCGCGCTCATGCGCGACGATGCGCTCTCGAGGGTATAGGGATGTCCATCTACTTTAGTGAGGGTGATGGCGTAGCCGTGCTTATCGGCGGCGGCGGCAAAGCCCTCCATACGGTCGAGGTTGCCGGTACCGGTAATGTTGAACATGGCGACGCCGACGGTCTTAAACTTGCCACGGCGCAGCGATCGACCGGCAAAATTGGGGCGATACCCCAGCTCGCGCATGGCGGCACGCACGCGCTCCTTGGTCTCAGGGCGTACGCTGGGCGAATCGTGGACGGTGCGCGAGACTGTCTGCTCCGAGACGCCCGCGAGACGCGCCACATCCTTAACGGATACCGATTTTTTAACAGCGGCCATAGGTCGATCTTTCTATGTCAACGATGCCATTGGTGGCATCCTGCGCAGTCAAATGAAACGTCTTCAAGTATATCCAACGCCTCCCCCACCATACGCTCACCACCCAAAACCTACCGTTCACCGACATTTTTGCTTCCCCGAACGGCTTTTGTCGCCCAAATGTTAACGTTGCCATTGTGCAAACACAGAGCCACCGGGCGGCTCAAACGTTTACGCGCAAGGAATCGACGGTTCGCAGGCACAGGGACCATCGGTTCGCGTCTTATTTTGTGTCACAAAATGGCAACGTCAACATTTTGGCAACCGAACGCCAAAAGCTACCATCGTTGTTAACCCACCGACTCTTAGGAGCATTGCATGGAGCAACTTATCGCCATCATCGAAAAGGGCCAGCCCTTTTTCAACGCGATCGCCCGCAACAAGTACCTCAAGGCGATTCGCGACGGCTTTATCTCCGTCATCCCCATCATCATCTTCTCGTCCATCTTCTGCCTGGTAGCCTCGGTCCCCAACATCTGGGGTTTCTACTGGCCCGATGACATCAACAACGCCCTGTGGAAGTGCTACAACTACTCCATGGGTATCCTGGCCATCGCCTGCGCTGCCACCACGGCCAAGCACTTCGCCGACGCTCAGAACCGCGATCTGCCCAAGAACAACCAGATCAACTTCATCTCGTGCATGTGCGCGGCCATCATCGGCTTCTTGCTCCTTTCGAGCGACACGATCGCCACGGACGCTGCCAGCGGCTTCAACACCACCTACCTTGGTTCCAAAGGCCTGCTGACCGCCTTTATCGCTGCGTTTGTGACCGGCATCATCTACAAGTTCTTCATTAAGCGCAACATCACCGTCAAGATGCCCGAGCAGGTTCCGCCCAACATCTCGCAGACCTTTAAGGACATCATCCCCTTCTCCGTCTGCATCACCGTCTTTTGGGTCTTTGACATCGTCTTCCGCGCTGCCTTTGGCTTCTGCTTTGCCCAGGGCGTCATCCAGGTGTTCCAGCCCCTGTTCACCGCTGCCGACGGCTATATCGGTCTCGCTGTGATCTACGGCGCCATGAGCCTGTTCTGGTTCGTCGGCGTCCACGGTCCCTCGATCGTCGAGCCCGCCATCGCCGCCGCCCTCGTTGCCAACATGACCGACAACCTGGCTGCGTTCCAGGCCGGCCAGCACGCTTCCGCTGTCCTGACCCAGGGTGCCCAGTACTTCGTCGTCTGCATGGGCGGCACCGGCGCCACGCTTGTCCTGGTCTTTATGTTCTGCTTCCTGGCCAAGTCCCAGGAGATGCGCGCCGTCGGTAAGGCCGCCATCGTTCCCGTCTGCTTCGCTGTCAACGAGCCGCTGCTGTTCGCCGCGCCCATCGTGCTCAACCCCGTCTTCTTTGTCCCGTTTGTCTTTGCCCCGATCGCCAACATCTGGATCCTCAAGATCTTTATCGACTTCTTGGGCATGAACGGCTTTATGTACACCCTGCCCTGGACCGTCCCCGGCCCCATCGGCACCATCATGGGCCTGGGCTTCCAGCCGCTCGCCTTTGTGATGCTCGCCCTTATCCTGGTTGTCGACTTTGCCCTGTACTACCCGTTCTTCCGTGCCTATGACGCCCAGAAGTGCACCGAGGAGGCCGAGATCTCCCAGGAGGAGCTCGCCGCCAAGAACGCTGAGAAGGCCGCCAAGCTCAACGACGCCTTCCAGGGCAAGGCTGACGCCAAGAGCGTTGCCGCCGGCGCTGCTGCCGAGGCCGTGAAGGCCGACGCCCCCGCCGCTTCCGCAGCGCCCGCCACCGAGGCTGCGACCGCCAGCGACCTCAACGGCAGGCGCGTGCTCGTACTCTGCCAGGGCGGCGGTACCTCGGGCCTGCTCGCCAACGCGCTGGCCAAGGCTGCCAGGGAGCGCGGTATTAACCTCGAGACCGCTGCCGAGGCCTATGGCAACCACGTTGACATGCTCCCCGACTTTGACCTGGTCGTCCTGGCCCCGCAGGCCGCAAGCTACCTGGCCGACCTTCAGAAGGACTGCGAGCGCGTGGGCAACAAGTGCGTCGCCTGCCGTGGCAAGCAGTACATCGAGCTCTCCCAGAACGGCGACAAGTCTCTCGCCTTCGTAAGCGAGCAACTCTCGAAGTAAGTAACGCTCAGGGCCAGCCGACCATCCAAGACCGGCTGGCCCTTCAATTTAGACGATTGGATCATCATGTCCGTTAACCCTGCTAGCGTCACCAACCCGCCTGCGCAGTTTCCCGAGGACTTTGTCTTTGGCGGCGCTACCGCTGCTTACCAGGTAGAGGGCGAGACCCGCACCCACGGTAAGGGCAAAGTCGCCTGGGACGACTTCTTGGAGGCCCAGGGGCGCTTTTCCCCCGATCCCGCTTCGGACTTCTACAACCAGTACCCCGTCGACCTGGAGCTGTGCGAGGAGTTCGGCATCAACGGCATTCGCCTCTCCATTGCCTGGAGCCGCATCTTCCCCAACGGCACCGGCGAGATCAACCCCGAGGGCGTGCAGTTCTACCACGATCTCTTCGCCGAGTGCCATAAGCACCACGTTGAGCCGTTCGTCACGCTGCATCACTTTGACACGCCGCTTGCCCTCTTTGAGAAGGGCGACTTCCTCAACCGCGAGACCATCGATGCCTTTGTGGACTTTGCCACCTTCTGCTTTAAGGAGTACGCCGACCAGGTGACCTACTGGTTCACCTTTAACGAGATCTGGGCCGACGCCTCCAACACGTACATCGAGGGCACCTTCCCCGGTGGTGTCAAGGCGCATCTGGCCGAGGCTTTCCAGTGCGAGCACAACATGATGCTCGCCCACGCCAAGGCCGTACTGGCCTTCCACAACGGCGGCTTTAAGGGCAAGATCGGCGTCATCCAGTCGTTGGAGTTTAAGTACCCGCTCAACGAGAACGACCCCGCCGACATCAAAGCCGCCAACAACGAGCACGTGCTGCAGAACCAGTTTCTGCTCGACGCCACCTTCCGCGGCGACTATGCTCCCGACACCCTCGAGTGCGCCAACCGCCTGGCTGCCGTCTCGGGCGGCACCATCGAGATCCCGGACGAGGATCTGAAAATCATGCGCGAGGCCGCGCTCTACAACGACTACTTGGGCGTTAACAACTACCAGTGTCGCTTCCTCAAGGCTTACGATGGCGAGAACGACCTGCACCACAACGGTACGGGCGAGAAGGGCACCGGCCGCTGGCGCGTTAAGGGTATTGGCGAGCACGTAAACAAGCCCGGCATCCCCACCACCGACTGGGACTGGATCATCTATCCCGAGGGCCTGTTCGACCTGCTCGTCTACATTAAGCAGCGCTACCCCAACTACAAGCAGATTTTCATCACCGAGAACGGCATGGGCTACAAGGACCCCTACAAGGACGGTTTTGTGGACGATCAGCCGCGCATCGACTACATCGAGCAGCACCTGCGCTGGTTGCTCAAGGCCATGGAGGTGGGCGTCAACGTGGGCGGCTACTTCCTGTGGAGCCTGCAGGATCAGTTTTCCTGGACCAATGGCTACAACAAGCGCTATGGCTTCTTCTACGTTGACTTTGAAACCCAGAAGCGCACGCCCAAGGCAAGCGCATACTGGTATAAGCACGTAGCGCAGACCCGTCGTCTGGACTAGCGGCTTGCGACCAGCGGAATTGCCCCGCTCACATAACCTGTCCCCATTTCTCAGCCGGGGGCGGCACGTCACACGACGCGCCGCCCCCGGCCTTTTTTGGGCAGACCGTACCGCACGTTTGTCTCAATCTGTAACATCTAGCTGAGTTTTTCGCTCCAAGCTGTTACAGATCGAGACAAACAGAACGCCCGAGCAGAGATATCTCAATCTGTAACATCTAGCTGAGATTTTCGGCCCTACCTGTTACAGGTTGAGATGAACGAGCCGAGCACGCCTACGCCCGCAAATCCCGCACGCTCGCACGCTCGACCAACACGCCCGAGACAAGCGTACGACTTCTGGAGCTCGGGGCTTCCAAACCCGCAACGACCTCGTTAAGCGCACGGATGCCCAGCTCGCGGTGGCGAAACTTCACCGACGTCAGAATCGAGTTGGGAATCGTCTTGTAGAGCTCATCGTCGAAGCCGATCACGGACACGTCGTCGGGCACACTGAGCCCTTTGTCACGTAGAGCCATCATCACACCGTTTGCCATGCAGTCGTTAGCAGCGAGGATCGCCGTGCAATCGGGTTTATCGGCAAGCACAAGGCCCGCGGCATAGCCACTATCCGCATTCCAATCGCCTTGCAGAGGCTCGGACGGCTCAATGCCACGTGCCTCGAGTGCCGCACGCCAACCTTTCATACGGCACTGGCTCGACAGCGACTCTTTCTTACCCGAAACGAAGTACACGTTCTTGTGACCGTGGTCCAAAAAGTACTCGCACGCCATACGCGCGCCGCCCTCTTGGTCGTCACTGACGGTAGAGCAGGTAGGATGTTCCATCGGTGTGATAATCACCGTCTTGAGGTCTTTCGGCGCCTCAAAGGTATCAAAGTCATCGACCATCTGGCGCAGATTGAAGATCATGCCATCAACAGGCAGCTGCGACATCCTGCGCGCTGCGTCGGCAAGGGTCATCTTCTCCCCTGCCCGCTTTTTGATCATCGTGAGCGCAAAGCCGCGTTCTTCGGCGGCATCGGCGATACCGTCAATCATGTCCACGGCGCCGCCCGACAAGTGAAACATCACCACGCCGATGCACCCGTAACGGCCCAACTTGAGCGAACGCGCGGCAAAGTTGGTTCGAAACCCGAGCGCCTCCATTGCGGAATGGACTTTATCGCGTGTCGACTCTCGCACGCTATCGGGCTCGTTGATCACACGCGACACCGTCTTGAGAGAAACACCTGCGGCAATCGCCACATCGTTCATCGAGACGTTTTTCTTGTCCATCGTTGCCACTGCTTCTCCAGTCGGTTTTGCATCGCTTGTTTTTTGTGTTCTAGCATACACTACCTGCCCGACTGACAAATCAGCCGTTTATCGGACAATATCGACCGTTCACCCGTAAATCCTTGTTGCTCTTCCAAAAATGTCTTACGTTGTCATTAACGAAATGACAACGTTGTCATTTGGCAATGCCTTCCTTAAGCAGGAAGGTTTCCGGGCAGTCCTGACCATCCATCGACGACCAGTTCCATCCACATGCGTCGCGCATTAAGTAGCAAAGGAGCTCTATGGACGCCATCGTAAAGATGCTCGAAAAGCATCAACCGTTCTTTGAGAAGATCTCGAGGAACGTCTACCTCCAGGCCATTAAGGACGGATTCCTTGGGTGCATGCCCATCGTCCTCACCTCTTCGATCTTCCTGCTGATCGCCACCCTTCCCGGCGTAGTCGGCATCACGCTGCCCCAGCCGCTTATCGACTGGTGCAACAAGCTGTACAACTTCACCATGGGCGTTATGGGCATCATGGTTGCTGGCACCACTGCCAAGAACTTCACGGCTTCCATGAACCGTCGCATGCCCGCCGGCAAAGTGCTCAACGACGGTTCCACCATGGTGGCCGCCCAGTGCAGCATGCTGCTGCTCGCCGTTACGCAGTTCACCACCAAGTTCAACGGCTCCGAACTTTCGGTCTTCGATTGCACCAGCATGGGCACGCGCGGTCTGTTCTCGGCCTATATCGCCGCGTTCATCACCGTGTGGGTCTACAAATTCTGCGTCTCGCGCGATCTGACCATTAAGCTGCCCAAGGAGGTCCCGGGCGCCATCGCTCAGAACTTCCGCGACATTATCCCCTTTGGCGGCGCCGTCATCATCTGCGGCATCATCGATGTCGTCGTGCGCAACCTCATGGGCGTTCCGTTCTCCGAGCTGCTTATCAAACTGCTCTCCCCGCTCTTTACCGCTGCAGAAACCTATCCTGGCCTTATCCTTATCCAGGCAGCCACCGCGTTCTTCTGGTTCATCGGCGTCCACGGCCCCTCGATCGTCCAGCCGGGCATCGACCCCATCCGTCTTGCCAACCAGGCCGAGAACCTGCAGGTTCTGCTGGCAGGCGGCCACCCCGCCCACTCCCTCACCTTTAACATGTCGCTCGTGGGTGAGTTCGGCGGCACCGGCGCCACGTTCATCGTGCCGCTTCTGCTGATTCTCTTCATGAAGTCCAAGCAGCTCAAAGCCGTCGGTAAGGCCTCGATTGTCCCTGTTGCCTTCGCCGTCAACGAACCGCTGCTCTTTGGCGCGCCGATGATCCTTAACCCCTACATGCTCATCCCCTTTGTTGCCGCCGGCTGCGTCAACGTGAGTGTTGCCAAGTTCTTTATCGACAATGTGGGTATGAACGGCTTCTCCTTCGTGGTGCCTTGGGCTACCCCTGCCCCCATCGGCATCTTCATCACCACGAACTTCCAGCTTATCGCCCTGGTATTTGTCGCGATCATCATCTTGCTGGACGCCATCATCTACCTGCCGTTCTTGAAGGCATACGATAAGCTGCTCTGCGACCAGGAGGCCGAGCGCGCCGCCGAGCTGGGACTCGAGTCCGATGGTGCCGCTTCCGTCGCCGCCAACGCCTCTACGCCCGCTGTCGAGCAGGCCACCGCTTCCGTCGAGACGACCGTTGCCGCCGCCGACAGCAAGCCTGTCGCCGATCAGCCCGAGCCCGCTGCCGATGCATCCGCCAAGAAGGATGTCGATGGCCTGAAGGTCCTCGTCCTGTGCGCCGGCGCCGGCACCTCTGCCATGCTTGCCAACGCCATCAAGGAAGGTGCCGCACAGACCGGAGAGAACATCGCTTCCTCCGCAGGCGCCTATGGCCAGCACACTGCCATCATGGATCAGTACGACGTCATCGTGCTCGCTCCGCAGGTTCGTAGCTACTACAACGACATGAAGGCCGACACCGATCGTCTGGGCATTAAGCTGCTCGCCCCGCGCGGTAAGGAATATATCGACCTTACTCGCGACCCCGCTGGCGCCATCAAGTGGCTCCGCGAGAACCTCGACTAGTTCCTCCCTCTGTTGGTGCCCGGATCCCCAGTTCGGGCACCTCTCCCTATTCGTATCCCACAGAAAGGATGACTCATGACCAACCCCATGCAGTTCCCCGACGGCTTTGTGTTTGGCGGCGCCACCGCCGCTTACCAGGTTGAGGGTGAGACCCGCACGCACGGCAAGGGCAAAGTGCCCTGGGACGATTTCCTGGCTGCTCAGGGTCGCTTCTCCCCCGACCCCGCAAGCGACTTCTACAACAAATATCCGGTCGATATCGACTTGTGCCAGCGCTTCGGCATTAACGGCATTCGCGTCTCCATCGCTTGGAGCCGCATCTTCCCCAGTGGCACCGGCGAGATTAACCCCGAGGGTGTCGCTTTCTATCACGAGCTTTTCGCCACCTGCAACAAAGCTGGCGTTATCCCCTATGTCACGCTCGATCACTTCGATACGCCCGAGGCCTTTTACCAGAACGGCGGCGAGGGTTTCCTGACGCGCACGACCATCGACGCCTTCGTCGAGTACGCCAAGTTCTGCTTTGCCGAGTTCACCGAGGTCAAGCACTGGTTTACCTTTAACGAGATTCCCGCAACCGCCGAGGGCAGCTTTATCGTCGGCAACTGGCCGCACGGCGAGAAGTACCGCCTGGACAAGGCCTTCCAGCTCATGCACAACATGATGGTGGCCCACGCCAAGGCTGTCGTCGCCTTCCATGAGGGCGGCTTTGAGGGCGAGATCGGCATTGTCCAGAACCTGGAGCCCAAGTATCCCCTCGATCCCAACAGCGCTGCCGACTGCGAGGCGGCTCGTATGGCCGACGTCATCAACAACCGCTGGGTACTCGACGCCACCTTCCGCGGCCACTATGCAGCCGACACCATGGAGGCCGCGACCAAGCTGGCCCATATCGCCGGCGGCGAGCTCGACGTCCGCGACGAGGACATCGCCGCGCTGACCGCCGCGCTCCCCTACAACGATTGCCTGGGCGTCAACACCTACAAGTGCCAGTTCCTGCGTGCCGCCGAGGGCGAAAACGACATCAACCACAATGGCACCGGCGACAAGGGCTCCTCGCGCTGGTTCCTCAAGGGCGTGGGCGAGTCATGCGTGCGCGAAGGCGTACCCACCACCGATTGGGACTGGATCATCTATCCCGAGGGCCTCTACGACCTGCTGCTCCGCATTAAGAACGATTACCCCAACTACAAGAAGATCTACATCACCGAGAACGGCATGGGCTATAAGGACGACTTCGAGGACGGCTTTATCGACGACGCCCCTCGCATCGACTACATGCGCCAGCATCTCGCATGGATCCTCAAGGCAATCGACGGCGGCGTAAACGTCGACGGTTACTTTGTGTGGTCGCTGCAGGACCAGTTCTCCTGGACCAACGGCTACAACAAGCGCTACGGCCTGTTCTACATCGACTTCGAGACCCAGAAGCGCTATCCCAAGGCGAGCGCGTACTGGTACAAGAACGTCGCGGAGACCGGCCTGCTCATGGCCTAATTCAAGCCGCATACCCCCTGTCGGCCGCATGCGAATCCCTCCACGGGTTCGCATGCGGCTTTTTTGTTTTGGCTCGACCCGAGCAGGCCGTTTGTCTCGATTTGTAACATCTAGCAGGGATTTTCGGCCCCAATTGTTACAGATTGAGATGAACGGGGGCACCCGGTTCGAAATATCTAGATCTGTAATACCTAAGCTAGCAGATGACCTGCGTGTGTTCCTCGATGGCGGCGCGATTCTCGGCGGCGATGCCCGGCTCGCACACCACGGCGTCCAAGCTGTCCAGGCGGCAGAAGGTGTAGAAGTCGCGCTTGCCGATCTTGCTTGAATCGGCGATCAAGTAGCGCGAGTCTGCCTTGCTAAAGGCGAGCTGCTGGATACGGCCCTCGTCCATATTGGACGTAGACACATCGCCATCCAGAATGCCGTTGGCGCCGATAAACGCCGCGTCGATGCCCAACGCACGCAGGGTATCCTCGGCCGTTGGTCCCACAAAAGCGGCGGTGCGGCGACGGTACATGCCGCCCACGAGGCACAGGTCGCAGTCTTCGCGCGCCTCAAGCAAGTTAAACACCGAAAGCGAATTGGTCACGATGCGCAGGCGAAACGCCGGCAGCATCGAGGCCATCTGCTCAACCGTGGTGCCCGTACCCAAAAAGATGGTCGAGCCCTCCTCGATGAGCTCAACGGCGCGGCGCGCGATCTGCAGCTTTTCCTCGGCATGCTTGGTACGCTTTTCGCTGTGCGAATACTCGTGGCGCAACATAGCATGTGGACGGCCCTGCGCGCTACGGGCTCCACCGTGCACGCGCTCAATCTCACCTAGGCTCGCAAGCTCCTCAAGATCGCGGCGGATCGTCATATCCGAGACGCCCAGTGCGTCCGAGATCTCCTTGACCGAGACCGTGCCCTGTTCCTCGAGCAGCTGACGAACCTTATCCTGTCGCTCCGCCTTAATCACGATGAATCCTCGCCGTTCTTTGCGCACATATCATTCAAACAGTAACGAACAAATTGTATCAGACTCGTGCGCGTCAAAAATCAACGCCAGCACAGCTCCAATCATCACTTTTTTGAGAAAAATACCCCCTGCTTTAGTGGGGTGTAGTGATAATCTCACCTGTTCGCGCTACAGTTTGTCGGAAATACCTCGATGTTAGGAACCAAATGATCACTTCCGAGCTTTTCGGCACCGCGCCGTGCGGTACCCCCGTTCATCGTTACACCCTCAACGGGCCCGAGATCTGCGTTCGCATTATGGACTATGGCGCCACCGTGCTGGGTATCGATGTGCCCGACATTCCCGGCAACGTGCGCGATGTGGTGCTGGGCTTCGATAAGCTCGAGGATTACTTTGACAACCCCGCCTGCTTTGGCGCGACCATCGGCCCCGTGGCAAACCGCACCGCGGGCGCCACGATCACCATCGACGGCACGGACTGGCATATGCCGGCCAACGAAGGCGTCAACAACCTGCACAGCGATCTTGAGCATGGTCTGCACAAGCGCGTATGGGACGTTGAGCTCGACGAGACTCACAACGCCGTGCGCATGACCACCTCGCTTAAGGATGGCGAGCTGGGCCTGCCCGGCAACCGAATCTTTACGGCTGTGTTTACCGTTACGCGCACCGGAGTCTTCCGCATCGAGTATGGTTGCGAGAGCGACCGCGCCACCTACGTGTCCATGACCAACCACACGTACTTTAACCTTGCCGGCCATAACGCCGGCATGGACTGTGAGCACTTCTTTATCGCCAACGCTGCCCACTACTTGCCCATTAACGAGCAGAACATCCCCACCGGCGAAATCGCTCCGGTCGAGGGAACACCGTTTGACTTTCGCGAGCTGCGCCCCGTCGCACCCGGCATGGAGGCCGACGACCCGCAGATTAAGCAGGCCCGTGGCTACGATCACTGCCTGTGCATCGATGGCTATCAGTACGGCCGCAACCTGCGTCGCGCCCTACATGTCGAGGAGATGTGGACCGGTCGTGAGCTGGACTACTACACCACCGCCCCGGGCGTGCAACTCTACACCGGCAACTGGCTGGGCGACGAGCACGCCAAGGACGATGCCAACTATGGCTGGGGCGCCGGCTTTGCCCTCGAGGCCGAGATGTACCCCGACACGCCGCACCAGCCGCTGTTCCCGCAGGGCATTGTGGGTCCGGGTCACCCCTACAGCAATATGATCGAATACCACTTTATGAGGCACTAGGCCCACAACGCGACATCTCGCACAGCAACGCCCGCCGGCACCACCGCCGACGGGCGCTGCTTCATGCCTAAATCCTTCTTTTCGATGCCACCGAATTGGTGACATAACAAAACTATGCCGAATTACTACGATGAACCCACTATGTCCGACCACGCGCTGGTTTATAAAAAATTAGCAACTCGTCTACCTGCGGTTTTATTCTCTGCAAATTTGGCATGCTCGGCGACAAGCAATTCATCGTAGTAAACCGGCATAGTTTTGGCGGACAGCGCCACACAGATCCCCTACGAAGGCAAAATGATCCGTTTTCCTCCGTCCCCAAGGGATCAGTTGAACAGATTGCCGATGGGGTCGGGGGCGGAACTGGGGAGATAGCGGATTTCTAGTTCTATGCCGAGCTTTTGCAGCTCTCTGAGAACAGCGACGTCTGTGTCGTCTACGGCAACTGCGGGCGTTGCGGGACGCTTGCCCTCCCCTGCCTGCATATGACCAATGCTGATCTTGGTGATCGGCACACCGCCCTTAACCAGCGCGAGCGCATCGGAGGGTGAGGCCACCATGATCAGAATCAATTGGCGAGGCGTTGCGGTATGAATGACGTCGATGGTCCTTTGCACCGAGAAAAACCGCGTCCAAACGCCTTCTGGCGCCGCCACCCTCATGGGTGCCCATTGGCGCGAATCTGCCGCGATCTCATCGTTGACGATTAGGACAAGGTTGGAACCCACGGCTTCGTTCCACAGCTCAACGTCTTGTCCGTAAATGAAACGGTCGTCGATGCGTGCGAGAAGAATCTTGGGTTGAGTCATCGCTGCCCCATTCTGTTTGAGACCCGTAAGAGCAAGACATCGCGTCTCCAATATTAGTGCATTTAAAGTGAGAAAAGCCGTCAGAACACTTGCGCGGATTTGCGATGTCCCGTATCATAGACAGCCGTTGACGCCTCAGTTGCGCCATCACATGGCCGCCAGCGTAGCTCAGTTGGTAGAGCACCGCTCTCGTAAAGCGGGGGTCACCGGTTCGAGCCCGGTCGCTGGCTCCATTGCATTAGTGCAGCTCAGAAGCGTAATTGCTTCTGAGCTTTTTTGTTTTCGCGTCTCTTTCCTCCTTCTCCGAGGAGTGAAAAAGGGGTGAAAAACTTTTTTAACTGTTTTCCATAAATAGTTAGCATCATCCAACGTTCACATTAGATCGAACAACAATCCTGTTACGCATAGCCTAATTCCGCTGAGTATCAGAGAAGAACGTCCGGATTATATGCATCCAGCTTCGCTTCTCCAGTCGCCAGTGACTCCTCCAGCCGGTCAGCATATTCAACAATAGAGCCGTAGAATATGGGAGTAAAATCCGAACTTTTCGATAAAGAGGGGTTCCGCTACGTCAATCCTCTTCTTGGCAACCGCGGCCTCATCCTTTTCATAGTACCCAGTGCCAGGAATCCGCTCGTTTGCCTGCGGCAAGCACTTAAGCTGCCTACACAAGCGCGCCGACCCCTTTGAAAGACCCATAAAGGTGATAGCACCAGAGATTACGCCACCGACGCCCACAACAACCTTGCCAGCGGCATCCCCCACCGTCTGCTTTGTTATCTTGATACCCATGAAGCTCAAGAGCTTCTTCAGGATCGGATACCAACTGGTCTTGGTTAGCGACTGGCGAGCGACCTTTTTCGCGACCGCCTCTTGGGCGTTTTTGGCGATTACGGTTAGCATCGAATTCGCGCTGCCTACACCCATCATCACACCGAGCAACACTGCCATTTCGTAGAGAGTCTCGTCATCAACGTCGTCACATTCTTCAAAAAAGGTCTGCCAGCCATACAGGTATGCCAGTTTCTGCATAATCCTGAATGCGTGCACGTAGTATTACGTAATATCGGCAGGAATGGTGCCCACCATCGCGACACCTCCGGGAAGACCCGCTGCAAAGGAAAAGGCGGTTGACTTCTTTGCCTCATAATCAATTACTTCTCTAGCAATTCTATCGATCAGGCCCACATCGATTCCGGCGGTAACGGGGGTCGTTTCCACGGCAAACTCGCCGACATCTTTATGGACACCCTTCCTCCTCAGCTCCGAGCGGAGGAAATGGGGCCGATCAATTCTCACTCCCTTTAGCCGAGCAACTTTTTTCATAAAGTCAATCAAAAATCTCTGGGCCTCCGCCAACTGCTCATCGCTCTTGTCTTTTAACTCTGCAAAAGCCGAATCAACGAGAACAGCGACCCCAAGGCCCTCGCCCTCGTTTTTCTTTCCAAGCAGCCTGACGTCCATACAGCCTTCCAATCAATGCGCCGCGCGGGCTATCGCGTTCTGCGACAGGCCGGACGCACGGAGCCTGAGGGCCTCCCTGGCCCTTATCCTTCTCGCCATGCTGTACCTCCTTGGTCTCGGCTGCATGGACAGCCGGAACGTACCAGGGGGACGGTGCCGACGGGAATATCGGCGGTGCCGAACGGCAATATTCGGGATGTGAGCGGACGGTGTGTAAGCGCAATATCGCCGGTGTCAAAGAGGACAATTACTCAAACAGGTGAAGGAGGGCATCGAGGAGGATAAGGAGATTTACGGTGGCAATTAAGAAGCCAACGGTACCGTCAAGATTCTTTCGCAAATTGATCGAGGCGGCCTCGGCCCCGCCTTGC
>CABUEK010000035.1:0-16440 GCA_902490565.1 uncultured Collinsella sp. | reverse complement strand
CGGGTGCCCTACCGGGAGTAGCCCCGACGGTTGACAAAACTATAGGAACACCCAACGACTAGGTCGCCACCCCCTTGCACCAAAACAAGGCCCCGTTCTGGAGTGTTTCGGAACGGGGCCTTGGTGGTTGAGGGCTATTGGGTTTTGTTCGCTAGTCTACTTTTTGTCCGCATGTGGGGCAGAACTGGGCTTCGGGTACGAGCGGGGTTCCGCAGTGACGGCAGAAGCGGGCAGGCTCAGTCGGGGCTGCTGGTGCCGTCGGCATCGCAGGTGCTGCAGGTGGAACGGCGTTCTGCTGGGCGCGCTTCTGACGACGACGCTGCTTGCGCTGAGGCTTGGGCACTGCGGCTGTCGCACCGTTCGCGGTCTTTGCGCGCTTCTTACGGATGCAAAGGACAACAATCGCGCCACCAATGATGAGGACGATCGCCACGCCACCGCCAATAACAAACGGCAAGTGAGTCTGGACAAAGTAGAGAACATCCTCAGGCAGCGAATGGGGGATATTCGATTTATAAATGTTTACGTGAAGCGTTGATGAGTCTTCATCGTAATAATCAGTCCAAATCTCGCGATCGCCATTCATGAAAGTAGGGCCGCACCAATGAGAATCAAACTCGCTCTTGGCCCCGGTTTTTGCATCGACTAGGCATGCCGAAGACTTGTCATCGTCTGAGTACGTCCCAAGCATGATTCCGCCATCATGCGAGATGTCGCCGAGATATCCATCGCCGAAGGGAAAAGCAATTGAGCTGATGATCTTGTCACTTTTCAGGTCATAAATACTAAGATTCGCATCCTCTTCATTGAGATAGTAATCCCCGTCATCCTCTTCAAAAAGATCGTTCGATCCCTTCTTTGTGTAGAGGGCATAAAACTCCGCCGAAGGGTATGAACAAGGCCAATCGGGTGCGTGGTCGTCATCGTTGAAAACAACGCTCATATTTCCATCGCGGTCCGCTTTTATTAATGCGGTGTCGCTCTGAAGATAAATATCGTCCGAGTAAGAGCTGGTGACGATATCGTCGATATCCGAAGACCTATCATCTTTTTTCACGTTAACCGTTTTTAATTCCGTTGACCCTGTATCGCAATTGAAAACCCTAAGCGCGACAACGCCGTCTTTGCTATTGTCCTGTAGGGCATACAGACGGCTCATGTCTTTTGAGTAGCGGTACGAAGAGTCATCTTTATTTGATTGATATGTCTGGATCAGTTTGTCGGATTTTAGATCATAGATTTCGACCTTTTTGGGCTCGTATTCATAATCATAATGTTCCACGGCGGCTCTTTTTCCGTCGTAAGAGACGGTTTCTTCGGTGTAGGCATATTTGGTCGAAATGATGGGATGGACTGTTTGACTTTGGTTGTCTGGCGAGAATGCGACCAAATTATTGCCGTCTCGCCAGTAGAGTTGATTGTTGGATGTGGGACATCCTGACTCAAGGCCTTTATCCGGGATGGCAATTGGGCATGCGCTACCGTCATTAAAATTGATGAGAGATACGCTCTTTAAGTTGTAACCGTCATCCTCATCGTAATCGTAATCGTATAAATAGCCGAACTTCGAATCGTCGCCCGTGCTGATATGCGAGACGTCGCTGCTGACCTTAAAGCTATACGACTTCTCCAGTTCAGGCGTCGGTACGCTACCGCCGGCTAATGCTGCAGGAGGGGCTGCGAGCGGAGACAGGGCTGCGATCAGGCCGATGGCGACCGCTGCGATCCTTCCGCTCTTCTGGATGCTCTTAAACATGGCAATCCTTTCCTCTAAATACGAATGCGATACTGCCATGGTTAATCGGGATTCCGAAATCTTGTTGCGCAACATTCGCCATCGGCAACATTTTTCGGCCAGCTGTGCCGTCCCCAAGAGATCATTCTGAGTTGCGGTGAAATAGGGACTGAATACGGGCTCCAGAGGCCAAAATAGTCCCTATTCCACCGCAACTTCATGGGGATGTGTGACAATGCCCGTCGGAAAACATCTGCTGTCTTTGGGGGTCTATCTATGCTGTGCGAGTTTTGTGCCGAGAACTTTGAGCGAGTGCCGGCGGCCATCGAGGCCGGTGCGGGGCGCATTGAACTGTGTGACAACCTCGCCGTCGGTGGCACCACGCCTTCCGCCGGCGTTATCAGCGCTACAGTCAGCTACGCTCACGAGCATGACGCGCGAGTGATGTGCATGATTCGCCCGCGTGGTGGCGACTTTCATTACAACCAGGACGAGCTGCGCATGATGGAGATGGACCTGGGCCTTGCTGTGAGTGCCGGCGTTGACGGCCTGGTCTTTGGCTGCTGCAAGCCCTGTGCCGGCGGCTGGGCGCTCGACGAACTCACCCTCGGCGCCCTCGTTATAGCTACGGGCTGCGCGACCGAGGAGTGCAAGCGCGAGTCCCTTGACATCACCTTCCACATGGCATTTGACCAGCTCTCGCCCGAGGCTCAGCTCGATGCGATTGATACACTTGCCGACTGCGGCGTTACGCGCATCCTCACGCATGGCGGCGCTGCCGGTACGTCGATCGAGGATAATTTCGATCACCTGGCTCGTTTAATCGAGTATGCGGGCGATCGTTTGACCATCCTTCCCGGCGGCGGCATCACTACGGCAAATCGCGACGCGGTCACGGCGGCGCTAGGCGTCTCCGAGCTCCATGGCACCAAGATCGTGCCGCTGGGGGTATAACCCGTGGCGCTGGTATTTGACGTTCAGCAGGCGAGCGGCAAGCCCGACGATAATCGTCGCCCTGGCACCGCGTGCCCTTTTTGCGACACGGAGGGGCTCGCCAACATCATCCAGCGCGATGGTGACTGCATCTGGCTCGAGAATAAGTTCAAGACCTTGCGGGCCACCCGTCAGACCGTATTGATCGAGTCGGCCAATCACGACGCCGACCTGGTGACCTATGAACCGGATGAGCTGCATCATGTGATGAGGTTTGCCCTGGGCTGTTGGCAGCAGATGATCGATTCCCAACAGTACCGCAGTGTGCTCATGTACAAGAACAAAGGCCCGCTTTCGGGCGGCAGCCTCGTCCATCCACACATGCAGATTGTGGGCTTGGAACAGGAGGACGGCTATGCGGCGCTGACCTCAGCAAACTTTGAAGGCATCGATGTTTGGCGGCGGGGGAGAATCTCGGTCAACATCTCAACTGAGCCGATCATGGGATTCTTTGAGGTCAACATCTCGGCTCCACAGGGAATCGCCGCCAGCGACGACGCCCGCGACCAAGTCGAAGCAGACCTGTTTGCCGATGCGACCCAGGTGGCCCTGCGCTATATCCTGCACGAACACCACGGCGGTCGCGCGGAGTCGTACAACTTGTTCTTCTACCACATGGACGGCCGGACCATTGCCAAGGCGCTGCCACGTTGGGTGGTTTCGCCCTACTTTGTGGGCTATCGTTTGGCCCAGGTCAATGCCGAGACCACGCTCGATATCGATGCTGAGCGCCTACGCGCGCATCTGGAAACGCTCGTATAGCAAGGTTAACACCCGCGTAATGCGGACAGTCTAGCGTGCCATCGCGTCGCGCCCGGCCTTGACCCGCTTGCGCTGTTTGGCGCGCTCCTCGCCGGTCAGGCGCTCAAAGAGATGTCCGATAATCGAGGCCAACACCTGTTGAAACAGCGTACCGCACATGACGGGGAATACGACCTCGCCGGGAAAATACTGCGTGGCGATGACGGCGCCCGAAGAGATATTGCGCATGCCGCAGGTAAAGCACATGGTAGTCGTCTCGCTATACGGCAGATGCAGGGCACGTGCGACCAGGATGCCGATGATAAAGCCACTGATGGCGAACGCCAGGATAAAGAGGGCGACTTCCAAGCGCTCAACATTCATGTGCAGCACGTACTCGCTCATGGCGGTGGAGTTGGACGCGATGACACCCATCATCATGAACTTGCAGGCGGGCGAGAGCGCGGGGGAGAGTTTCTCGTGCCCCCATCCGCACGTAAGTTCGTTGATCACGATGCCGAGGATGGCAGGGATGGCAATCATAAAGGCCATGTTCTGCATCATGCCCGGAACATCGATTGCGACGGTGGCGCCCAGCAGGAGCTTGAGCGTGAGCGGAATCGTCACGGGCGATATAACCGAAGACGTCAGGATGATGGTGAGTGCGAGCGGGCCGTTGCCGCCGAACATGCTGATCCACATAAAGGCGGTGACTGCCACGGGCACGCTGTACTCGAGCACGATGCCGCAGACAAGGTTGGGGTTGGAGCCAAAGAACAGTGAGCCCATGGCATACGCCGCGATGGGGATGAGCACTGCCGAGACAAATAACGCCAAAATCAGATGCAGGGGACGGCGGAGCACCTCAGCCACCTGGTGGAAGGTGTTGCTGAGCGCACCTTGGAACGTCATAAAAGCAAACAAGGTGGGAACGATGGGCTTGAGCACGCCGATCTGCTGGGGAAAGAGCACGCCGAGCGCCACGCAAATCGGAACGATGATCTGCATGTGCCCCGCGAGAAACTTGCCCAGTCCAACCCATTGCTTCATATGCTCTTGTGACTCCCTTTGCTCGTGAATCCGGTTTGAATGGATATGCTAGACGCTCGCATGCGTCCGTGCGTCAGAAACGCTCGAATATTTCGAGGCTATTACCGGTATCGTTTACCGAAACCGCGGCGTGCTGCGGCGATTTGCGTCCGTGCCGCACGGTATAATAAATCCGTTCAACAGATCTGCCTGCCGAAGCGGGCATACACAGAGGACTCATCGCTATGAACCGTGAGAGGTATCGCGGCGACCTGCCCCTATCGGGGGTGGGCGCCTATGTCATCGCTTAAGACGACGCATCGCTGGGCGGTCGCTCAGCAAAACCCCGAGCTCGAAAAGGAGCTTTCGGCTGACCTGGGCATACCCGGGCTGGTGGCGCGCATTATGGTTGCGCACGGCATTACATCCATCGAGGAAGGCCAGCTGTTTTTGACGCCTTCGCTCGATCGCGACTGGGCGGACCCGCTCGTTATTCCGGGCATGGCGGCCGTCGCCGACCGCGTTGAGCGTGCTATTCGCAGCCACGAGCGCATCGCCGTCTTTGGCGATTTTGACGTCGACGGCATTACGTCGACTTGTCTGTTGACCGAGGCGCTACGTTCGTTTGGCGCCGATGTCACACCGTTTATTCCGCATCGCTTTGACGAGGGCTACGGCCTGTCGCGTGCGGCGCTCGACCGCGTCAACGAGCTCGCCCAACCCAACCTGATCGTGACCGTCGATAACGGTATTGCCGCCAAGGAAGAGGTCTCCTATCTGGAGAGCCTGGGGATCGATTTGGTGGTCACGGACCATCACGAGCCGTCCGACCAGGTGCCGCAGGGCGTGCCCCTGACCGACCCCAAGCTCGAGGACGAGGGTCCCTCGCGCGAGCTTGCCGGTGCCGGCGTGGCGCTCAAGCTGGTGCAAGTCCTGGGCGAGCGTTTGGGCAAGCCGTCGTATTGGCGTTCGCTGATAGAGGTCGCGGCGTTGGGCACCGTGTCCGACATGATGCCGCTCACGCCCGAGAATCGCGCACTGGTCGCCGAGGGCATCCAGCAGATGCGCGTGACGGCCCGCCCCGGCTATATCGCGCTTGCCGCACTTGCCAAGGCCGACCTTTCTACCATTACGGCCGACGGCCTGTCGTTTTCGCTCATCCCTCGTCTGAATGCTGCCGGCCGCATGGCCGATCCCAAGCTGGCGCTCGACCTGCTGCTTGCCCGCGACCCCATCGAAGCGAGCGCGCTTGCCGCCGAGCTCGAGGAAATCAATCGCCAACGCCGCGAGATTGAGGCCGAGCTTACGCGCGATGCCATGGCAAAGGTCGAGGAGACTTATGACGGTGGGCGCGCAATCGTCGTGGGTGGCGAGGGCTGGCACGAGGGCGTCAAGGGCATCGTGGCGAGCCGTCTGACCAACCGTTATCACGTGCCGGCGCTGCTGTTCTCGATCGAAGACGGTATCGCTCGCGGTTCGGGTCGTTCGGTGGGCAAAGTCAACCTGTTCGACGCCGTAGAACGCTGCTCCGACCTGCTGATTCGTCGCGGCGGGCATGCCGGTGCGGTGGGCGTGACCATCGAGGCGTCCAAGCTCGATGAGTTCCGCCGTCGCCTTTCGGCCGTGCTATCGGAGCTTCCCGCCGAGGACTTTGAGGACACTGACGAGGTCGCCGCCATCGTTGACCTCTCCGAGCTAAATATCGAGACCATCGAGCAGATTTCCCGTCTTGAGCCGTTTGGCCAGGGCAATAAGGTGCCGCTTCTGGCCGCCGAGGGCGTGACGATGTGCGATCGCGCCGTGGTGGGCAAAACCGGCGAGCACATGCGCTTTGTGGCGACCGATGGCGCCGCGAGTGTGCCGGCCATTATGTTCCGCGTGCCGCAGATCGATAAGCTCATCAATTGCGATAGCGCCGTCGATTTGGTGTTCGAGGCCGTGGCCGAGCATTGGCAAGGTCGCGTAAAGCCCAAGCTCATGATCAAGGATGTCTTGGTCCGCGATACCACGGCGCCCAGCGTTGACGACCCGGCATGTGAGCTTCGCCGCGGCGTGGAGCCTGCGGACGCCGGTCTTCGTCTGGAGTCCCGCAAGCGCCAAACGCTCGCCCAGCTTTCCTATACCGAGCTGACGCGCTCGCTTATCCATAGCTTTATCGGATCGAACCAGCCGCACCGCGCGCAGGTCGAGGCGCTCGACGCCTTGGCCGATCACCAAAGTGTTCTGGCCGTTATGGGAACGGGGCGCGGCAAGTCTCTTATCTTCCATGTGCATGCCGCGCGCGAGGCGGTCCTTCGCGGGCGTGCGAGCATCTTTGTCTATCCGCTGCGCGCGCTCGTTGCCGACCAGGCTTATCACCTCTCGTCGACGATGGCTGCGCTCGGCATTGGCGTGGGCGTGTTGACCGGCGAGACCGTGGAGGCAGCGCGCGATGACGTGTTTGCCGGCCTGGCTTCGGGCCGCACCGGTATCGTGCTCACGACGCCAGAGTTCCTGTCCATTCACCGCGACCGCTTTGCGCGCTCGGGGCGTATCGGGTTTGTCGTCATTGACGAGGCGCATCATGCCGGTCTTGCCAAGGGCGGCGACCGAAGCGCCTATCTCGACATGCCCGATATCCTCAAGGCCCTGGGCGATCCGGTCGTTATGGCGGCGACGGCCACCGCGACGGCTCCGGTCGTGGCGGAGCTTGCCCGCGTGCTGCCGATTACCCGTACGGTGGTCGACGAGACCGTGCGCGAGAACTTGCAGCTCGAGGACGACCGAGACCTTGCGAGCCGCGAAAACCGCTTGGTGTCCATCGTCGCGACGGGGGAGAAGACCGTCATCTACGTCAACTCGCGTGATCAGTCCGTGGCGCTTGCCAAGACGCTGCGCAAACGCGTTCCCGACTGTGCGACCCGTATTGCGTTCTACAACGCGGGCCTTACGCGCACCGACCGCCATCGCGTAGAGGAGGCGTTTCGAGACGGCAGCCTCAGCTGCATCGTCTCGACATCTGCCTTTGGCGAGGGCGTCAACCTTCCCGATATTCGCCATGTCGTGCTCTATCACATGCCGTTTGGCGGCATTGAGTTTAACCAGATGAGCGGCCGCGCCGGTCGCGATGGCCAGCCCGCCGTGATTCATCTGCTCTATTCGTCGCGCGACGCCCGCATTAACGAGCGCCTGCTCGACTGCTATGCGCCCGAGCGCGACGAACTTGTCACGCTCTATCGCGCGCTGCAGACCATGTGGCGCTCCAACCGCGGCAAGACCGGGGACGATTCCTTTAGCGCGAGCGATATCGACATCGCGCAGATGTGCCTTGCCATCGATGCGCGCACGCCGGTCGACGAGCGCTCGGTGGAAAGCGGCTTGGGAATCTTCGAAGAGCTTGGTTTCTGTCGCGTTTCGGGGTTTGACGACACCCGTCGTATCGCGATGGCCGAAAACCCCGGCCGCGTGCAATTGAGCAGGTCGATTCGCTATTTGGAGGGCTTACGCTCGCGCATGGAGTTCTCGGCTTTTCGGAGCTGGGCGCTCGATTCGTGCGCTTCTGATATGCTAGCCAAAGTTAACCGCCCGATCGTTCCGCGGGCCTAGGGGAAGGGGACCTCGATGGATGCCGCAGCCCGTACCGCCCATGATTCCACCCTCCAGCCTTTTTCGGAGATGGAGCACTATAAGCATGCCGATGAGCTGCCGCCCGAGATTATGGCGGACAGCTACGACAAGCTGGAGCGCCTGTGCCTCAAATATATGAATGAGGACGACTTCTCTAAGGTGGAGCAGGCCTACTGCTTTGCCGCCGAGAAGCACTGCAACCAAAAGCGCCGTTCGGGCGAGATGTACATTAACCATCCCGTCGAGGTTGCCATCATTTTGGCCGATCTCAAGATGGACTGCGATGTGGTGTGCGCCGCACTGCTGCACGATACCGTCGAGGATACCGAGACCTCGCTTGCCGATGTTTCCGGCCTGTTTGGCGATACAGTGGCCGAGCTCGTCGATGGCGTGACCAAGCTCACCAACATCGAAGTCGACAGCATGGACGAGAAGCAGGCCCTCACGCTGCGCAAGATGTTCCTCGCCATGTCCAAGGACATCCGCGTCATCATCGTTAAGCTTGCCGACCGTCTGCACAACATGCGCACCCTTGCAGCCCTGCGCGAGGACCGTCGCCTGTTTAAGGCTCGCGAGACCATGGACGTGTATGCGCCCCTGGCCGACCGTCTGGGCATGAGCTCCATTAAATGGGAGCTCGAGGACCTGTCCTTCTTCTACCTTGAGCCCGACGCCTACCAGCGCATCGCGCGCATGGTGGCGGAGTCACGCGAGGTCCGTGAGCGCTATCTGGCCGAGACCATCAAGACACTCACCGACGAGCTCAACCGCATTGGCCTGGAGGACTTTCAGATCAACGGCCGTTCCAAGCACTACTGGTCCATCTACCAAAAGATGAAGCGCAAGGGCAAGGAGTTCTCCGAGATCTACGACCTGGTGGCACTGCGCGTCATCACGCATTCGGTGCGCGATTGCTACTCCACGCTCGGCGCGGTGCATACGCTGTGGCACCCCATGCCTGGTCGCTTTAAAGACTATATCGCCATGCCCAAGGTCAATAACTACCAGTCGCTCCATACGACGGTTATCGGCCCCACAGCCCGCCCGCTCGAGATTCAGATTCGAACCTATGAGATGCATGAGCAGGCCGAGTACGGCATTGCCGCCCACTGGCTCTATAAGAAGTCGGGCGGTTCGTCTGCGTCTAAGACCAATGATGCCCAGCGTCTGGACGACCAGATTAACTGGCTCAAACATTCGCTCGATTGGGCTGCGTCTGATGAGATCACCGACGCCAAGGAATACCTGCATTCGCTGAAGGTCGACCTCTTCGATCAGGAGATCTTCGTCTTTACGCCCAAGGGCGAGGTCATGGCGCTCCGTGCCGGCTCCACGCCGCTCGACTTTGCCTACGCCGTTCATACCGAGGTGGGAAACCACTGCGTCGGCGCTAAAATCAACGGTGCGGTGGCCCCGCTCACGCACGAGATCAAGACGGGCGACCGCGTTGAAATCCTGACCAACAAGAGTTCCAAGCCGTCGCGTGATTGGCTCAAGATCGTTAAGACGCCTTCCGCCAAGTCAAAGATCCGCCGCTATTTTGCCGCCGCGACCAAGGACGACGACGCTGCCGCCGGTCGCGATATACTGGCCAAGGACCTGCGCAAGCGTGGCTATGGCATTTCTACACCGCGTTCGACGCGTGCGCTCAACGCCGTGGCGGAGCAGTTTAACTACAAGCAGCTCGAGGACTTGTTTGCCGCCGTCGGCGCCGGCAAAGTTGCCCCGCGCGCTGTGGGTAACAAGGTCGAGCAGATTTTGGACCCCAAGCCCGAGGAGCAGCTCACCAAGGCCGATGCTATCGCCGAGGTCGTGAAGCAGCCGGCCCGAGGCTCCAACCGCAAGCCGCAAAAGCGCGGCAAGAGCGCCAGCAACGGCATTATCGTCAAGGGCGAGAGCAACAGCGGCCTGCTGGTTCGTCTGGCCCATTGCTGCAATCCCGTGACGGGCGACGACATCGTCGGCTTCATCACGCGCGGTCGTGGCGTTTCGGTGCATCGCGCCAACTGCCCCAACGTCAAGGGTCTTATGGAGCATCCCGAGCGCATGATCGATGTGGAGTGGGACGGTGCTGCCGACACTCTCTTCCAGGTCGAGATCGTGGTCGAGTGCCTGGACCGCATGGGCCTGCTCAAGGATGTCACCATTGCCATTGGCGATGCGGGCGGCAATATCCTTTCTGCCGCCACGTCGACCAACCGCGAGGGTATTGCAACCCTGCGCTTTATGGTCGAGATCTCGGACGCGAGTGGTCTGGATCCGCTGCTGGCCTCTATCAGCGGCGTTGACTCGGTCTACGACGCACGCCGCCTGATGCCCGGCGAGGGTGGAGCCCAGCTTAAGCGCCGCGTTTAGTCGCGACGAACGTGCCACATTATCAATATTCGCTACACTCGAGGCATCGTTTGATGCCTCGAGTTCTATAGAGAGGAGAGGGACATGAGTGCTATGTCCTTGGATGTAACTCCCAAGGGGTCGGTCGAGATCGAGACGCTCGTAAACGGTCCCATTCAGACCAATAGCTATGCTGTTATTTCGGACAATGAGTGTGTGATTATCGACCCCGCATGGGAAGGCGAGCGCTTGGTAGAGCATATTCGAGCCAAGCATCCCGGCGTACGCATGCTTGGCGTCGTGTGCACTCATGGCCATGCCGATCATGTTGGTGGTGTTGCCGGCGTGCGAACCACCGTTGGCGAGGGCTGTCAGTATGAGCTGTGTTCTAAGGATGTGGCGGTGCCGCATGCGAACATCGAGGAACAGCGAGCTATGTGGGGCATTGAGACGTCCGACCCTGGGGAGCCGACGCGTCTGCTCGCCGAGGGCGATACTCTCAAGGTGGGCGATATCTGCCTGCAGGTGATCGAGACGCCAGGGCATACGCCGGGCGGGATCGTCTTGTTTGCTGCCACCGAGCAGGGGAACATTGCCTTTGTGGGCGACACCCTGTTTCCGGGTGGGCACGGCCGCACCGATCTTGCCGGTGGCGACGAGGCGGCGATTCTGCGCTCGCTCTCCAAGCTCGCCCGGCTTCTTCCGCCCGATACCGTTTGCCTAACCGGCCATGGCGATTCGACCACCATGGCACGCGAGCTCATGCAGAACCCTTTCATGCAGGTGTAGCTTTATAGTCAGCTTCTAAAGCACGAGAAGCGTCCAAACGTCAAGCTATTTTTCCCCAACGGGTCAATTTCGTAGGGCAAACGGTCAAAAAAGTCTGTTTGGACGATATTCGTGAACAAACGAACGTTTATGCTCGGGTGCGCCGTGGTAAAATCAGAGGCGTTATCGGAGCAACCTTACAGGAGGTTTCTTTTATGCTCGTCAACGCAGCAGACATGCTCAAGAAGGCCGAGGCCGGCAAGTACGCTCTCGGTGCCTTCAACACCAACAACCTCGAGTGGACCCTGGCTATTCTCCAGGCCGCCGAGGAGGCCAAGTCTCCGCTGATCCTTCAGTGCACCGCTGGTGCCGCTAAGTGGATGGGCGGTTTCAAGGTCTGCGCCGACATGGTCAAGGCTGCCGTCGAGGCCACGGGCGTTACCGTTCCCGTCGCCCTTCACCTCGATCACGGTTCTTACGAGGACTGCTTCAAGTGCATCGAGGCCGGCTTCACGTCCATCATGTATGACGGCTCTCACGAGGAGACCTTCCAGCTTAACCTCGACCGCACCAAGGAGCTCGTTGAGCTTGCCCACTCCAAGGGCATGTCCATCGAGGCCGAGGTCGGCGGCATCGGCGGCACCGAGGACGGCGTGACCTCCAACGGCGAGCTCGCTGACCCCGCTGAGTGCAAGCAGATTGCTGACCTGGGTGTCGACTTCCTCGCCTGCGGCATCGGCAACATCCACGGCGTGTATCCCGCCGACTGGGCTGGCCTTTCCTTCGAGCGTCTGGGCGAGATCAAGGCTCAGACCGGCGACCTGCCCCTCGTTCTGCACGGTGGTACCGGCATCCCCGAGGATCAGATCAAGAAGGCCATCTCCCTGGGCATCTCCAAGATCAACGTCAACACCGACCTGCAGCTCGTCTTCGCCAAGGGCGTCCGCGAGTACATCGAGGCTGGCAAGGATCAGCAGGGCAAGGGCTTTGACCCCCGCAAGCTCCTCAAGCCTGGTCGCGACAACATCGTTGCCCGCACCAAGGAGCTCATGGAGGAGTTTGGCTCCGTCAACAAGGCGTAAGTAGCGGTTTAACTTCCCGTCGGAGGCCCCGTTTCCCCTACGCTGTTTCCCTCGCGCTCACCTGGCTTTGCCAGAAGTCGCGCGACGGAATCAGCTCCGGGGAAACGGGGCCTCCTTTGTTAACTCGCTACTGGGTTACTGGGCTGAATAAATTGCCCTGGCTTCGCCAGAAGTCGCGCCAAGGAAACAGTTCCGGGGGACGGGGCTTCCTTTGTTTAACGCCGCAGGGTTACAAGTCTGAATTCATTTTTATAGGTACCGTTTATCGGCGTTGAGAGCTCCTTTGTTGGGGGCTTTCTTTTTTATCTCGGTACAATGGGGGTTGTCTATCGTTCGACGCGGGAGTGGTTATGGCTGTTGTTGATGTTTTGCCTTCGGATGGGAAGGTTATTGACGAAGGTCCTGTTGGTTGCTCTGTTGATGTTTGCTGTGATGACTTTCGTCATCTCGATATTGGACTGCCGCCTGAGATTCTTCGTCTTAAGGATGCCGGGTATTTGACGCAGGCTGTTGCTGCCTGCGATCGCCTTCTGGAGCAGAGTCCTGAGCCTTCGCTGGCTGCTTGTATTCGTGCCGAGCGGTATCGCATGCTCGAGACGCCGCTTCATTTTTCGGTGTCGCGCGATCAGGCTATTGCGATGATTCGCGAGGAGTGGCCAAAGTTTACCGAAGAGCAGTTTGATGACCTGATTAATCGTAAGCGTATTGACTGGCGCTTTATCGATGGCGAGCTGTTCGTTCTCGACAACTTCCTCGATTCGCTTCGCGTGTACCCTAAGGAGGTTCCGGGCCTGCGTCCCGATTCTACGGACGGCATTGCGCTGCGTAACCAGATGCTCAGGGAGATGGAGTCGCAAAACGGGTTGACTCGCGTCATCACGCTTAAGGCATCCGTGTCTGTCCCCGGGGCTCTGGAGGGAGAGGCCGTTCGCGCGTGGCTTCCCGTTGCCGCCGCCTGTCGTCAACAGTCTCAAATCGAGGTTCTCGATATGACGTCGGAGGGTACCGTTGCCTCTGAAAACGTTTCGGCTCGTACTGCCTCTTGGATATCTTCGACTGAACATTCATTCTCGGTGACCTATCGCTATCACATCGATGCTGCCTATTGCGATATCTATGGTGGCGCGCTCCCATCGCATGCGTGCATGGACACGCCGCTGCCCGAGGACACTTCCGAGGACCGTCCGCATATTGCGTTTACGCCGTATCTGCGACAGTTGACGGAGCGTGTCATTGACGGGCTCGAGGATCCGCTCGATCGCGCTCGTGCAATCTATGATTACCTGACACAGCATATCGACTATCGCTATCAGCCACCGTACCTGCTTTTGGAATCTATTGCCGACGACTGTGCACACTCGCTCCGCGGCGATTGCGGCGTTATGGCGCTCACGTTTATCACCATGTGCCGCATTGCGGGCGTTCCTGCCCGTTGGCAGAGCGGCCTGTATGTTGCTCCCGATTCGGTGGGGCCGCACGATTGGGCTGAGTTCTATACGCCACAGACCGGTTGGCTTAACGCCGACGTATCGTTTGGTTCCTCGGCACGCAGGATGGGGGAGGAATGGCGTCGTCGTCACTACTTTGGCAATCTCGACCCGTGGCGTATGGTGGCCAACAACCGATTCCAGGCTGAATTTGTGCCTGCTTTCGATGGTATGCGCGAGGATCCCTATGACAACCAGATGGGCGAGGCCTCGGTTGACGGACGTGGATGTCGTAAGCGGGAGATGTTGCGCAAGGTTGAGCTTATCGAAATGCTCGAAGTTCCATTTTCGGACTAATCAACAGAAAGCTGTGATAAACTAACTCACGCATTACGTGCCCGAGTGGCGGAATTGGCAGACGCAGTGGACTCAAAATCCACCGTTGGCAACAACGTGCGAGTTCGAGTCTCGCCTCGGGCACCATACATGCAAGTGAGCGTTCAAGGGGGTCAAGACCCCCTTTTTCGTGCCGAACTCGCGTGAGCGCGCGGAGCGTTAAGCAAATAGGCCCGTGGCCTGTTTGTAGCGGAGCGTGGCGAGGGCGCCATGCGCCCGAAGCCCGGGGCTTCGCGAAGCGAAGGCCCTTCGAGTCTCGCCTCGGGCACCATACATGCACCTGCGCTTCAAGGGGGTCAAGGCCCCCTTTTTCGTGTACGTAATGTGATAACGCGCGGCACGTGTTATTATTCGCAAGGCGTTGTTCCCGCAATGCCCTAAAGAGGAACCCGAGGGTTCCCACCTTTTGGCGCCAATGAGCAGCTGACTGGTCATACAACTTAGATTCCCTTCCTCATACCGAGGATGTCTATGTGTACGACCTGGTTGCAAAGAAGCGCCGGGTTATTTTTTTTATGAATGGAGGTAGGGAAAATAGCTAAGTCTGATGACACCCGCATCAACGACGAGATCACTGCATCTTCGTGCCGTTTGATTGGCGTCGATGGCTCTCAGCTCGGCCTGTTCGCCATCCGCGATGCCCAGCGCGTCGCCGACGATCAGGGTCTCGACCTGGTCGAGATCGCTCCCAACGCGGAGCCGCCGGTCTGCAAGGTCATGGACTACGGTAAGTTCAAGTACCAGCAGGCCATGAAGGCCAAGGCCGCTCGTAAGAACCAGTCCAAGGTCGAGGTCAAGGAAATGAAGTTCCGACCCAAGATCGACGTTGGCGACTACGAGACCAAGAAGGGCCACGTTCTGCGTTTCCTCAAGAAGGGCGCACGCGTTAAGATCACCATCATGTTCCGCGGCCGTGAGATGGCTCACCCGGAGCAGGGTCTTAACGTTCTCGAGCGTCTCGCCGAGGATCTCAAGCCTTACGCTACGGTCGAGTCCAAGCCTAAGATGGAAGGCCGTAACATGCTTATGCTGCTCGCCCCGATTAAGGGCGCCTTCGATGAGGATAAAGCGGCAAGCGATACCAAGTAACTAGTGTTCTGTAACCGATTAAGGAGTATTTCATGCCTAAGATGAAGTCCCACAGCGGCACCAAGAAGCGTTTCCGCAAGACTGGTACCGGCAAGCTTATGCGCGCCAAGGCTTTCAAGAGCCACATCCTGAGCAAGAAGTCCACCAAGCGTAAGCGTGGCTTCCGTCAGGAGACCGAGATCGCCGCTGCCGACCGCAAGGTCATCAAGTCGCGTCTCGCCTAAGTTCGCGTTCCCGTTTTTCGTTTTACCGTCTAGGAGTTGATAGAACATGGCACGTATTAAGCGCGCTGTTGCCGCCAAGAAGAAGCGCCGTACCGTTATGCACCGTGCGAAGGGTTACTACGGTGCCGCTTCGCGTACTTACAAGCATGCTAAAGAGCAGGTCCAGCACTCCCTGCAGTATCAGTATCGTGATCGCCGCAACAAGAAGCGCGAGATCCGCTCTCTCTGGATCACCCGTATCAACGCTGCTGCTCGCCTGAACGACATCTCTTACTCTCAGTTCATGCACGGCCTGAAGGTTGCTGGCATTGAGCTCGACCGCAAGGTCCTGGCCCAGATGGCTTATGAGGACATCGAGTCCTTCAACGAGCTGGCTGCCATTGCCAAGAAGGCTCTCGAGGCCTAATAGATTCTGTTGAATCGCTAGGGGAGTGTCGCACTGTGCGCGGCACTCCCTCTTTTTTATCGAAAGCGCTGGTTTATATAGCAAAAGCGCGGGTAGATAGACACTTACAGGTGACCGATCTTTATATATCTCTTAACCGAAGGGTCATCATCTGATACGCGCAGTATTTCTGCACCAGCCTTTCTATTACTTATATAGGAAGCGATAAGTTGTGTAGGACTTGTGAAGAGTGGAATTGACGTCCCACATCGCTTCGCGATCTGGCAATATATCTCCTTGCCGCGCGGCCCGGTCGGACCGGGAACCAGCGCAGGCGTGCACCTTGAGAACCGGATACTGCGAGGATGGACACTCACTTCAGTGTCGCATCCGGGCAGACATCGAACCATTTGAAATGGTCTAACTTGGATTTGTTTTTCGCAAGGCCGCCGAGAGGCGGCCCCGAGAAATTCCTTTTCCTATCTAATAGAACCATATGAATCGAACGGAACCGATCAGCGATGAACTGAGAGGACCGGACGGGCTCGAAGCCCATACATTTTGGACGGAGAGTTCGATCCTGGCTCAGGATGAACGCTGGCGGCGCGCCTAACACATGCAAGTCGAACGG
>CABUEK010000034.1:0-17274 GCA_902490565.1 uncultured Collinsella sp. | reverse complement strand
TCATCGCCGACTACCAGGTCATCACCGACCGCGACACCACCGAGCACATCCAGGACAACGTGTACAACATGGTCATGGACTACCTTGCCTGCGGTATCGACCCCGACAAGACCATGATCTACGCGCACTCCGCCGTGCCCGCCGCCAACCAGCTCATGCTGCCGTTCCTGTCGCTGGTGTCCGAGGCCGAGCTGGCGCGCAACCCCACGGTCAAGGCCGAGATGGAGGCCTCGGGCCACGAGCTCACCGGCCTTCTGCTCACCTACCCGGTGCACCAGGCCTGCGACATCCTGTTCTGCAAGGGCAATGTGGTGCCCGTCGGCCGCGACCAGCTGCCGCACATCGAGCTCACCCGTACCATCGCCCGCCGCTTTAACAACCGCTACGGCAAGGTATTTCCCGAGGTCGAGGCGCTGCTGTCCGAGACCCCGCTGCTGCCCGGCCTTGACGGTCGCAAGATGAGCAAGAGCTACGGCAACGCCATCAATATTTCGATGACCGCCGAGGAAACGGCCAAGCGCATCAAGAAGAGCCAGACCGACTCCGAGCGCATGATCACGTTCGACCCCGAGAACCGCCCCGGTGTGTCCGGCCTGCTTTCGACGGCTGCAATCTGCACCGGTCGCTCCGAGGTCGAGATTGCCGAGGAGATTGGCATGGGCGGCTCCGGCCAGCTCAAGAAGTACGTGACCGAGGCCGTCAACGAGTACTTCGCACCTATCCGCGAGCGTCGCCAGCGCTACGAGAACGATCTGGACTATGTGAAGGACGTCCTGCATGAGGGCAACCGTCGCGCCAACGAGATCGCCGAGCAGACCCTGGCCGAGGTTCAGGACGCCATGGGTATGGTGTACTAGGCCGATCTGCTGACTTGAGCTTTCGATTGCTATAGGGCGGGCGCTACGGCGTCCGCCTTTTTTGGAGCGGACCGCTTCGGCTCCGTCCATCGCACTCCCCCGACAAACAGGAACAGGCCCGCTGGCAGTTAGTTGCCAGCGGGCCTGTTCCCGAAGTACACCGTTGAATCGCACAGAGGGGAGGAATGCGAATCAAACTCAACAGGGCAGGCTTTTTCATCGCCTATTGCCTGCTCCGTTGCTGAAACCAATATAGTTCACCGTGGTTTACTTTGCAGCATCAATATCCGCCGCCATAGCTTCTCCATAAGTTAGCCCAAGTAAACTAAACCACCACAAAGGGGGCAGGCACCTTTGTGGTGGTTTTGGCCACGGCAGAGCGCTAGAGCCCTGCTGGCCAGCGACAGGCGGGCAAGTCGACGTGCATGTCGTCCTTAAACGCCACACCCTCCCCTAGCAAAAGCTCACGTTGAGCATCGGGACCGCCAAAAGCGAAGCCCTCGCATATGTGCCCGTCGGCAAACACCACGCGGTGACAGGGAATCTCGCCGGGACGCGGATTACTATGCAGGGCATACCCCACGTACCGCGCACTTCGTGGACGACCGGCAAGCAGCGCCACCTGACCATACGTGGCGACCATCCCCTCGGGGATCTGCTCGACCACCTCGTACACCCGTTCAAAAAAGCCCTCAGACGCCATTGCTCGCTCCCTTCCACCCGGAAAAGCATAAACCACCACAAAGGTGCCTGTCCCCTTTGTGGTGGTTTATGGCAGATCGGTTAGTTGGCGGGCTGGAAGAAGGCTACGGCGACGGCGCCGGGGCCTACGTGGGTGCCGATGGTGGCGCCGATGGTGTGAACGGGCAACTCGCCTTCGGTGTGGCCAGCCCAAAGTGCCGCGCTGTCCTCGATATACTTCTTGAGCACCGCATCCGAAAGGCCCGTATAGCCTAGCGCCAGCGGCATGGAAAAGTCGATGCCGCCCGCCTTTTCGACCTTCTGGTTGAGCAGGTTACGTCCGTTCTTGGAACCGCGCGCCTTGCCCAGCTGCACGATCAGACCGTCCTCGGCAGCCACCACGGGCTTTACGTTGAGCAGCGTACCCACGGCACCGGCCGCAGCAGACAGGCGACCGCCGCGCACCAGGTACTCCAACGTCTCGAGCAGGCCGATGACGACCACGCGGTCGCGCACGGCCTCGACAGCCGCCGCAACCTGAGCCGCGCCCTGGCCCTCGTCCACCAGGCGCAGCGCATACTCGACCAGCACGCGCTCGCCCAAGGTCACGTTATTGCTGTCCACGACGAACATGTCGCCGCCCGGCGCCTCGGCAAGTGCCGTACGAGCACTCTGGTTGGTGCCCGAGAGCTTGGCGCCCACGGTAATAATCACGGCCTCATCGCCGGCCTCACGCGCTTCGGCAATCGCCTGCGAAAAGGCGTACGGGTTGACCTGACCGGTCTTGGGCAGCTCGTCGCGCTCCACAAGCATCTCGTAAAAGCGCTGGTGATCGATGTCGACGCCATCCATATACACATCGGTGCCAAAGGTGACGGACAGCGGCAGAACACGCAGAGCGGGGTGCTCCGCCGGCGACATATCGCTTGCGGAATCGGTAATAATGCGGACGGACATAACGAATCCTTTCTTGCGCAGGTCTCGCGCAGGGAATTTTGACAGCAATGTCCCGGCACGGCGTACGCGCTCAAACGGGACGATGCAGTTCTTGGCTGAAAGCTAGCGCCAGCGCGGCTCTAGATCTCGCGCAGGGTGTTGAGGATCGTGCGCAGCGATGCATACATCTGCTCGCGCTGCTCCACGCCCATGGCCTTGCCGGTGGTATCGAGCACCTCGCGAATGATGCGATCGGCCTCGCTCATGCTCTCGCCGCCCAGGGCAGTCAGGCGCACCGGAGCACGATACTTGACGGCCGCATCACCCGAGTCGTCAACCTCGACGTAGCCGCCCTCCTCCAGATGTGCCAGTGTGCGCGAAACGGCGGCACGGGTAACGCCGGCCATGCGGGCGAGGTCGGCGCCAGTCAGGCCGTCCTTGCTGCGCTCAAGATAGTACAGGCACATAACGTCGGAGCCCTTGAGGCCCAGCCTTGCGCCTTCGGACGTCTTGATACGCTGAATCTCCTTGTAGAGGCCGCTGATCAGTCCGACAAAGTCCTCAAAACGTGTCTCGTCGTTCTGCTGCATGGTGACGACCGCCTTTCGCTTACATGATGCTAACGGGTAAACATCTTAGCCGCACAAGGCAACACCCGTACCCAAATATCCCATTTGTTAACCCATCAACATAAAAACCACCACAAAGGGGACAGGCACCTTTGTGGTGGTTTGGGGCATCGAGTTTGATCCGCAGACTTCGCTACAGCCCCACGCAAGGATTGTCGCGGGTCACAAGCGTTTTAACGACAACCGTCGCTCCCAGATAGCGCTCGAGCAGCTCGGCTAAGCGATCGATCGCGGCCTGGCAATCCCCCATCCGCTCGGGCTCCACGCACTCAATCGCCAGGAAAGCATCGGCCGAATCATCGGACAACGCCGTTCGAACGCCATCGCGCCAGTTCCAGCAGCGGCATACGGCGCCCGCATCATCGATGTAGGCGAGCTCGCCGGGCAGCGTCGGGTCATCTGTCTCCTCGCCAAGCGGCAGAAATGAATCGCCACCGTCGGTCACCTTCAGGCAAAGGTCTCCCTCAATCGCGTGCAAATCCTCGCCGCCTACGGGCAGCGCGTAGGACAGCGACACCGTGTTGTAGATGTCCACCGCGGGCGTAATGTGGCCCACCAGCTTTCCTTTGAGCACGCGCTTGAGCAGGTTCTCAATTGAGCAACGCGCGCCCTTCTTGGTCTTGAATAGGCGATATGCCTCGCGCCATGCCTTAACCGGCGCATTCTCGCTGATGGTATCACTCGTCAGGTGACGCTCCGCATCGATATTGGCGCGGTCGAGCAACGCGGCAATCGCATCAACGTCCTCTTGAGGAATCTGAGCCGCGGGCTTCATGCCCTTTACGACCACAACACCGACAGCCGCCTGCGGAAATAGCTCCCAAAACGAATCCTCGGCAACGAAACTCTTCATGTGCTCTCCCTTCATAGCATGCGCCCGAGCCCGGGTGCCTAAACAAAAAGCGCCCTTACGACGGCCACCTTCAAAGTCCTACGGTGCCGCCACAAGAGCGCTTACGCTGCCCCCATCCGGAGAAGGGGGCGATATGTCAGGCGTATTGTAACCCGAGTCATTCGCCCAAGCAAAACCGCCACAAAGGTGCCTGTCCCCTTTGTGGCGGATATGGAATCGCGGCGACGCTAGTGTCGGAGTCCCAGCAGGCCGCGGCCGCGATGACGGGCGTCGGCGTGCACCTGAGCGTGCGGACCGGCGGCCTTCACGGACTCGGGCAGGTGCGAGTACTTCTTCTCGAAGTTCTCCTCGAACATCACGGCCAAGTTGTGCGCCGCCTCGTCGTAGCGCGCGGTGCTCTGCCAGTACTGGCGCGGCACCAGGATGCCGTCGGGCACGCCGTGGCACGTGGTGGGAATGTCAACGTTAAAGATATCGTCATGCACGAATTCGCTGTCCTCGATGGTACCGTCGAGGGCGCGGGCCACCAGGGCGCGCGTGTAGGCAAGCTCGATGCGATGGCCCACGCCGTAGCCGCCGCCAATCCAGCCGGTGTTGACCAGGTACACACGCGTGCGGCCGTCGGCGATGCGCTCACCGAGCATCTTGGCATAGACCATGGGGTCGAGCGGCATAAACGGCTCGCCAAACAGCGAAGAGAACGTGGGCGTGGGCTCGGTGACGCCGACCTCGGTGCCGGGGATCTTGGCCGTAAAGCCCGTCACAAAGTGATACATGGCGGCGTCGGCCGTCAGGCGCGAGATGGGCGGCAGCACGCCAAAGGCGTCGCAGGTCAAAAACAGCACGACGCTCGGAGTGGTGCCCATGCCCTTGGTCCACGCGTTGGGAATGTGCTCCACAGGGTAGGCCACGCGCGTGTTGTGCGTGACCGAGACGTCATCGTAGTTGGGCTTGCGGCTCTCGTCGAGCACCACGTTTTCGCAGATCGCGCCAAAGCGGACGGCGTTGAAGATCTCAGGCTCGTGGAACGCGTCCAGGCCCTCGCATTTGGCGTAGCAGCCACCCTCGATGTTGAAGATGCCCATGTCGGACCAACCGTGCTCGTCGTCGCCGATCAGCAGCCGCGTGGGGTTGGCCGAAAGCGTGGTCTTGCCGGTGCCCGACAGGCCAAAGAACACCGCGGTCTCGCGCGTGACGGGATCCATACTGGCCGAGCAATGCATGGGCAGCACGTCGTCCTCGACGGGCAGCAGGTAATTCATGACGCTGAAGATGGACTTTTTGATCTCGCCGGAGTAGCCGGTACCCGCGACCAAAATCACGCGCTCCTGGAAGTTGATGACCACGGCGGCGCTGGAGTTGAGGCCCTTGATGGCGGGATCGCACTGGTAGCTCGGCGCGGCGAGCACACAGAAGTCCGGCTCGCCGGTGCGCGCGATTTCGCGGGCAAGCGGGCGGGCGAGCATCTGCTTAATGAAGAGTGCCTGGCTGGCGCGCTCGCAGGCGACGAGCAGTCGGCGCGTGTGGTTGCGGTCGGCGCCGGCCATGCCGCGGGTGACGAACACGTCGCGCTCGTTGAGGTAGTCGACGATGCCGGCCTTGATGGCCTCGTAGCTCTCGATCGAAAGCGGGCGGTTGACGGCGCCCCAGGCAATCTTGTCGTGCACGTCGGACGTATCGACGATAAAGCGGTCATTAGGCGAGCGGCCAGTGCGCTCTCCCGTCTCGATCACCAGTGCGCCGTTGGAGGCCATGCGGCCTTCGTTGAGGCGAATGGCATGCTCGACGAGCTCGGCTGCCGGCAGGTCAACCAGCAGGCGGGGCTGGTTCTCGGCGGGGTCTTCGACCAGCGTAATGCCAAGGTTGGATAGAACTTCTGCAGGGGTAACACCTGGCATGGGGCCTCCTTTAAAAACGCGACACGTGGGCGCGGCGCGCACTTTACTCACGTAAAGCCCGTTGTACCCGATATGCAAAAACGTTTTTGCGGAAACGACGAAGCGCCCGCCCAACGGTCAAAAATCGCAGGCAAGCGGCCTAGTCATGGACGTTTTTAAACGACTAGTCGTTGGGGACACTCTTGAACAGGCAACAACCAAGGAGCGACCCCGGATGCCGGCACTTAGGGACGTTCCCAAAGTGCCGGCACATAAGGAACGTCCCCAAATGCCGTCTACTGAATGGCACCGCCGAAATTATCGAACAACCTGTTCAAAAACACGAACGAACACCGTCGCGTCTATACTAGAGCGCAGCAATAGAAAGGACTCCGCTTTGAGCATCACGCCCATCGATAGCATTCGCCGCGCCATCGCCCGCCGCAATGGCGCGGCCGACCCCACCGTATCGGACGGGGCGCACGGGCAGGGCGGACGCATCGAGAACGGCCTGTTCCCCGCATCGCACACCGCCGAGGAGCTCGCACGAATCCAAGAGCTAAGCCAGCGTAACGCCGGCGGTCCCGACAGCAGCCAGGCCACACGCCGTCGCCGCGAGCGCGATCGCCAGCCCGGCCCCATCCACCGCATGGTCAATGCCTGGTGGAACCGCCTGCTCGGAGCCGTCTACGGCGGCGGCTTCTCCACGCAAGAAGCCGAGTACGAAGATCACGCCACCCGTCGCGACTACCTTTGGAATACCCTGGGCACCGCCGTGTGGGGCATGGCGTTTCCGTTGCTCACCATCGTGTCTACGCAGCTCGTGGGCGCCGAGGAGGCTGGCAAATTCTCCATCGCCTTTGTCACCGGCACGCTCATCATGATCGCGTGCAACTACGGCGTGCGCAATTTCCAGGTCTCGGACATCGACGAAAAGACGTCCTTTGCCTCTTACCAGCTCAACCGCTGGATCTGCGGAGCGCTCGCGCTGGCATGCGGCCTGGTATACAGCAGCGCCCGCGGCTACGATGCGCAGATGGCCACAATCGGCCTGGGCGTCTACCTGTATAAGGTGATCGACGGCATTGCCGACGTGTACGAGGGCCGCCTGCAGCAGGCCGACAAACTCTACCTGGCCGGCATAAGCCAAACGCTACGATCCGTCGGCGTCATCGCGGTCTTTAGCGTGGCACTGTTCCTCACGCGCAGCATGCCCATCGCCGCCATGGCCATGGGCATCGCCGCGATCGCCTCGCTCGTGCTGGTCACCGCGCCGCTCGCCCTGCTCGAAACCGAAAAATCGCGCCGCGTGAGCCTGCGCGAGGTCGGTCACCTGTTTATCCAGTGCGCCCCGCTTTTTAGCGCGCTGTTCCTGTTCAACCTTATCGAGAGCATGCCCAAGTTCGTGATGGAAGGCACGCTGGCCTACAAGTATCAGCTGTACTTTAATGCCCTCTTTTTTCCAGCTCAGGCTATTCTGTTGAGCATTGGATTTGTCTATAAACCACAGCTCCTGCGCTTGTCGAGCATTTGGGCTAATCCTCGCAAGCGTCATCGCTTTGACCTGATTATTGTTGCCGTTATGGCACTGATCGTGGTCATTACCGGAGCGTGCGCCGCATTTATGGCAGGTCCCGGTATTCCCCTCATGAGCTTTATGTACGGTCTCAGCTTTGAGCGCTACCGTACGCTGGCGCTGCTGATGGTCGTCGCCGGCGGCGTCACCGCGGCCATCGATTTTATCTACGCCATCATCACGGTGCTGCGCCATGCCGGCGACGTCACCAAGGTCTACCTGATCTGCTTCGCCGTAAGCGTGGTGCTGCCGGTGATCCTGATCAACCTGCTGGGTCTGATGGGCGCCGTGGTGAGCTACCTAGCCATCATGGCCCTACTCCTGGTGCTGCTGATTATCGAATACGCCCACATCCGCCAACGCATCGAGCGCGACCGCAACCCGTACGGCGCCTAATTGGCGCAATGGGGGTCTCGTTGCGGACGATTTGCGACACGCAAAACTAAGTGAGTAGACTTTTGCCGAATCCCTGACCACACCGGCAAAACACAAGTCAGTGACCTGCGGTTTTGTTGAGGCAAATTTGCCGGCTGCTCGGCATTTCCAAAAAAGTCTACTCACTTAGCCAGCGGGCAGCCAAAAAAGAACCGTCGCAACGTCGTTTGACTCCGTTGCGACGGTTTTTCGAGCATTTTCGCACTGCCGAGGACGCAGACGCTCCTCATTTCTCGCGCTTACCGAGCAAGAAGGCGCTATTCTCCGAAAGTAGTCAAAAAAGCTCCGTCCCAAATTAGCTACCCTTTGCACCGATTATTCGCCTGGGTTGATATTCGCATAGAACTCGGCGCCGTCATCAAGGCGCAGGATACCGACGCGGCCGAACTCGGAGCCGGTGGCGGCGGCGCAGTCGATATCGATGCGATCGGGCACGCCGGCGGTATCCTCGCCACCCAGGCGCACAATCTGCCCGCGGCCCGACTCCTCATCGAGCCCCGCCAGGCCGCCAACCTCGCAATAGCGCCCAAGCGACACCGTGGGCGTGTGGCCGCTCACCACGACCGGGCCCTCGCCCTCGGCAGAAAGCAGTCCCGTCGGCGCATCCCAATAGCCGTGACGAATCCACAGCAGGTCATCGGACGACTGCACCGCGAGCATCTGCTGCAGCAGCTCGCGATCGGCACCCACCGCTCCAACGCCATCGGCACAATCGACGCCATGCTCAAGCAAAAACGCGCGCGCCGCCTTCATCTCGATTCCAGCATGTACCAGCAGATACGGGCGCTCCTCGGTCTCGGCCACCGCGTAGAGCGGCAGCGCGGCCATCCATCGCACGAGCTCCTCGTATGCGTCAAATTCCATGTCGTTGAGCTGCTCGCGCGTCGTCCAGCCACCGTTGATATCCCAGGTCTCGGCATCGAGCGGATCCTGGCCAATGATGGCATCGAGCATGATCTGCTCGTGATTACCCTTGAGCACGCGAGCGTTGGGCAGCGAGCGCACGAGCTTAATAACGCCGACCGGATCGGGCCCGCGATCGATCATGTCGCCCAGCACGTACAGCGTGTCGTCGGACGCCAACGAGATCTTAGACAGGGCCTCGTCAAGCGCACGCACGTGCCCGTGAGCATCAGATGTCACATAGATCGCCATGGTACGCCTCTCCTTGCATTGCGGCCAAAGCCCGGCGCCGCAACTAAAACTTCAAGTTGAACTTAAACGTTACCCATTGTACTCCGTTGCAATAAAGCTGGAAAGGGTTTCCGAGCAGAGGCAAAGACGGCAGCCGTCTATGACGATATCGCGCACGCCCGCAATCCAACCCCATAAACCCACCATCTTTGGGTACAAATAACCGCAGACAACTAACCGTGCCACGCCAACCACCCAGGAGCGGACACCATCCATGAACCAGATCCTTCTTTTTATCGGCCTCGTCATCATTTTGTGCCTGACCATCAAACCCGTCGGCAAAAAGCTCCCCTTCCCCACCCTGCTTATCTTTATCGCGCTCGGCATGCTGTTGGGCGTCAACGGCCCGGCGCATATCGACTTTAGCGACTACGCACTCACCGAAACCGTCTGCAGCACGGCGCTATTGTTCATCATGTTCTACGGCGGCTTTAACACCAACATAGACCGCGCCAAGCCCGTCGCCGCGCCGGCGGTGCTGCTGAGCACGCTCGGCGTCGTCATCACCGCAGGCATCACCGGCGTGTTCGCCCACTTTGTGCTGGGCTTCGACTGGATCGGCGGCCTGCTGCTGGGATCGGTCGTGGCGTCCACCGACGCGGCCAGCGTCTTTAGCGTTCTGCGCGAGCACAGCCTTTCGCTGAGGGGCGGCACCGACTCGCTGCTCGAGGTCGAATCGGGCTCCAACGACCCCGTCGCCTACATGCTCACCGCCGTGCTCGCGACCCTCGCGGCGGGCGGCAATATCGACATTCCCGTGCTGCTGACCAAGCAGATCATCCTGGGCGTGGGGTTGGGCCTTGCCATCGGCTGGACATCCAGCCGTCTGATTGAGCGCGCACACGCAACGGCCGAAGGCGCGCAGACCATCTTCTTGTTCGCCGTGGCCATCGTCGCCTACGCGCTGCCGAGCTACCTGGGCGGCAACGGCTTTTTGGCCGTATACCTTGCAGGCATTGTGCTGGGCGCAAGCGACATCACCGGTAAGGTCGAGATGGCGCACTTCTTCGACACCCTCACCGAGATGGCAGAGATGACCATCTTCTTCTTGCTCGGCCTGCTCGTAACGCCCGCACGCCTGCCGCAGATGCTGCTGCCGGGCCTGGCGCTCATGGCGTTCATGCTCTTCGTGAGCCGCCCCATCGCCGTCGGCGTGCTCCTAGCGCCCTTTAAGACGAATCCCAGCCAGGTCGCGCTCGTAAGCTGGGCGGGCCTGCGCGGAGCAGCTTCGGTCGTCTTTAGTCTCTTTGCCGTGGTGGCCGGCGTTCCCGGCGGACACGACCTATTTGACCTGGTGTTTGTGATTGCCGCGTCGAGCATCGTGGTGCAGGGCTCGCTGCTGCCGGCGGTGGCGAAGAAGCTCGATATGATCGATGCGACCGGCGACGTGCGCCGCACCTTTAACGACTACCGCGACGAGGACGGCATGTCGTTTGTAAAGCTCAAGGTGGGCGCTGGCCATCCGTTTGCCGGACGCTCGCTCGCGGACATTGGCAGCGCGACGGACATGCTCGTGGTCCTGGTGCTGCGCGACGGGGCGCATCCGGTACTGCCCAATGGCGACACCGTGATCCAGGAAGGCGATCTGCTGGTGATGGCCGCCCCAACGTTCGAAGAGCGTGCCGAGGTTACCCTGCGCGAGGTCACCGTGACGCCCCACGGTCGCCTGGCCGGTCAGCGCCTGCGCGACGTGCCGCAAGGCAAGCATCCGTTTATTGTAGTGATGCTCAAGCGCGACGGCCAAACGATCATTCCCGATGGCAACACCCTAATATACGCCGGCGACGAAGCCGTCATCGCCACGCTCGCGTCGTAGCGGCCAGGGGGGTAGCTAATTTGCGACGAAGAAATCAAGCGCCTAGAGAACCTCATGCCTTCGCTCGCAGATTTGGATTTGCCCGAGGAGTAAAGCACCCCTCCCCCATATAACCATCCTGTAAATCATAGCGGCGCACTCGGGTTTTGCTGTGATTCGGTCGCGCCTGACGCTCCACTGTGCTAAAGTATCCCGAACGTTCAAACGACTACGAGGGGAACTAGAAGATGGCACGTGTGCACAACTTCTCAGCTGGCCCGGCCGCGCTGCCTACAAGCGTGCTCGCCGAGATCGCCGACGAGATGATGGACTACCGCGGTTGCGGCATGTCCGTGCTCGAGATGAGCCATCGATCTAGCATGTACCAGCAGATTATCAACGACGCCGAGGCAACCCTGCGCCGTCTGCTGAGCATCCCCGACAACTACCGCGTCCTGTTTTTGCAGGGCGGCGCCACGCTGCAGTTTGCGGGCATCCCCATGAACCTCATGCGCCGCGGCCGCGCCGGCTACGTCGTGACCGGCAACTTTGCCAACAAGGCGTACAAGGAGGCCGCCAAGTACGGCGAGGCCGTGCTGCTCGCGAGCTCCGAAGACACCAACTTCGACCGCATCCCCGACATGGCCGACATCAACGCGCGTATTGCCGCCGAGGCTGCGGGCGACGGGCTCGACTACGTCTACATCTGCCAGAACAACACCATCTTTGGCACCATGTACCACGAGCTGCCCAATTGCGGCGACGTGCCGCTGGTCGCCGATGTCTCGAGCTGCTTTCTGTCGCAGCCGCTCGACGTTGAGCGCTACGGGCTCATCTACGCCGGCGCGCAGAAAAACGCCGGCGCCGCGGGCGTGACCGTGGTCATCGTGCGCGACGACCTTATCGCCGAAGGTCCGGCCTGTGCGCAGACGCCGCAGTACATGGACCTTAAGACCCAAGCCGCCAAGGGCTCCATGCTCAACACGCCCAACACCTTTGGCATCTACGTGTGCGGCAAGGTGTTCCACTGGGTCGAGGAGACCGGCGGACTTGCCGCCATGGCCGAGCGCAACTGGGCCAAGGCCAACCTGCTCTATGATCTACTCGAGCTCAGCGAGCTGTTCCATGGCACCGCGCAGGCCGATAGCCGCTCCATCGCCAACGTCACCTTCCGTACCGGCGATGCCGAACTCGACGCGGCCTTCGTTGCGGGCGCGGCAGAGCACCAGATCCAAAACGTCAAGGGTCATCGTCTCGTCGGCGGCATGCGCGCCAGCGTGTACAACGCCGTCACCATGGAAGACGTGCAGGCACTGGCCTCGTATATGAAGGACTTCGAAGCGCAGCATAGTTTGAGTCCGCGATCTAACTAGCCCGCAACGAGCGGGCCGACCAGCCACTTCAAACCACTTGTTATAAACAAATCCGCTAAGGAGTTTTTCATGCGCAAGATTAAAACCATCGACGACATTACCAAGGACGGCAAAGTCGAATTTGGCGAGGGCTACGAGTTTGTGGGCACCGCCGAGGAGGCCGACGCTATTCTGATGCGCTCCACCGACCTGCACGGCCACGAGCTGCCCGAGGGCATCCGCGCCATCGCCCGCTGCGGCGCCGGCGTCAACAACATCCCCGTCGAGGAGTACGCCAGAAAGGGCGTCGTCGTCTTTAACTCTCCCGGTGCCAACAGCAACGCCGTCAAGGAGCTCGTCCTGGGCATGCTGGTGCTTTCGAGCCGCGGCGTCGTGCAGTCGATGAACTGGGTGCGCGACAACGCCGACGACCCCGAGATCCAGGTCGATGCCGAAAAAGCCAAGAAGGCCTTTGTGGGCCGCGAGCTCAAGGGCAAGCGCATCGGCGTCATCGGCCTGGGCAACGTAGGCTCCAAGGTCGCCAACGCCTGTGTCGACCTGGGCATGGACGTTTACGGCTACGATCCGTTCATTTCCGTCGAGCACGCGTGGGTGCTGAGCCGCGAGGTGCAGCGCGTGGGCACGCTCGAGGATCTGTGCCGCGGCTGCGACTACCTCACCGTGCACGTGCCCAGCAAGGCCGATACCATCGGCATGATCAGCACCGAGCAGATCGACCTGCTGGCCCCGGACGCCGTGCTCATCAACTACGCGCGCGAGACCATCATTGACGAGGACGCCGTCGACGCCGCCCTGCGCGCGGGCAAGCTCAGCTGGTTTAGCTGCGACTTTGCCACGCTCAAGACCGTCAAGATGCCCAACACGTTTATCACCACGCATTCGGGCGCCGGCACCGGCGAGGCCGAGGCCAACTGCGCCGACATGGCCATCAGCGAGCTCAAGGATTACCTGGAAAACGGCAACATCGCGCACAGCGTCAACTACCCCGCCTGCAGCATGGGCAAGGCGCGCGCCGCAAGCCGCATTGCCTGCCTGCATGCCAACGTGCCCAACATGATCGGCCAGATCACGGCCATTCTCGCCAAGGACAACGCCAACGTGCAGCGCATGACCAACGAGTCCGCTGGCGAGAACGCCTACACCATGTTCGACACCGACGAGCACCTGGACAGCAGCACCATCGAGGCGCTCAAGCAGATTCCGTCGATGTATCGCGTGCGCGTGATCAAATAGCGCCGGCTGATCTGACGGGCAGTTCCCCATGTGGCCTGCCCGTCACTGACATTGAATGCCCGCGGGGGCGCCTTTCGCATGAGAGGCGCCCCCGTTTCTGTGAGCACTCCATTAAATGCACCGAGCCGCTTCTTGGCATACAATCTGTATGTTGACCTAACTATCTGTGAGGTGCCTATGGTTGATACAGATTTTGCTTGGCGGCTTACGCAAGGACTCGTGCGGATCGACAGTTCCGACCCAGGTGCGTATGAGGGCGAGATTGAACGCTATATCAAAGCGTTGGTTGAGGAACAGTTGGCGCAGCTGAGCCATCCGGTACTCGATGCCGTGCAGATTGCAGAGCTCGAAGTACTCCCCGGGCGCCGCAACCTTATGGTCACCGTGCCGGGCCAAAGCGACGAGCCGCGACTCGTCTATATCTGCCATATGGATACCGTTACGCTGGGCGATGGCTGGGACGCGGACATTCCGCCGCTCGGGACGGTTGTGCGTAACGACAAACTCTATGGCCGTGGCGCCTGCGACATGAAGGGTGGCCTGGCCTGCGCCATTGCCGCACTGGTCCATACGCTCGAGCGCGTGGCGGCGGATGGCGCGCTACCCCGCCGCGGCTTTTCGCTCATCTGCTCGGTCGACGAAGAGGACTTTATGCGAGGCTCCGAGGCAGCCATCGATGCCGGCTGGGTCGGTTCGCGCGAATGGGTGCTGGACACCGAGCCCACCGACGGACAGATCCAGGTGGCGCACAAGGGGCGTACGTGGTTCGAGATTGAAATGGCTGGCGTGACGGCACACGCGAGCCAGCCTTGGAAGGGCGCCGATGCCGTCGCCGCCATGGCCGAGGCCGTCTGCGCGCTGCGCCATGCGTTCGCAGCGCTGCCCGAGCATGATGAGCTGGGGTCTTCGACCATCACGTTTGGCCAAATTGAGGGCGGATATCGCCCCTATGTCGTGCCCGACCGCGCCAAGGTCTGGGTCGATATGCGCCTGACTCCGCCGACCGATACGGCAGCCGCGAAGCGCATGGTAGAGCAGGCCATCGCCGTCGCCAAAGCCGCCATTCCCGGTTGCCATGGCAGCTACACCGTGACGGGCGACCGCCCCGCCATCGAGCGCGACCCGAACTCTCCCCTTCTAGCAGCGCTCAAGCGTGCCGCCGATGACGTGACGGACGCGGACACAACCGTCGGCTTCTTTACCGGCTACACCGACACCGCCGTCATTGCCGGCAAGACAGGTAACCGCAATTGCATGAGCTACGGTCCCGGGTCGCTCGCGCTCGCGCACAAGCCCAACGAATATGTGCCCCACGCCGATATCGTTCGCTGTCAGAACGTGCTCATCGCGCTCGCCGATAACGTGCTCTGGGACGCGAATGGGCAAGTTGGGGCATAATAAGCCGCGAACAAACCAACTCGTGCGTTAGGACCGCCCATGAAAGCACTTCCGTTTCCCTGCATCCGCCCGGCTCAGGACCGCGTGCTCGAGGCGTTGCCCGCAATGGGCAGCATCCTGAGCGGCAACGATGCTCTGCGCGGAGCCATTGCCGATGGCCTGATGCTCAAGGACCCGGGTGCGGCGTATTACGTGTACGAATGCTCGGGGGAGCCGGGGCGCGTGACGGGCGTTGTGGCGATCTGCCCGGTTGGTGCGCTGGCGCGGTTGCCGCCGATACGGCCGCCGCTGCGCGCGCATTCGCCGACCTCAAGGTACAGCCCCGTCCCGTAACGCTCGCCTACGAGGCCTCGCCCGTCATGGATATCATCCTGGGCGCCGCCAAAGAGGGCGCCTCGCTCTACGCCGTCACCGATCCTGCGGGCATTACACACCGCGTGTGGGAGGTTAAGCGCGAGGACGCCGTCGGCGCCATCCGTGCCATGCTCGACCAGGCGCCGGAGCCGGTACTGGCCGACGACCCTGCCTACGCTGGCGCACTAGTCGGGGTATCACAGCTCCTGGCCGATGAGGCCCGTTCCGCCGGAACGTACACCGGCAAGGAGCCGTTCAACTTTACCGTTGCCGCGCTCTTCCCCGCTGCGCAGGTCAGCGGCGGCGCACCGCAGGTTCCGACGGGTCTGCTCACGCACCAAGTCGCGCGGTTCTAGCAAGACCAGACCGCGCAGCACAAAAATCGGCAGCTCAACAAACAGGGGGCGGAGATGCAGCAGGTACATGCATCTCCGCCCCTTTTGCGTCGAGAAGTTATGCCGGCGACCCGAGCCGCCACGCTCGCGTTATCCGCGCTGCGGACCTGCAGTAGCCACAAGCGGTTCAAGGCCCAGCTCGCGTGCGTAATCCTCCTGCGTAAAAATCTCAATCAGCTCAAACGTGTCGGATTCGTCGTCAAACGCAAAGTGCAGCACCGAGCAGTTGCCCGGCACGCGTTCGCGCTCGTCTGCCGCCGCGCCCCGCACGTGGTCCAAAAACTCCTTGATAGCCGAGCCGTGGCTCACCGCGAGCACGCACTCGTGGTCCGGACGTCGCATAAGCTCGGTCAGCGTCGCCACCATGCGCTCACGCACCTGCATCTGGCCCTCGCCGCCAAACTGACGATAGAAATCGCGCCACGGGCGCTCGGGCATAAGCATCACGCGCTCGGCCTCAAAGTCGCCAAAGAACCACTCGCGCAGACCGTCCAGGCGCTCGTACGCCAAGCCCGGCCACAGGTTGGCGATAGTCTGCTCGGTGCGATGAAGCGTGGAGGTGTAGGCATGATCGGGCTCAATGCCGCGCGCACGTAAAAACATGCCGGCGCGCGCCGCCTGGTCGCAACCCAACTGCGTAAGCGGCGAGTCACTCCACCCCTGAATGATACGCTTAAGGTTGAATATCGTCTGTCCATGACGGACCAGATACAGATCTTTATTCATAGGGGTCCTTTCGTTCGTTACCAATCAAGGAGCGAAAACGCACCGTCGCAATAGCCAAAATGAAGCACGGCACCGTTGTCGGGTAGCTCTCCCCTGCCAGTCACATACTCAAGAAACTCCTGGCAGGAAGAGCCGTGGGAGACTGCCAGCACACAGTCGTGCTGCGGCCTGGCCATGATGTGGGACAGCGCCGCGACCATGCGCGACTGGAGCTCGCCTTCAGACTCGCCACCAAAGGCCACCGGATAATCACCCCAGGGCTGCGGCGGCATCTCGCGATTTGATGTACCCTCCAGCGAGCCCAAATGCCACTCGCGCAGGTCATCGACCAGCTCTATCGAGCAGCCCTCACCAGCAATTAGCTCAGCCGTATGCCGCGCCCGGCCCAACGGCGAGGAATACACACGGTCAAAGGTCACGCCACGCGCCTCAAACGCCGCGCGCGTCGCCAGCGCCTGCTCGCGCCCGCGCGCCGTAAGCGGCGAATCGTGCCCACCCTGCAAAATGTTCTGCACATTGAGCTCAGTCTGCCCATGCCGCACCAAATACAAATCTGCCACACGTCCTCCCCTCGCACCACCGCAAAGGGGACAGGTACCTTTGTGGTGGTTTACCGCCGGATTGCGCCGCAACGACGCACAACTACAGCAGCACGTCGGCAAGCGGACGCTTGGGTACGTGGTGCACCCGCGCCTCGTCGCGCCAATAATTGATGGAGCCGTCGGGGTTGGAATCGATCGCATCGATCACCTGTGTCTCGGCCGGAACGCCAAACGCCATGATCAGCTTGAGCTCATATTTGTCGTTATCGAGCCCCATGGCATCGATCGCGTGGGGCGTAAAGGCCTTGAAAATGCAGGCTGCCACCTCGGGCGTGGCGCTGCGGGCGGCGAGCATCATCGTCTGCGCGGCAATGCCCGTGTCGACATCGGTAATGGGAGCGGCGGGCTTGCCCGGAACGG
>CABUEK010000033.1:0-17967 GCA_902490565.1 uncultured Collinsella sp. | reverse complement strand
ATATGAAAAAAGGCCCCAACTTGCGTTGGAGCCTCATTCAATGCTCGGGTGGAGACGAGGGGGATCGAACCCCTGACCTCTTGACTGCCAGTCAAGCGCTCTCCCAGCTGAGCTACGCCCCCGTGACTAGGTAGTACTATAGGGGAATGTTTAGCTTGATGCAAGAGGTTTTTGTTGAAACTATTTCTTACGGGTTTTCCTGGGATGGCCCTTACTTGTAGAGGTACGCGATGGCGGTGCCGGTGTGGACTTGGATTGTGGCTGTTGACCTGACGACGTTGCTGATGCCCGTGTCGGCCAACAGGCCCAGGGGGCTGTGGTCTAGCTCCCATTCTAGGCCGTGTTCGCTTACCTCGGTGTTGGGGGCGATTGCGATTATGGAGAAGGTTTTGCCAGTTGCATTCTCAATGGTCCAGGATTCGCCTTCGTGCAGAATGCGGGCCGTGGTCTCGTCCTCTGCAATCCAGACGGGGGCGTCTTTGTAGTTGGCTAGTAAGCCTAGGACGCTTAGGGCCATGTCGGGGCGGCCGCCGGTGGCGCAGGTTGCTACCACTTCGGCACCCGGCCAGCGACGGCGGACGGAATCGAGCGCCAGAGCCAGATCTGTATAGTCCTTATAGGGGTCGTGGCGTTCAACTTCAAAGTCGGTGGCGGCATCGACTAACGCACGACCCGCATCGCTCACCGTGTCGGCATCCCCCACATAAACGTCGCAGCCCAGGCCAGCACTCAACAGCGCGTCGAGCCCGCGGTCCACGGCGACAACGTGGTCGCACTCCCCTGCTAGCCTACGCAGCAAATCCGCGCTCGCCACCACGGGCGAGCCGCACGCCACTAATACTTTGCAAGCCACAGCCCTCGCCTACCCCTCAAACGAAAGCACGCGATCCAGATCCAGGTCTTCATAGCTGTCGATAAAGATATCGCAGTTGTCGCGAACCTTGTCGCGCTCCATACGGCCATGCGGGTCATAGATGCCTACACGCTTAAAGCCGGCGGTGCCAGAACTCTTTAGGCCAAAGACGGCGTCCTCAAACACCCATGTGCGCTCAAACTTGTGCCCATGGCGCTCCTCAAGGCGGCGCAGCGCAAGCTCGTATACGTCGGGGAACTGCTTGGAGCGTCCCGCCTCACCCGTCGTGGTAACAAACTCCATATACGCGTCGAGCCCGGCTCCCACTAGCGCAGACTTAACCAGCTCGGCCGGCGTGGACGTGGCAACGCACATGGCAATGCCGGCCGCCTTCGCCTGCTCCAAAAACGTCAGCAGACCCTCGCGTGACGGCACCTTAGAGTAGCCATCGATCAGAATGTCGCTCAGCTCGCGATACAGCTCCTCGCCATTCGCTCCAATGCCCCAGGTGTCGTGGTAGGCCTGGCACTCGTCCTCGAGCGACAAATGCTCAAACTGGGCAAAATCGTCGACCGTCACGTCAACACCGTGGCGGTGCAATAACTCGGGCTGGGCATACGCCCAAACAGGGGTGCTATTAACCAGTGTGCCGTCGCAATCGAAAATAAAAGCGACATTGTGGGCGGCGGTCTGGGACATAAACGAACCTTTCGATGTCAAATGGTAAACAACCTGCTAAAAACGTTTTACCAAACGTCAAACTAACAATCTTGAAACTCTAATTGGTAAAACTGTCAAGAGTTTTACCATCGCAATTCTGCCAGTGGTCTAAACATGGCGCTCGCCGATTAAACACCTCCGCAAATCCACTTTTCTCCATAAAAGTAACGAACAGGTGTTATCGTATTTCGTGCCGAAAGTTCCACCGAGCACGCGAGGTGGAACGAATCATAGAACTATCGCCGTCCCTTCGATTCGTGCAGCCTTGGACCTTTCGCATCTAGTCACCAAGGCAACACGCTGCCGCGTCATGATGGGATCAAACGTGAGCGATACAAAGCTAAAGCCAACGGCTAAAAAGCCCGCAACCCGTAAAGCCGCCCCGCACGCACCGGAGCTCACCAAGGACGATGTCTATCTATTTGGCATCGGCACGTGGGAGCGCAGCTGGGAAAAGATGGGCGCGCACCCCGACACGCAGAACCGTACGCGCGGCTGGCGCTTTTGCGTTTGGGCGCCCGATGTAAAGAGCGTGCATGTCATTGGCGAATTTAACGACTGGGATGAAGAAGCCAACCCGCTGGTGCCCGTGCATACGAGCGCTATTTGGGAAGGCTTTATTCCTGGCGCCGAGCAGGGCCAGCTCTATAAATACCTTATCGAGACCAACGAGGGTGAGAAGCTCTACAAGGCCGATCCGTATGCCTTTAAGGCCGAGTGCCCTCCGGGAACGGCGAGCGTGCTGTGGACCCTCGATGGCTACAAGTGGAACGACGCCGCATGGCTCAAGCACCGTGCCGGCCATAACCACATGTCACAGCCCCTTAACATCTACGAGGTGCATATTGGCTCGTGGAAGCGCCATGGCGACGCACCGCAGGGCGAGCCGGACGAGTACGGCAACTACCCCGGCCCCATGGATCCCTTCCCCGCGCAACGCGGCGAGTTCTACACTTACGACGACCTGTCGGTGGAGCTCGTGGACTACGTGCGCGACATGGGCTACACACATATCGAGGTCATGCCACTTATGGAACATCCCTTCGATGGCTCTTGGGGCTACCAGACGACCGGCTACTATGCCGCCACGTCGCGCTACGGCAACCCGCAGCAGCTCATGCACTTTATCGATGCATGCCACGAGGCAGGCATCGGCGTGATCATGGACTGGGTGCCCGGCGGTTTTTGCGCCGACTCCCACGGCCTTGCCACCTTTAACGGCCACATGCTGTTTGAGCACGAGATTCACCCCAACTGGGGCACGCACAAGTTCGACTTCGCCCGTGGCGAGGTCCGCTCCTTCTTGGTCTCCAACGTACTGTATTGGCTCGAGAACTTCCATGTTGACGGCATTCGCATGGATGGCGTATCCAGCATGCTGTACCTCAACTTTGGCATCGATGATCCCGGCCAAAAGAAGTTCAACAAGTACGGTACCGAGGAGGACCTGGACGCCAGCGCGTTTATCCGTCAGGTCAACTGCGCTGTGGAGGCGCACTTCCCCGACGTGATGATGATGGCCGAGGAGTCCACCGCGTGGCCGCTCGTGACCTACCCGCCGCAGGACGGCGGCCTGGGCTTCCACTACAAGTGGGACATGGGCTGGATGAACGACACCCTGCACTACATGCAGACCGATTTTCCGTGGCGCCCCGGCAACCACGGGCTGCTCACGTTCTCCATCATGTATGCCTTTACCGAGAACTTTATTTGCCCGCTGAGCCACGACGAGGTCGTCCACGGTAAATGCTCGCTGATCGGCCGTATGCCGGGCGACTGGTGGCGTCAGTTTGCCGGCCTGCGCACGCTCGCCTTCTACCAGATGACGCACCCCGGTGCCAAGCTCAACTTTATGGGCAACGAGATCGGCCAGTTTATTGAGTGGCGCTACTACGAGTCCATCCAGTGGTTCCTGACCGAGGAGTACGAGACCCACCGTCATCATCAGGCGTTTATCAAGGCGCTCAACCACCTGTACACCGCCGAGCCCGCCCTGTACGAGCGCGGCTACACCGACGACGGCTTTACCTGGATTGACGCGGACAACTCCAAGCAGTCCATCGTGAGCTTTGTGCGCCAGGGCGAGGACGTCGATGACGATCTGGTGATCCTGATCAACTTTGACCCGGCGAGCTACGAGAGCTTCCGTGTTGGCGTGCCGCGCGAGGGTGACTGGGAGGTCATCTTCGATTCCGACCGTCCCGAGTTTGGCGGCAGCGGCTATGCCGGCAAGGAGCCCTACACCTGCTCGAGCGAGCCCTATCCCTGGAACGGGCAGATGGACTCCATCGAGATTAAGGTGCCCGGGCTGGCTGGCGTGGTGCTTAAGCGCCGCGGCCCCAGCAGCTATAAGCCGCCTGTGGTCGAGGAGCCCAAGAAGGCGACGCGCAAGCGGGCGTCCTCGGTGAAGCCCAAGCCTGCGGCTGCCAAGAAGGCTCCGGCTAAGGCGAAGGCCACGACGACCAAGGCCAAGGCCAAGGCTGCCGCAAAGCCCGCTGCTAAGGCCGCAGCCAAGAAACCGGCTGCCAAAAAGGCCGCTACCAAGGCCAAGTCTGCTTCTGTTAAGCCGTCTGCCAAGGATGCGTAACAAAACCGTTACAGCTGTAATTAACCGCCCCGCGGGGGCGTAGGATACATGTCATAACCGTTCCGGGAGAAACATCCCCGGGGGAAAGGAACGTATGAATAAGATCTTCGACAACAAGCAGGAGTTTACCGAGCTCTATCGCGATGCCGTCATGAGCATCAGCGGCAAGAGCGTCGAGGCCGCCAGCGACCTCGACCGCTTTAACGCCCTGGCCAAGCTCGTGGCCGAGAAGGCGCGCACCGTTGCCACCAAGAGTGACGCCCGCGTCACCGCCGAGGGCAAAAAGCGCGTGTACTACTTCTCGATCGAGTTTTTGATCGGCCGCCTGCTCGACAACTACCTGCTCAACTTTGGCGTGCGCGACATGGTCGCCGAGGCGCTCGACGACATGGGCTTTGATCTGTCCGTCATCGAGAACCAGGAGCCCGATCCGGCGCTGGGCAACGGTGGCTTGGGCCGCCTGGCCGCATGCTTCTTGGATTCCATGGCAGCCGAGGGCATCGCCGGCTACGGCAACGGCATGCGCTACCGTTACGGTCTGTTTAAGCAGGAGATCGTCAACGGCAGCCAGGTCGAGGCCACCGACGAGTGGCTCACCCACGGCTATCCCTGGGAGGTCCGTCGTCAGGATAAGGCCGTGACCATTAAGTTTGGCGGCCGCGTCGAGGGCTTTGAGGAGAACGGCCGCACGTTCTACCGCACGGTGGACACGCAGGACATCCTGGCCGTCCCCTACGACATCCCCGTTGTGGGCTATGCCGGCGAGACCGTCAACAAGCTGCGCGTCTGGGCCGCCGAGCCGGTCGAGGAGCACTTTGACCTGGAGGCCTTCAACCGCGGCGACTATGCTCTGGCCGATGCCGAGCGCGCTGAGGCCGAGGCCATCAGCGCCATTCTCTACCCCAACGACGCCGGCGAGCACGGCCGTCTGCTGCGCCTGAAGCAGGAGTACCTCTTTGTTTCGGCCGGCATCTACAGCCTGCTCGACACCTTTGAGAAGGAGCACGGCGCGAACTGGGAGTTGCTGCCGCAGTTTGTAGCCATCCACACCAACGATACCCACCCCGCCATGTGCGGCCCCGAGCTCATGCGTATCCTCATCGACGAGAAGAAGCTCGAGTGGGATGACGCCTGGAACATCGTGACGCAGGTCGTGAGCTACACCAACCACACCATCCTGCCCGAGGCCTTGGAGAAGTGGCCTATCGGCACGTTCTCCAAGCTCCTCCCCCGCGTGTACCAGATCATCGACGAGATCAGCCGTCGTTGGCACGAGTCGTTCGACACCACGAAGGAGGGCTGGCAGGAGCGTCTGCGCCAGACCGCCATCCTGTGGGACGGCGAGATTCGCATGGCCAACCTGTCTGTGATCTGCAGCCACAGCGTCAACGGCGTTGCCAAGATCCACTCCGACATCATCAAGAACATCGTGCTCAAAGACTTCTATGCCCTCACGCCCGAGAAGTTCAACAACAAGACCAACGGCATCTCGCACCGTCGCTTCTTTGCCGAGGCCAACCCCACCTATGCCAAGCTCGTGACCGAGGCCATTGGCGATGGCTGGCTCAAGGACGCCTATGAGATGGAGAAGCTTAAAAGTTTCCAGAACGACACCGAGTTCCTGAAGGCCGTTGGTGCCTCCAAGCGCGCCAACAAGGAGCGTCTGGCCGCCTACGTCAAGGCCGAGACCGGTCTGGTTATCGACCCCAACACCGTCTTCGATGTCCAGGTAAAGCGCTTCCACGCCTATAAGCGCCAGCTCATGAACATCATGAAGGTGATGGACATCTACAACCGTCGCATTGCCGATCCCAACTTCCACGTGACGCCGACGACCTTCATCTTTAGTGGCAAGGCTGCCTCGAGCTACACCTTTGCCAAGGAGACCATCCGCCTCATTAACTCCGTTGCCGACGTCATCAACAACGATGCCCGCGTCAACGAGGTCATGAAGGTCTGCTTTATCCCCAACTTCCGCGTGAGCAACGCCCAGCTCATCTACCCTGCCGCCGAGATCTCGGAGCAGATCTCCACCGCCGGCAAGGAGGCCTCGGGCACGTCCAACATGAAGCTCATGATGAACGGCGCCATTACGCTGGGCACCCTCGACGGCGCCAACATCGAGATCGCCGACCTGGCCGGCCGCGAGAACGAGGCCATCTTTGGCCTGACCGCCCCCGAGGTCGAGCAGCTCTGGGCATCCAACGGCTACTTTGCGTGGGATACGCTCAACAACGATCGCGAGCGTCTGGGCCGCGTGATGGACGAGCTCAAGGACACCACCTTTGCGGGTCTTTCGGGCAACTTCGAGAGCATCTACAACGAGCTCATGAACAACAACGATCCCGACCTGGTCATGGCCGACTTCCGCAGCTACGTGGATGCGTGGGAGAAGCTCACGAACAGCTACGGCGACCAGGAGACCTGGAACCGCAAGGCGCTGCTCAACACCGCCTCTTCGGGCTGGTTCTCGAGCGACCGTACCATTCGCGAGTATCGCGACGAGATCTGGCACGCGTAAAGGCCGCGAGCTCCCTTTGCCGCACGGCATTATTCGACGGACGCGACCGAGCGCCGCGTCCGTCGCTAATGGGTTAGAAACATCGATGACAGAAGGAGAAATCGATGAGTAAGAAAGAATGCATCGCGATGCTCCTCGCAGGAGGACAGGGCAGCCGATTGGGGGCACTCACCCAAAAGATCGCCAAGCCGGCGGTTAGCTTTGGTGGCAAGTTCCGCATTATCGACTTTTCGCTCTCCAACTGCTCCAACTCGGGCATCGACACGGTGGGCGTTCTGACGCAGTATCGCCCCTACTTGCTGCATGCCTACGTGGGCTCTGGCGAGGCGTGGGATCTGGACAGCCGCGACGGTGGCGTGTCGATCCTGCCGCCGTACGAGACGCAGACCGGCGGTGCCTGGTATGCGGGCACGGCCGACGCCATTACGCAGAACCTCGACTACATCAAGGCCAACGACCCCAAGTACGTCCTGATTCTTTCGGGTGATCACCTGTATCGCATGGACTACCGCAAGATGCTCAAGACGCACATTGAGAACAACGCCGACCTCACGGTGAGCGTTATGCCCGTGCCGTGGGAGGAGGCCAGCCGTTTTGGCATCCTGACCACCGACCCCGAGGACGGCCGCATCACCAAGTTCACCGAGAAGCCCGATAAGCCCGATTCGAACCTCGCGTCCATGGGCATCTATATCTTCTCGGCCGACGTACTGATCGAGGCGCTCGAAGAGGACGCTCTGGACCAGCGCTCGAGCCACGACTTTGGCAAGGACATCATCCCCAAGCTGCTCGGCGAGGGCAAGCGCCTGTACAGCTATGAGTTCCACGGCTTTTGGAAGGACGTCGGCACCATCGCCAGCTTCCATGAGACCTCGATGGACCTGCTGGGCAACAACCCCGAGTTCGATCTGTTCGACAAGCACTTCCCCATCATGTCCAACATCACCACGCGTCCGCCGCACTACATTGGTCCGGATGGTCGCCTGGACGACTGCCTGGTCTCCAACGGCTGCAAGATCTACGGCACCGCTCGCCACTCGATCCTTTCGACCGATGTCATCATCGAGGAGCGTGCCGTGGTCGAGGACTCCGTGCTGCTGCCGGGTGCGCACGTTAAGAGCGGCGCACACATCTGCCGCGCTATTTTGGGCGAGAACTCCACGGTCGAAGAGGGCGTGAAGCTCGGCTCTGTCGATACCACCAAGGATACGGCCGTCGTTGGAAATGACGTCGTTATCGGGAAGGGGGAATGATCCGATGATCAATCGCAAGGCCATCGGTTACATCACCGCTAACTACTCTTCGACCTACGGCAGCGTGCTGCTCAAGGACCGCCCCATCGCGTCCGTTCCGTTTTTGGGCCGCTACCGCCTGATCGACTTTCCGCTGTCCAACATGATGAATGCCGGCATTAAGACCGTCGGCGTCGTCATGCCGGGCAACTACCGCTCGCTGATCGACCACGTGGGCTCGGGCAAGGACTGGGGCCTCGACCGCAAAAAGGGCGGCCTGTTCATGGTGCCCGGCAACGCGTATGGCACCACCAAGGGCGGCATGCGCTTCCTGCTGCGCGACATCATCTCCAACAAGACGCTGTTCCAGCGCTCGGAGAAGCCCTATGTCGTGATGATGGGCACCAACATCATCTTTAACATGGACCTCAACACCATCATCGAGGCGCACGAGAACTCCGGTGCCCAGATGACTGTGGTGTACTGCAAGGCCACGCGCAATGTCGAAGACGAGACCAAACTCGAGATTAACGAGAACGGCCGCCTGACGGGCGTGAGCGCCGGCGTCGCGTACGGCGACAACGCCTCCATGGACTGCTGCATCGTCAACCGCGAGACGCTCCTCGAGATCATCGACCATTACCAGGCCGCCGACTATCTGGACCTGCTCGAGGCACTCCAGGGCGACTTTGGCAACATCGATGTGTGCAGCTACGAGTACAAGGGCGAGGTCGTGGGCGTGTTTAGCGAGAAGTCGCTGTATCGCCGTAGCATGGACCTGCTCGACCAGACCGTGGCCGACCAGCTCTTTGACCCCAAGCGCCCGATCCTGACCAAGGCTCACGACGTGCCGCCTTCGCGCTATGCGACCGGCAGCCACGCGTGCAACTCGATCATCTCGGCCGGCTGCATCATCAAGGGCACCGTGCGCAACTCGATCCTGTCGCGCGGCGTCGTGGTCGAGGAGGGTGCTTCGGTGACCAACTCGATCATCAACCAGAGCTGCATCATCAAGAGCGGCGCCCGCGTCGAGAACGCCATTCTGGACAAAAACAACGTGGTTCCCACCAACACCGAGCTTCGCGGCACGCCCGAGAACATCCTGGTGCTGGGCAAGGCTCCGTTAACTTCCGACACCACCATCGTACGTTAACGTTGGCACCGCAACATCGCTCGTAACAAGTAGAATAGCCGCCCGGTTAGCGCCAGGCGGCTATTCTCGAATTGCAACATGGGAGACAATATGGCAGATTCCAGCAAAAAGATGCAGATCGTGTTTGCCTCGGCCGAGTGCGCACCGTTTGTAAAGACCGGTGGCCTGGGCGACGTGGCAGGCTCGCTGCCTGCGGCGCTTGTGCGCGCCGGCGCCGAAGTTATCGTGATGGTGCCCAAGTACGCCACCATAAAGGACGAGTACAAGGCGCAGATGGAGCACTTCTCCGACTTTTACGTGAGTCTGGGCTGGCGCAACGAGTACTGCGGACTCGAGAAGCTCGAGCACGACGGCGTCACCTATATGTTCATCGACAACGAGCGCTACTTTGCGCGCGACTATCCGTACGGCTTCTTTGACGACGGCGAGCGCTTTGCGTTCTTCTCCAAGGCCATCACCGAGAGCCTGCAGCACCTGCCGGCCGGCTTTGAGTGCGACATCCTGCACTGCAACGACTGGCAGACGGCGCTGGCACCCGTGTTCTTGCGCGAGTTCTACCAGGGCCTGCCGCTGTATGACCGCGTCAAGACCGTGTTCTCGATCCACAACGTGGCGTTCCAGGGCCAGTTTAGCGACACCGTGATGGAGGACATCCTAGGTGTGGCGCATATTCCGGCGGCCGCCTCGCAGCTGCGTTGCGATGCCTGCAGCATTAACTACATGCTGGGCGCGCTGCGCTATGCCGATGCCATCACCACAGTGAGCCCCACCTATGCCAACGAGATCCAGACGCCCGAGTTTGGCGAGGGCCTGGACGGCGTTCTGCGCGAGCGTTCGTACGCGCTGCAGGGCATCCTCAACGGCATTGACGTGGCGGGCTTTGACCCGGCGACCGACAAGCGCATTGCCGCCAACTACACGGTTGAAGACCGCTCCGGCAAGGCCGTGTGCAAGGCCAAGCTGCAGGAAGAGCTGGGGCTCGAGGTTCGCGACGACCGCCCGCTCATGGTGATGGTCACGCGCCTGACGCGCCAAAAGGGCATGGACCTGGTCATGTACGCGCTCGACCGCATTCTGGCCGGCGGCGTGCAGGTGGCGGTGCTGGGCACCGGCGACCGCGACTACGAGGACGGCCTGCGCTACTTCCAGGACAAGTACCCCGGCACCATGGCCGCGCGCATCGAGTTCGATCCCGCGCTGTCGCAGCGTATGTATGCCGCCGCCGATATGTTCCTGATGCCTTCGAAGTTCGAGCCCTGCGGTCTGTCGCAGATCATCGCCATGCGCTACGGCACCCTGCCCATCGTGCGCGAGACCGGCGGCCTGAAGGACACCGTGCAGCCGTACAACGAGTTTACCGGCGAGGGCACGGGCTTCTCGTTTAGCAACTTTAATGGCGACGAGATGGGCGACGCGGTGTTCCGCGCGGCGCGCCTGTTCTGGGACAACCGCGACGCTTGGAATCAGCTGGTCACGCAGGCCATGAGCCAGGACTTTAGCTGGACGCGCTCGGCCGACAAGTATCTGGACCTGTACTTCTTTATGCATCCGGAGATTGAGAGGCCCGCGGCTGTTGTCGACGAGACTGAAGCTGTTGCTGAGCCGGAGTCCAAGGCCGAGGAGAAGCCGGTTGAAGCTGAGCCCGCAAAGGCCGAGCCTGAGGTGAAGGCTGAGGTTGCTCCTGAGGCAAAGGCTGAGGTCAAGCCCGCTGCAAAGCCCGCAGCTAAGAAGACCACGACCCGCAAGACGACCACTAAGAAGGTTACGACGACCAAGTCTGCCGCGACTAAAACAACGGCTGCCAAGGCAACGACCACGCGCAAGCGCACGACCGCCGCTGCCAAGAAGGCCGCCGAAGCCGAGGCTGCTCCCGAGGTAAAGGCCGAGGTCGCTAAGGCCAAGCCGGCCACCAAGGCTCCGGCAAAGACTGCTGCCAAGAAGACAACGGCAGCCAAGAAGACCACGGCAACGAAGTTGACGACCACGAAGGCCGCCACGACCAAGTCAGCCGCAAAGCCGGCAGCCAAGGTCGAGGAGACGCCTGCAGAGTCCAAGGCGGAGGTAACCGTCGAGACCAAGCCCGCCGCCAAGACCACCACGCGAAAGCGCACGACGACGGCCAAGAAGACCACGGCAAAGACCACGACTCCCAAGGCAGAGACTAAGCCAGCTGCTGCCAAAGAGGAGCCCAAGGCCGAGGTAAAGACTAAGCCGGCGCCGAAGGCCGCTGAGGTCAAGGCCGCACCGAAGGCAGAGACTAAGCCCGAGCCTGCCAAGGAGACCCCGGTCTCCCCCGCCGCTCCGGCAGAGAAAAAGGCCCCGTCCAAGAAGACGTCCGTCCGCAAGGCAACGGCCACCCGCAAGCGCCGCTAGCCCACAGACGATCCAAAACCTAATCAAACCCTATGCAAGGGGCGCTCCAACCGGGCGCCCCTTCTCTGTAGGTAGTTGGTAAAACGATTTTCTAGGACAACCGTTCGCCGATGGTAAACGGATGTTGTTTATACAGCCTGTGTACAACAGATATACTTACATCCTGTGCGTAAAGCCCATGGCCCGCAGGCCGTGATTCTATTGAACTGGACCGTATTATGAGATTGATTCACAACAGCCGTCTGCCGCAGTTTCGTACTCCGTTTGGCGCTGTGACCACTGGAACTTCCGTTTCGCTATCGGTGATTTTGGAGGATGCCGACCCCAACCAGGCAACGCTTACCCTGCGTACCTGGGTCGATGAAATCGGTGAGTCTCTGTATCCCATGACGCACGAGGGCGACGGCATATTTACCGTAGAGCTTGAGTGCACCGAGCCCTGTCTTATTTGGTACAGCTTTATCTGCAACATCGAGGGCCAGCCCGAGGTCCGCTTGGGTGCACCGCAGGGTCGCACCGGTGGCGAGGGTGTGACCTACGATTACGCCGAGGTCCCGTCGTTCCAGATTACCGTCTACAAGCATCGCGAGAACCGTCCCACCTGGTACGAGCGGGGCATGGTCTACCAGATCTTCCCCGACCGCTATGCCCGTGACGAAAACTGGCGCGAGCGAACGCTGGCCGAAGTTGAAAAACCGCGCAACGGAATCCAGCGCCGCATGGTCGAGGACTGGAACGAACCGCCCGAGTACGAGCGTGCCGAAGACGGCTCCATCAAGACCTGGGATTTTTACGGCGGCTCGCTCAAGGGTATCCAGAATGACCTGCCTCGCATCGCCGAACTGGGCTTTACAGCCATCTACCTCAACCCCATTTTTGAAGCCGCGAGCAACCACCGCTACGACACCGCCGATTACACCAAGATCGATCCGATTCTGGGCACCGAGCAGGACTTTACTGAGCTGTGCGAGGCGGCCGAGAAGCTGGGCATTTCCATCATTCTGGACGGTGTGTTCAACCACACGGGCGACGATTCGATCTACTTTAACCGCTACGGCAACTATCCCGGTGTCGGCGCGTGGCAGAGCGAGGACTCTCCGTGGCGTGATGCGTTTTATTTCCACGAGGACGGCTCGTACGACTGCTGGTGGGGCGTGGGCAATATGCCCGCCATCAATGAGAGCTCCGAACTGGTACGCGAGCGGATTCTGGGCAAGGACGGTATCATCCGCAAATGGCTGCGCGCCGGTGCCCATGGCTGGCGCCTCGATGTGGCCGACGAGCTTTCCGATGACTTCCTGACCGAGATCAAAAAGGCCGTGCTCGCCGAGAAGCCCGACGCGCTGCTGCTCGGCGAGGTCTGGGAAGATGCCTCCAACAAGATCAGCTACGGCCATCTGCGTCGCTATCTACAAGGCTCCGAGCTCGACTCGGCCATGGATTACCCCTTCCGCGACATGGTCATCGGCTTTTTGATGGGCTACAAAAACGCCTACCAAGCAGCCGAGGATATCGAGACCCTGCGCGAGAACTACCCGCGCGAGGCATTATCCTGCGCGCTCAATCTGCTGTCGAGCCACGACCGCCCGCGCATTATCTCGGTGCTCGGCGGTGGCCCCGACGAGTCGCAGCTGCCCGAGAGTGAGCGCAGCAAATGGCGCCTGGACGAGAACTCCATGGGCCTGGCCAAGAGCCGCTTTTGGCTGGCGACGCTCATGCAGATGACGTTCCCGGGCGTTCCCTCAATCTATTACGGTGACGAGTACGGCTTGGAGGGACTCACCGATCCGGGTAATCGCCGCACCTTGCCGACCAAGGAAGACCTGCACGACTTCGATACGTTCGCAATCGTCAAGAACGCATCTGCTGTGCGCCGCGCGCTGCCGTTTATGATCGACGGTGAAATCAAGGCCTTTGCGCTCAATGACGAGGTGCTGGCCTACAACCGTACCGGTAAAGACAGCGAGTCCGCGACCGTCATCATCAACCGCAGCCTGCGCAACTCGCATCGTGTGACGATTCCGGCGCTCGACGAATGTGCAAGTGACGTGATCAGCGGTCATGAGTGCGAGATCCACAACGGCACGGTCACGCTCGACCTGTACCCGCTCGGTTCGTCGATCATCTATCACCACGCCGAGCAGCGCCTGCAGGAGCCGCTCGATCACGGTGCGGGTGTTGTATGCCATATCACATCAGTGCCGAACGACGACGGCGAGCCCGGTACGATCGGCGCGCCCACGCGTCGTTTTATCGACCATCTGGCCGCCATGGGCATGCGCTACTGGCAGGTTCTCCCCGTCAACCCCACGGACTTCTTCCGCTCCCCTTACGCCGGTCCTTCGGCCTTTGCAGGCAATATCGACCTGCTGCCCGAAAGCCACGAGGAGCTGGCAGCCGACTTTGAGACCTGGAAGGCCCGCGGAGGCGAGGATGCCGATCCGCTGTACACCGCGTTTAAACATCGCAATGCCGATTGGCTCGAGAAGTACTGCGTCTACATGGCCGTCAAAAAGTACTTTGAGGGCGAGTCTCGCCACAATTGGCCGGCAGATGTCGCTCGCTACAACGAGCATCTAATCGACGACAAGCGCTTCCACAACGAGGCCGAGCTTCAGGCGTACATGCAGTACCGCTTTGACCTCGCTTGGTGTGAGCTCATGAACTATGCGCACAAGAAGGGCATCGAGGTCATCGGCGATATTCCTATGTACGTGTCCGACGATTCGGCAGACGCGTGGAGCGAACCCGAGAACTTCTGGCTGTCCGATACCGGCAAGGCGATTGAGATTTCCGGCGCGCCGCCCGACAACTTTGCGCCCGAGGGCCAGATGTGGGGCAACCCGACGTTCCGCTGGGACCACATGAAGCAGAACGGCTATAGTTGGTGGATGGATCGCCTGCGCCGCGCGTTCTCGCTCTACGACCGCGTGCGTCTGGATCACTTCCTGGGATTCCACAGCTATTACAGCATTCCCGCGGGCAAGGCATGCGCCGACGGCCGCTGGCTGGCGGGCCCGGGCAAGGACCTGTTCCAGACCGCCTATGACGAACTGGGTCCGCTCAACTTTATCGCTGAGGACTTGGGCTATCTGACGCCCGGTGTTCGTGCCATGGCATCGACCTGCGGTTTCCCCGGCATGGACGTGCTGGAGTTTAGCGACTACGACGTTCGTTGCGGTGTGCATCCCACGCCCGGCAAGATTCTGTACACCTCGACGCACGATACGTCGACGCTGGCCGGTTGGTGCACCCGTACCTTTGCGGGCGGCGATGAACCGAGCGGTGTTGAGGTGGCGGCCAAGCTGATGAGCGACGCGCTGGCAAGCGACGCTCCCCTGGTGATGATGCCACTGCAGGATGTCCTGGGGCTTGGCGACGACGCGCGCATGAACGTTCCGGGCGTGGCCACGGGCAACTGGACCTGGCAGGCTGACGAGGCGGACATTGCAGCCGCCGAGAACAAAACCGCACAGCTCCTGCGCAACAACCATAGATTCTGGGGTGAAGCGTGATAAAACCCCCGATATAGGGTACAGTTACAGACGTTTGAATTTATGCGGGCAGAGTAATCTGCCCGCTTTGTGCTGAAAAGGAAGTATTATGGCGCGCTACGATTACAAGTGCTCGAGCTGCGGCAACGTGTTTGAGGTTGAGCATCCCATGTCCGAGACTCCCGAGGTCGTGTGCCCCAGCTGCGGTGCCCCGGCGGCCAAGACGTTCTCGGCCAGCGGCATTAAATTTGAGGGCAGCGGTTTCTACAACACCGATCAACGAAGCGGCGGCTCCAGTACCAACGCCACCAGTGGCTGCTGCGCCAACTGCCCGCATAGCCACTAGGAACCAAGCAGCCCCGCGACCAAAACCGATCGCGGGGCTATTTCTTTGCTCTATGGGTAGTTAATTAAGCTACCCAGGTTTCCTTGTGAGTTGCGGTGAAATAAGGACTGTTGGCGGGCAGAAGCGGCTTTTCATTCCCTATTTCACCGCAACTTAGTCGTTACTTGTGGACCAGTCTGGCGCAGAAGTGGCCGTCGTAGGAGTCGGCGTTTACCGGCACGCTTTGGAAGAGGCCTCGATCGTTCTGGCGTACGGATACGAGCTTCTTGGCCTGATCGAACTCGGGGAGTTGCAGAATCTGTGCCTCGGAAAGCGGTGCCACGCTAAAGCCGGCACCCTCGGGAGAAGCAAGGAACGCGTCCACCACCTGCGTGTTCTCCTCGTCGAAGACGGAGCACGTCGCATAGATGAGCTCGCCGCCGGCAGCCACGCGCGCGGCGGCTTCCTTGAGCATCGACAGCTGCAGTTTGGGCAGCTCAACCGTCACATCCTTTTCGGTCAGACGCCACGGAATCTCGGGATGACGACGCATGGTTCCGGTGCCCGAGCACGGCGCATCGATAAAGACCGTGTCGAATTTAACCGGCTCGCCAAGCATGGCATCAAACGATGTGAGCACCTCATCAAGCTCGCAGGCATCGCCCGAAACCGTACGAACGCCCTGAATACCCGCCTTGTGAAGGCGCGCGAGATTTAGGTCGCACTTACGGTCATGAAGATCAAGTGCCGTATGCAGACGCTCATAGCCGGCGCGCTTGGCCTGGCACATCATCACATAGGTCTTGGTACCGCGACCGGCGCCAATCTCAAGGCAGCTTCCAGGGCGCGTGGCAGCTGTGGCGATGAGCTGAGCGTTAAGGTCCGAGGCCACCGCGGCAGCACGCTCAAACACACCCGAAGCAACGGTAACCTGGGCATCAACCGGAGCATGGCAGCCCGGGAAGACAGGCGCGACGAGCTGCGAGATATACGGATCGGGCTTAGTCGCAAAGGCGTTCTCATGCAGGGCCAGCGGCGCGGGGGCCAGATTGCCGGCAAAGTTAAGCGCACCCTCGGGCGTGTCAAACGACGCCATAATACGAGCGCACAGCCAACGCGGCAGACCCATCAGGCGCGACAGACGAACCAAGCGTCGCTCAGACTCGTCTACATCGGACGCCGTGGCAAAGTCCTCAACGTTGTCCGCGACCTTATGCAGCACGGCATTGGCCAAACCGGCGGCAGACTTAGCTCCGCTGCGCACCAGCTCAACGCCCTGACTCACCGCAACGCGGCCAGGCGTATGCAGATAGAGCATCTCGAAGGCTGAGATACGAAGTGCCATGCGAACACGCGGCGCAACCTTTTTAGGCTTATCGAGAAACTGATCGAGCAGCTCGTCCAAAATACCCTGCGTAGCGGCCACACCCAGCGCCAAGCGGGCGGCAAAAGCGGAATCGCGCTGGTCAATAGCCTTGGCCGATGCGCGAGTGGACAGCACATCACGCGCATACATGCCGCGGCGATCGGCCTCCATTAGCACATCGAGCGCAAGTTTGCGCGCGGGAGACAGCTTGCTCATGACAAAACACCCCAGATAAGATCGGCGCCTTGCAGCCCAGCAGCCCAAGCAGAAGCGGCCATGGCACGCTTGCCATCGGGCTTAACCTCGAGCAACTCAACCGGGCCATCGGAAAGACCAAGGTAGACGCGCTTGGCTTGAACGGCAACAGCGCCTTCGCCAAGCGACACATCAGCCGGCTCAGCATCGAGCACGCGAACCGACTTGCCGGCAATCACACAACGAGCGGGAGCGGTGTCGGACGAGGCAAGCACATGACGCACACAATCAAGTGCCGCCATCTGAGGGTCAAGACGCATCTCCTGCTTAGAAATCTTGGCAGCATGGGTAACAAGCGACTCATCCTGTTCAATCCACACGGCGGTGCCATCGGCAAGCGAAGGAAGCGTATCGGCAAGCAGTTTGCCGCCAAGCTCACCAAGCTCCATGGTCAGCGCCTCAGCATGCTTACCGGCAACCGAGGTCGAGGCCTGCGCACAATAAGCGCCGGTATCCACGCCATGCCCAATACGCATAATGGAAACGCCGGCAACCTCATCACCAGCGAGAATCGCACGCTGAATGGGAGCAGCCCCACGCCAACGAGGCAGCAAGGACGCATGAACATTCACAATACCAAGCGGCGCCATATGCAGCACGTCATCCGGCAAAATGCAACCATAGGCAGCCACGCAGAAAATGTCAGCCTGGGCAGCCTTAAACGCCTCAACGACCTCAGGCGTCATACGATTAGCCTCAACAACCGGCAACCCCAGCTCAAGCGCTTTAGCCTTAACAGGAGACGGCTCCAGCTTCTTACCACGCCCGCGAACAGCATCAGGACGAGTAACAACAAGCGCAATCTCGTTACCAGCCTCAACAAGCGAAACCAGCGAAGGCACAGCAAAATCAGGCGTACCCATAAACACAATACGCATAAAGAACGTCTCCCCTCAACCAAAGCCGAGACGGCTACAAATAGCGGCGGAAAGCCAAGTCACCAGCCCATCCGCAATAACATTTCAACAAAAACAAATATACCCAAAACCAAAGAAAGAGCCGCATAAAAGCAGCCCTCCCAACAAAGCACCTATCAGACACTATGACCCAATCCAGGGGCACGGAAACGACAGGAGCCCCCGCTCGTG
>CABUEK010000032.1:0-18283 GCA_902490565.1 uncultured Collinsella sp. | reverse complement strand
AGCGCCCACGGGGGCTCCGTCTCGCTCGCCAACAGCCCCTCGGGCGGCGCGGTGGTCACCATCGCGGTCCCCCTGTGCGGGATCTGACGACTTCCTCGATGTCTACCTCGACTGCGATATGTCGCTCGTCGAGGCCGCGACGAGATGGTGTTGCGTCTGCCCCGCTTGGTGCTTCTAGCTCAAATTTGATCTGATGTAAGGCTCGTGCAATCCTGCATGGGCCGTTCTTTTGGCAATTGCTCGACCGATCCGTGGCTTGAAACACAAATTATCGAGTTAAGGAGACATGGGGTCACACAGCGGCTCTCAGAGCGCCCGCCGCACTCCCCCGCCATTACCTCTGCGGCGTCCTCGTATGGAGCCCATACTGGTTGGCGTTTCGTGGCAACCGCTCACTTGTCCACAGATCAAGTGAACTGCTGGAATAAATACTGCGACACGCTAGTTCGTTACAGTCGCTATATCTGCGTAAATCGCCGCGATAAATACAGCCTGTACTCGGCTGTATACCAGCTACGCGTATGTAGATTCATATCGCGTTAATAAATCGGCTCAAGCGTGTGCAAAACGCGCAAGTAGCCGCAAAAGGCGATTATCGCGTAGGTAGATTTTTGGCACCCTGTTGCTTACTGAAAATTAAGCGATTGCTTAAAACAAAAAAGGTCAGGCACTAAGTGCCTGACCTGCAAACTTCTGGTCGGGACGACTGGATTCGAACCAGCGACCCCTTGACCCCCAGTCAAGTGCGCTACCAAGCTGCGCCACGTCCCGAAGCTTTTGTTTGTTGCTCTGCTCTCGCTCGCAACAGGGAGTATATTAACCCGAAACTTTAGACTTGTGCAAGAACTTTTTTATAAATTTTGAAGCAAGTCCAAAATTGTATCTGCGAGCTGGGGTTTTGTTAGAACGGGAAGTTCTTTCGTACCCGTTGTGCTCACAATCCAGGCCTTGTTGGTATCGGTTCCAAAGCCCGAATCGGCGCGTGAGACATCGTTGGCGATAATGGCATCGCAGCCTTTGCGTGCCAATTTGCGCTCGGCGTACTTGACGACGTTATCGGTCTCGGCAGCAAATCCGATTACGAGGCGATCGCCCTTTTGGCGTGAGAGTTCGGCCAAGATGTCAACGGTCTCGACGAGCTCGATTCGATCCAGGCGCTCGTTGGCCTTTTTGAGCTTATGGTCCGCCGGGGCCGCCGGCGTGTAGTCGGCGACGGCGGCGGCGCAAATGGCAGCGTCGGCCGTCTGGAAGGCGCTCAGCGCCGCCTGCAGCATCTCTGCGGCGGTCTGCACGCTTACGCACGCCACGCCGCGGGGAACATCGAGCGATGTCGGTCCCAGCACGAGCGTGACCTCGGCACCGCGGCGAGCGGCCTTCCCCGCCAGGGCGATGCCCATCTTGCCCGACGATCGGTTTCCAATAAAACGCACGGGGTCGATCGGTTCGTGCGTAGGACCGGCAGTGATGACGATGCGCTTGCCCGCCAGGTCTTGCGGCACGGGATTGAGCACCTCGCAGATGGCTTCGACGATGTCCTCGGGCTCGCTCATGCGCCCCGTGTCCACGTCGCCGCAAGCAAGGTAGCCACTACCGGGCCCAACCACGTGCACCCCGCGGTCGCGCAGCGTGGCCATATTGGCCTGGGTTGCCGGCGCCTTCCACATGCCATTGTTCATGGCCGGCGCGATCACAATGGGTCGCGGCGTGGCGAGTAGCGTCGTAGAAATCAGGTCATCGGCAATGCCGTTGGCCATCTTGGCGATGATATTGGCCGTCGCGGGCGCCACGACCACCAGATCGGGCTCCTGCGCCAGCGAAATGTGGTGGATGGGGTCGGAAGGATCGTCGAATAGCCCAACCGCGACCGGCTCGTTGGTGAGCGCGCGGAAGGTAAGCGGCCCCACAAACTCCGTGGCATGCTCGCTCATAACGACTTTGACACGTGCGCCGCGCTTTTGCAGCAGGCGCACGATATTGCACGACTTATAGGCGGCGATCCCGCCGGTAATGCCCAGCAGGATCGTTTTTCCCTCAAGTTGCATTGAATTGTTGGATGCCGCCGTCATCGCTAGGCTTCCTTACTCGGGAGCACCAGGAGGCGGTGGCAGTACGGACAGTGCGTAATCTCGCTACCGTCGTGGTTGAGGTCGCTCATGGACGATGCCTGCAGCGCGGTGTGGCAGACCGTGGGGATGTTGCCCTGGATGGTCTCGACGGCCAAGCCGCGGAACTGCTTGAGCAGACGCTCGTAGTCGCTGAGCACGTCGGTGGGCAGCGTAGCGGCCAGCGCGGTGCGCTCCTTGGTGGCGGCATCGATCTGGGCCTGGAGGTCGGCTGCCTTGGCGCGGGCGGCCTTGGTGTCGGCCTTCACGCCCTCCTCGAACTTGGCGATGATTGCCTGTGCGCGAGCCTCGCGGTCGAGCGCCTCCTTGTGGGCGACTACGACGTCCTTGCGGGTGTGCTCGATCTTGTCCAGGCGCTTGGCCAGGGTGGCGAGCTCGTTCTCCAGGTCCTGAACCTCGCGATAGTCAGAGCCGTCGACGTGGCGCTTCTTAGCGGCCTCAATGGCGTTATTGGTCTGGATCTCGGTGGTGTTGAGATCGTCGAGCTCAATATCCAGGTCCTTGCGCTGAGCGTAGAGCTTGGTCATTTCGGCCTTGAGCTTTACATAGGTCTTGCGCTTGGAAGCGAGCTCCTTGAGCTCCGGCATATTGGCAAGTTCGCTCTTGTTGCGGGCGAGCTCCAAATCGATCTGTTGCAGCTTGAGTAGCGTAGCGCCGGCGCTCATAAGTTCTCTCCTTTTGTCACAGTCCACCATTGGCAAGGGTTCAGTATTTTAATCGCATGACGGGGGTCGACCCCGGCGTCAACTGCAGAGTTCATCAATATATCAACGAACGGCTCCTCGGAGCGGTCGTGGCCGAGCAAGATCACCGACAGCCCGCGCAAGGCAAGGTCTTGCGCCACGTGGTAGCCCGCCTCGCCCGTCACGACAACATCTGCGCCCGCGGCGATGGCGAGCTCTCCGAAGTCGCCCAGGGAGCCGCCCAAAATGGCGACGGTGCGGCACGGGCGATCAGCTTTGCCCCACACACGCGGGTCGCTGCCAAAGGCCGTGGCAGCACGGGTGGCAAGATCGCGCAGCGTGCACGGGTCGTTGAGCGTTGCAAGTGCGCCCAGGCCGGTGGCCTCGGGGTCGTCCACGTGCTCCAGTGAGCTCACGGGTGCGGCACCCAGCAGCTTGCTCAGGCAGACACGGGCTTCGTGCGAGCGGTCCAGGTTGGTGTGGAGCGAGATAATGCTCACCCCGCAGCGGGCAGCCTCGTAGAGGGCCGCACTGCACTGGGGTCGTGTGGCATCCGCCGGACAAAAGGCCTCGGGTGCCTTGATGTATATGGGATGATGCGTCAGCAGCACGTTGGCGCTTGCTTCTTGGGCGCGGCGAACATTAGCCTCAGTCGCATCGAGTGCGCAGGCAACGCCGGTGATCTCCGCGGCCGGATCGCCAACGGAGAGTCCTACGTGGTCCCAGGGCTCGGTGTCCGTCTTGGGATAGCGTGCCAGTAGCGCGCGCTCGAGCTCGGCGACGATCATGCGGCACCTGCGATCGAGAGCAGCGTCTGGGCAAACTCGTCCAGATCGTCCGGATTCACGCGGTCGTCAAAGGAAATGCGCAGTGCACCTAGTGCCTGCTCGCGACCAATGCCCATGGCGCTGAGCACATGGCTCGGGTCCATGCTGCCGCTCGAGCACGCCGAGCCGGCCGAAACCTCAAAGCCGGCGGCGTCGAGCTTGATGATGAGTTCCTCTGAGTCCATGCCGTCAATGTAGATCGATAACATGCCGGGCAGACGGTCGGCTTGCGCGTAGTCACCCATGGTGGCGTGAATGCGCGGATGGGCCGTAAGCGTGGCGTAGAGCTTGTCGGAAAGGGCTTGCAGCTTCGCGCGCTCCTGAGCCACATGGGGCGTCAGAGACGAGGCGGCAGCGGCAAAGGCGAGCTGCGTGCGCAGGTCTTGCGTGCCGGCACGACGACCGGCCTCCTGTCCGCCGCCGAAGATGCGCGGGCGCAGCGGCGTGCGGCTCTTAAGGTAGAGTGCGCCAGATGCCACGGGACCGCCAATCTTGTGGGCTGCGACGGACATGGCGTCGACGCCCAGCTCGGTGACATCGAGTGGAATATGCAAGTAGCCCTGGATGGCATCGGTGTGGAACAGGGCACCTGCGGTGTGCGCAGCTGCGGCAAGCTCGCGGATGGGCTGCACCACGCCGGTTTCGTTGTTGGCGACCATAATGCTCACGAGCGCCACGTCGTCGCCTAGCAGCTCGACAAGCGTGGCAGGCTCAACGTAGCCCGCGCGGCAGGGCTGCACCAGGTCGACGGTAAAGCCGGCGGCACGCAGCAGCGGCAGGTTGTCCAGAATCGAATCGTGCTCGATGGCCGAAACGATTACGCGACCGCGCTTGCGATCGCGCTGACGAGCGCCCTCGGCAAGACCGAGCAGCGCCAGCTGGTTGGCTTCGGTGCCGCCGTTGGTCAGTACAATCTCGGACGGGCGGACGTGCGCGCCAAAGCTGCGGGCGATCTCGCGACGTGCAACCTCCAGACGCGCGGCAGCCTTGCGGCCGAGCGAATGCAGCGAGTTGGGGTTGACGCCGGCAAGCTCGCTGTCGTCGTACTCGCGCTGCGCAAGGAGCGCCTCGGCGCGCATTGGCGTCGAGGCGGCATAGTCAAGATTCACGGGTATGCGGTTTTGACCTGCGGTCATAAGGGTTTATGCCTCCTGTGCGGCCTCGTTGCCCAGCTTCTGCAGCAGCGCAACCTCGGCAGCGGGATCTTCGGACTTAAATACGGCGGAGCCGGCCACGAGCGCGTTGGCGCCGGCCTTGACGACCTCGGCGATGTTCTTGGAAGAGATACCGCCGTCGACCTCGATCAGGGGCGACACGCCGTGGCGCTCGCACATGGCCTTGAGCTCGTGAAGCTTTGCGATGGTGCCCGGGATAAAGCTCTGGCCGCCAAAGCCCGGGTTCACGCTCATGAGCAGTACCATATCGACGACGTCGATGATGCTCTCGAGCACGCACACGGGGGTGGCGGGGTTGAGCACCACGCCGGCCTTGACGCCGCGCTGCTGCAGATGCGTGAGCGTGCGGTGCAGGTGCGTGGAAGCCTCGTAGTGCACGGTGATCATGTCGGCACCGGCGTCGGCGTACCAATCGACCGTCTCGTCGGGGTTCGTCACCATGAGGTGCGCGTCGACCGGTACATCGGTGGAGCGCTTGACGGCCTTAAGGATGTCAACGCCAAAGGTGAGGTTGCCGGTAAAGTGACCGTCCATAACGTCGAAGTGCACGTAGTCGGCACCGGCGATCTTGTCGAGTTCGCCCTTGAGGTTGGCCATGTCGGCCGAAAGGACAGACGGAGCGATTTTGATGGAACCCATGGTAGAAGCCTTTCTGCGCTAGTCGGTGAGTCCGTAGAACTCTTGAGAAGGGACGCGATCTGTGAGAATCTCGAGCGCCCTATCCAAAGTAACACCGTTGTAGAGCGTTTGCTCCACGGCAAAGGTGAGCGGAATGTCTACGCCCAGTGAACGGGCAAGCTCACTGACGCTGCGGGCCGCGACGGCGCCCTCGACCACCATATGCGTACGTGCCTGGTACTCGTCGAGCGAGATGCCGTGGGCAAACTCGTAGCCAAAGGTGCGGTTGCGCGAATGCTCGGAGGTGCAGGTGGCAATGAGGTCACCCATGCCGGCAAGACCCATGCAGGTCATGGCTTGACCGCCGCGGGCGTGCACCAGACGGCTGATCTCGGCCAGGCCGCGCGTCATGATAAGGGCAAGCGTGTTGTCGCCCGCACCAGAACCGGCGGAAATGCCGCACACGATGGCGATGACATTTTTCATGGCGCCGCAAACCTCGACGCCGGTCATGTCCTGCGACAGGTAGATGCGGAAGGCCGTGGATAGGAGCAGGTCCTTAAAGGTCTCCCCTACCTGTGGATCATTGCTGGCGATGACGGCGGCAGAAAGCCCGCCGCGGCAGATCTCCTCGGCATGGTTGGGGCCCGAGAGCGCCGCGACACGCGACTCGTTGCCGATCTCACTGGCGATTACCTCACTCATAAGCAGGCCGGATTCGGGCTCAATACCCTTGGTGAGGCAGAGTGCCGGGGTGTCGGCGGCGATGAAGGGTGCTGCCTGATGGCATACGCTGCGCAGGTGCGTGGAGGGCACGGCAAAGATGATGGCCTCGGCGCCGTCGAGCGCCTGCGACAGGTCCGTGGCGGCGACAACGTTGCCGGGCAGCTCGTAGTCCACCAGATACCGGGGATTGCGGTGCTCGGCATTGATGCCGGTGGCCGTCTGCTCGCTATGGGCCCACATGGTCACGCGCTCGGCTCGCTCGGCGGCGAGGCCGGCGACGGCGGTTCCCCAGGAGCCGGAGCCAATCAGCGCAACATTCATGACTCTCTCCTACTTATCGTCGGGCACGGTGACGCGCTTGGTAAACGAGAGCTTGGACTCCTTACCGGCCATGAGCTTTTGGATATTCGAGCGATGGGCCCACACCACGGTGATGCCGATCATCGCCATGCAGAACTTGAGGCCCAGGCTGCTGTACGGAAAGACCGCGCAAGCAGCGATAGGAAGTCCGATGGCCGCGGCAAGCGAACCCACTGACACATACTTGGTGATGGCGACGGCTACGATAAACATGCCCAGCAGCGACAGGCCAATAGGCCAGTACCAGGCGAGGATGACACCCAGACCAACTGCGATACCCTTGCCGCCGTGGAAGTTGAGATAGGGCGAGAAGATATGGCCCCACACGGCTGCCAGGCAAATGACACCGAGCATCCAGTCGCCGGGGGCTCCGGGCGCCATGATGTTCGGCGGAAATCCATAGCCCACGCTCGCGATGAACGGACGGGCGATGACAACGCAGATGGCGCCCTTAAGGCAGTCGAGCAGCAGCGTGAGCGCGGCCACCTTGGGGCCGGCTACGCGCAGGGCGTTGGTGGTGCCGATGTTACCGGAGCCCGCCTTGCGAATGTCGGTGTGGTTAAACACGCGGCCCAAGATCAGGCCAAACGGAATCGCTCCGATAAAGAACGAGACCACGGCGCAGATGGCGGTCAGCAGAATCGGATTATGCATCCTTTTGCTCCTTCTTCCTAAAGAAGAGTCGAATGGGCGTGCCGGCAAAGTCGAAGGTCGAGCGCATGCGGTTCTCCACGTAGCGCTGGTAGGTGTCGTTGACCAGGTCACTGTGGTTGACGAAGAACGTGAACGTCGGCGGGTTGACGCCCGTCTGGGTCACGTAGTGCATGCGCAGGCGGCGCTTGCCGTCCACCACGGTATGACCGAACTCGCGCAGGTCGGTGAGGAACGCGTTGAGGCGCGAGGTGCTAATCTTCTGCGAGCGCGTCTTTTCGGCGGCGTCTACCATCGCCCAGATCTTCTCGACGCTGCGGCCGGTGAGAGCAGAGATGCGCAGGTACTGGGCCCAGGGAGCCATGACGCCCAGACGGCGGTCGATGGTCTCCATGCAGGCCTCGCGCTTACGGTCGTCGTCGAGCAGATCCCACTTGTTGAGCAGCACAACGATGGCGCAGCCGCGCTCGATGGCAAGACCCATGACCTTCTGGTCCTGCTCGGTAACGCCCACGGAGGCGTCGACGACGAGCAGCGCCACGTCGGCGCGGTCGATGGCGCGCAGGCCGCGGACCATGGAGTAGTACTCGATGTTCTCGTACACGGTGCTCTTCTTGCGAATGCCCGCGGTGTCGACCATGCGGTAGTGCTTGCCGTTACGCTCGACGACAGTGTCGATGGCGTCGCGCGTCGTGCCGGCAATGTTGGACACGATAGAACGGTCGGCGCCCAGGATGCGGTTGAACAGCGACGACTTGCCGGCGTTGGGGCGGCCGATGATGGCCACGTTCAGCGCGTCGGGGAACTCATCGGCGACCTCGTCTTCTTCCTCGGGAAGCAGGGCCACGATATCGTCGAGCAGGTCGCCCGTGCCATGGCCATGCAGGGCCGAGAGCGGCGTGGGCTCGCCGATACCGAGCGAATAGAACTCCCAGATGCTGTCGTTTTCGCGATCGGGGTTGTCGAGCTTGTTCACCAGCAGAAAGACCGGCTTGTCGCAGCGCTTGAGCATGCGGGCGACCGACTCGTCCTCTTCGGTGACGCCGGTGCGGCCATCGACTACAAACAGGATGACTGCGGCTTCCTCGGCGGCGGCGAGCGCCTGGTCGCGGATGGACGTGGCAAAGACGTCGTCGCTCTTGAGCGGCTCGATACCGCCCGTGTCGACGATGGTGAACTCGCGGCCGTTCCAATCGGCCGTGTGATACGAGCGGTCGCGCGTGACGCCGCGAGACTCGTGGACGATGGCGTCCGAGGTCTGGGCCAGGCGGTTAACGAGCGTGGATTTGCCCACGTTGGGGCGTCCGACGACGGCGACGATAGGTTTCATCTGCTCTCCTTTAATGGGTAGGTTCAGTGGAAGTGTTAGAGTCGGCAGGCACAATGCCAAGGATATGCTCCAGGGTATCGAGCAGCTCATGCGGCATGGTTGACACCACATGAACCTCGGCGCCGCGACTGGTAAGGCTTGCGAGTAAATCGTCACGATGATACTCGTCAAGCGTCATGCCGTCAGCGTTGAACATGAGCTTAGGCACAAAGAGCATAACCCCCGACAGATCTTGGGGCAGCTGCTCCAAGATGTCACACGCGACGATGAGGCCGGTCACGTCCACGTTGCCGCCAAAGTAGCGGTTCTTGATGGCCGTGACAGTGCCGGCGAGTCCCTGGGGCGACTCCACAAAGCGGGCCACCGTGTCGCGTGCGCTGGCGCCCGAGAGGCACAGCAGATGCTGGCTGCGGGCGGCGATGGCCTCGCGGACGCGGGCCAGACGCTCGGTATAGGCGGCAAGCACGTCGTCGGTCTCGTCTAGATACGAGCGGATCATGCCGATGCCGTCGTAGTACTGCGGGTAACCGTCGTAAAAGTCTGCCTCTGGAGGATCGATGCCGGCGTCCAGATAGAACTCGTCGCTCATCTGGAAGGTGTGGCGGCCAAAGCGCTCATAGGCGCGGTCCTGGAACGGTCGGATCATGGCAATGGTCTCGCGCGCCAGTTCGGGCTTGTCGCTGTATGACCAGCTAAAGCGGTTTTGGTGTTTGGTAAAACCGAGCGGCACAATGCCCAGGCTTGTGATTTGCTCGTGCTCCTCGCAAAAGCGCAGGGTCTTTTCCAGCTCCTCGCCGTCGTTCATGCCGGGGCACAACACGATCTGCGCGTGAATCTCGATGCCGGCGGCCATGATGGTCTCGAGTACGTCCATGCCTCGCTGGGCGTTACGGCCCATCATACGACGGCGGACGTCGGGGCTCACAGCGTGGACCGACACGTTCATGGGACTCATGTTGCGCTGGATGACGTTTTGCACGTCCTCGTCGGTGAGGTTCGTAAGCGTGACAAAGTTGCCTTGCAAAAAGCTTAGGCGATAGTCGTCGTCGCGAATATAGAGCGTGGAGCGGCCGCCCTTGGGGAGCATGGTCATAAAGCAGAACACGCAGGCGTTGACGCAGGTACGCATGCCGTCGAAGATGGGGCCATCGAACTCCAAACCCCAATCCTCGCCGGGAAAGCGGTCGAGCTCGACGGGGGTGACGGTGCCGTCGCGCGGGTCGAAAACCTCGAGGTCGACGGTATCATCGTCGGCCTCCCAGAGCCACACGATCATGTCGGTGAGCGCCTCACCGTTGACCGTGAGCACGCGCATGCCCGGCTCGATACCCACATCCCACGCGGGCGATTCGGGACGCACGTTCTTTACGAGCGCGCCCTCACCCGGCTCGGGGTCGCGGCTGCGCCCGTAATCGGCCACCTCGGCGGCGTATGCGGGTACGGTCTGGTCCATGGTTAGCGGCAAAGCTCCTTGATGCGCTCGACGGCGCGCTCGATGTGTTCTTGCGGGGTGGAGGCTCCGGCGGTGATGCCGATGTGGTGAGCGTCGGTAAACCACGCGGCTTGGAGCTCAGAAGCTTCCTCGATGTGATACGTGCGCTCGCAGGCGTCTGCGCAAATCTGCGCCAGGCGGCGGGTGTTGCCCGAGTTCTTGCCGCCCACGATGACCATGCAGTCGCAGCGGTTGGCAAGTGTGGCTGCTGCCTGTTGACGCTCACTCGTGGCGGCGCAGATGGTGTTGATCACGCGCAGCTCCTGCACGCGCGGGGTGATAGCAGCCACGACCTCGGCCAAGTTCTGCGCAGTCTGGGTGGTCTGCACAACCAAGCCCACTTTACCCTTGAGCGACAGCGCGTCCGCATCGGCAGCGCAGCTCACGACCTGCGCGTCATCGCCGGCGTGGCCCAGGATGCCCTCGACTTCGGGGTGGCCCGGCTCGCCCACGACGATCACGCGGTAGCCCTCGCGCACCAGGCGCTCGGCCGCCACGTGGACCTTCTTCACGTAGGGGCAGGTGGCGTCGACGACGTTAAGGCCACGCTCGCGAGCGGCATCAATGACCTGCGGCACCACGCCGTGGGCGCGGATGATCACAGTGCCCGACGTGGCGTCGTCCAAGGTGTCGGCCAGACCGACGCCTGCCTCGGCGAGCTCGCGTACCACGATCGGGTTATGGATGAGCGGACCCAAGGTATGGACCTGAGTGCACTCCCCTGCCTGCGGCGCAGCGGCCAGCGCCATATCGAGCGCACGCTGTACGCCGTAGCAGGTGCCGGCGTGGGCAGCGATTTCGATAGTGGGGGCGTCTGCCTTGCCGGGCACAGCCTCGGCGGTGTTCATGACTTCCTCGTCCATGGCTAGAACCTGCCCGGGTGCTCGGCGCACAGGTCATCACGCATGGCGTAGACGCGACTCATGGCTTCGGACTCAAACCAGGCTAGGCGCTCCTTGCGCTTGAGCTCGACAGGCGCGTCGGAAAGCGAAATTAACTTGCCGGCGCGGATCCAGCACTTTTTGGGGCGCATGATCTTTTTGCCCGCAGGCGTAATATCGGACCAGCCGTAGATGGCGAGCGGGTTGACGGGTGCCTTACCCATCTGGGCGATGAGCGCAAAGCCGCCGTGGACTTCGGGCTTGATCTCGCGCGAGCGGATGCGCGTACCCTCGGGGAAGATCAGGACGTCCTCACCGCGCTGCAGCGCATGCTGGGCGGCACGCAGGCACTTCATGTCGGCGGTGCCGCGCTCGACGGGAATGCCGCCCACGCGGCTAAAGGCCCAGCGCACGATCTTGCTCTTCGCAAACTCGGACTTAAAAATGGGGCGAATGCGGCGGCCGCCAAAGAACAGCGCCGTCTCCACAGCTAGGAGCTCGGCCATCGATGTGTGGTTGCAGATGACCACGCTGCCGCGGCCTTCCTGGCGCTCAAACAGCAGGTCGCTGTCCTCGACCTTCCAACGCCACATGAGCTTGGAGAAGACCCACAGGATGCCCATGACCACGGCGACGGTGCCGCGGATGAGCGCCGGGAACTCGGCGTAGGGGGCGTTGTAGTAATCCTCGGGCGTCTGCTTAAACAGGCGCATGGGCTACCTCCTTTGGTTGATGAGGTCCTCGATGATCGAGACGACCTCGTCGATGGTGTGGGCGGTGGAGTCGACATGTACCGCGTCCTCGGCGGGAACGAGCGGCGCGACCTCGCGGCTGCTGTCGAGCTTATCGCGCTGCTTGAGGGCGTCGAGGGTCTCGTCGACCTCGGCCTCAAGCTGCTCTTCGGTGAGCGGCTGGGCGTCGTTTTGGTGGCGCTGCAGCACACGGCGACGGGCACGCTCGCGCGGGTCGGCGGTCAGGAAGACCTTGACCTGTGCGTTGGGGAACACGACGGTTCCGATGTCGCGACCCTCGGCGACGATATCGCGGTCCTCGGCGGCGCGGCGCTGGTGGATGAGCATGGCGGCGCGCACGCCCGGGTAGGCCGAGACCTTGGACACGTTGGCGTCGACCTGCGGGGTGCGAATGGCGGCCGATGCGTCCTTGCCGTCGATGGTCAGGCGCGTGTCCTCGCCGGTGCCGTTGGTAAAGCGGATCTCGATTTGCTCGGCGAGGGTGTCAATGGCCGCCTCGTCGTCCAGGTCGATGCCGCGGTCGAGCGCGGCGAAGGTGACGGCGCGATACATGGCGCCCGTGTCGAGCTTGTTAAAGCCCAGCTGGCGGGCAATCTCCTTGGCGATGGTGGACTTGCCGGAACCGGCGGGGCCGTCGATGGCGACGATCATGCAATGCTTCCTTTCGGTGGTTGACGTGCTGGTATGGGACGCGGACGCTGCGGCTCGGCGGGTTGCCTAGCTCGTGTAGCGCTCGCGGTAGGTGTTGCGCCTGGGCGCGGAGCCGTGGCTGCCGTGGTGACGCGTGCGGCTGGCGGGCGTGTCTTGGGGCTTGCCGCCGTTGCGCTTGGAGCTCGCCTGCTTGGGCGGGATGCCGCCGCCTTTGATGATCTGCACCTCGCGGTCGGTGAGCTCGCGCCACGAGCCCTTGGCCACGCCCTCGAGCTCCAGGCCGGCAAAGTTGCAGCGGTGCAGACGGATCACCGGGTGGTGGATCTTGCTCAGCATGCGTTTGACTTGATTCTTGCGGCCCTCGCGGATGATGACCTCGACGGCAGTGGTGCCGGGCTTGACGCCTTGCGGCGCCACTGCCTCGGCCTCGCGCGCGTTAATGACACGGCAGATTGCCGGCTGGCACAGGCCGTCGTCGAGCTCGATGCCACGGCGGAGCGGTTCTAGATCGCGGTCGGTCAGTTGCCCGTCCACGAGTGCCTGGTAGGTCTTATAGACATGCTTGCTGGGGTGCAGCAGGTCCTGCGACAGGTCGCCGTCGGTGGTAAAGAGTAAAAGGCCCGTGGTGTCGCGGTCCAGGCGACCCACCGGGAAAAGTCCCGGAAAGCGGTCGCGCGGGACCAGATCAGCCACGCAAGGGCGCTCCTGCGGGTCGCTCATGGTGGTGAGGTAGCCGGTCGGCTTGTAGAGCATCAGGTACACGGCGCCCTGGTTGAGCTTGACGGGCATGCCGTCGACCTCAATATGATCGCGGTCGACATCGACTTTGGTGCCCAGCTCGGTCGCGACCTGGCCGTTGACGGTCACGCGGCCAGCGGTCATCAGGTCCTCTGAGCCGCGGCGGCTCGCCACGCCCGCGCGTGCCAAAAAACGCTGCAGGCGCATGGTGTGCGGATAGACGGGCTGGGCGTCGGTTGCGGGTACTGCGTTGCCCATGGCGCGCGTCTCCCCTACTTCGTTAGTCCTCGTCATGCAATTCCTCCGAGGTCTCGTCGACGACCAGGGTCTCCAAGTCCTCGACCGCCTCAACATCTTCAACATCGGTATCGAGCAGTTCGCGCTCTTCGTCCAGGTCCTCGGCCTGCTCCTCGAGCGTGGACTGAATGCTGCGGCCGCTCAGGCGCTCACGGATAAACTGGCGCGACTGCTCGTCGGGGGCAAACTGCTCCAGATCGGGCAGGTCGCGGGTGGAGCGCAGACCGAACTTTTCCAAGAAGGCGTTGGTCGTGCCGTAAATGATGGCCTGACCGCGCTGGGGGTCACGGCCGAGCTCGCGCACCAGACCCTTGTCCACGAGCGACGCGATGACGCCGTCGGAGTTGACGCCGCGGATGCCCTTGACCACCTCGCGCGTTACGGGCTGGTGGTATGCGATGACGGCCAGGGTTTCGAGCGCCGCCTGGGACAGCTTTTGCGTGTCCCAGCTCAACACATAGGCCTCGACCACGTCGTGGTAGGCGGGGTGCGTGAACAGGCGCCAGCCGCCGGCGACCTCGCGCAGCTGAAAGCCGCGGTTGGCCTCCTCGTACTCAACCTTGAGCTCGGCGAGCAGCGACGCGCATTCGCCGGGGGCGATATCGAGCGCACCGGCCAGCGCGGGCGCACTCACCGGGTCGCTCGACACCAGCAGCAGCGCCTCGAGGGCGCCTTTGAGGCTGTTTGCCTCCAGCGTGGAAAGGGTTGACATGGTTGCGGCTCCTATTCGGTGAGCTCGGGGCCCTCGCCGGGCACATAGGCCTCGGCGCCCTCGACGCGGTTGATGCGGATGGTTCCAAAGATCTCGTCCTGGCTCAGCGTGAGCGAGCCGCGCTTGGCGAGCTCAAGCATAGCTAGGAAGGTGACGACGAGCTGCTCGGTAGTGGCATCGCCGTCCAGTAGCTCGCGGAAGGTGCAGGTTTGGTGCGCCATGGTAAAGCGGTCGACCGAGGCCACCGTCAGGTCGAGCGGCACGCGATGCGGTGCCACGTGCTCGGCCTCCAGCAGGAAGGTCTGGCGCTTGCCGTCCAGGTCGGCGCAGATGACGGCGAGGCCGCGCAGGGTGATGCCGGCCAGGTAGTCGGGCATGAGGCCCAAGAACTCGGGGTCGGGGCCGGCCACACGCGGGTGCATGCGGCTTTCGGCCTGCATGCGGGCACCGAGGGCCGCAGCCGCGCCTTTAAACTGTTTGTAGGCAATCAGGCGTTGGATCAGGACCTCGCGCAAGGCGTCGCCGTCGAGCGTGCTGAGCTCCTCGAGGTCTTCGTCGAACTCGTCATCGTCGTCATCGGCTTTGCGCGGGGCCTCCTGCGGCACCAGAGAGGCAGCCTTGATGTCCAAAAGGGTTGCCGCGACCAGCAAAAAGTCGCTCGCCACGTCAAGGTCCAGCGCCTCGATGCGCTCGGCCTCGGCAAGGTACTGCTCGGCCACCTCGCTGATGGAGATGGCGCCGATATCTACTTTTTGGCGGGTTACCAGCTGCAGCAGCAGGTCGAACGGTCCGCTGTAGACCTGCGTCGACACGCGATACGACATCTTCGACCTCCTTTGACGGCGCCTTCGCGGCGCGGTTTGGGTGCATGTTGCGACCGTTTTGCACGGTCGACCTGTAAGTTTACCTTAGATGCCGGCGATTGCGAAGTTGAGCAGCAGCTCAGCGAGCGGATACACGGTAACGTCGAAATAGCGGCCGATTACGTCGATGCCGGTCCACGTAGGCAGCAGGTACAGCACCAGGATGAGGATGGGCATAGCGTATTGCTGCAGATGGTAGTAGTTGTTGAGCGCCTTGCCCTTGAGGAAGGGCACGATGATCGACGAGCCATCGAGCGGCGGGATCGGGATGAGGTTGAAGAACGCGAGTGACAGGTTGACCACGATAAAGGTGGCGCCGAAGTTCATGATCTGTGACGCCAGGGCAAAGGACATGCTGGTGTAGAGGCTGCCATATGCCAGGCGCATGAGGACCGCGGCAAGACACGCGAGCGCGATGTTCGATGCGGGGCCGGCAACGCTCACCAGGACCTCGTCGCGCTTGGGGTGCTTGAGGTTGTTGAGGTAGACGGGCACGGGCTTGGCGAAGGCGAACACCGGGCCGCCGGCGGCAAGCATGAGCAGCGGCAAGATGATGGTGCCAAACGGGTCGATATGGTTGAGCGGGTTAAGCGACACGCGGCCGCGTGATCGGGCCGTCTTATCGCCGAGTGCCCACGCCGCAGCGGCGTGCGCACTCTCGTGGATCACGATGCCGACGATGACGGCGACGGCGCTCGCGAGCAGGTTCATGATGTAGCTGCTGGACATGGTGCTCCCCTAGCGGACGCGGCGCGAGGCGCGAGCGAGTAGGTAGTCGGCCACAAACAGGATGACGGCCACGATGGCGTAATCCAGGCGGAATACGCCGCCAAAGGGCGAGGTGATGACGCCGTAGCCGGCGATGGCGCTCGGCAGCGCGCGCGAAAGCTCAACGACAAAGCCCACGATCTGCAGCTTGGCGGTGAGGCCGCTAAAGCACAACAACACAGTCATCGCACTCATAAAAATGCCGCAGATGCGACAGGCGATGGCGATGATGCTCATCGCCACGGCAGCGGCCTTACGAGAGTTCACGCGCGGTCTCCTCTTCGATCTGGGTGGAAAGCTCCAGCCATTCGTCCTCGAGCTTGGGCAGCTCTTGCTTAAGGCCGTTATATTCCCCCAGCGCGGCATTGAACTTGTCCTGATCGGCATAAAGCTCTTCGCTGGCCATCAATTCCATAAGCTCGTCATAGCGGGCGCGCTTTTTGTCGAGCTCCGCCTCGATCTTCTTGAGCTGGTTGCGCACACCCTTGAGCTTTTTGTTGAGCGCGGCGCGGGCTTGGGCCTCGGCGCGCTTCTGCTCCTTGGTCTTTTTGCCCTCGGTAGGCTTGGAAGCGGCGGCGGGCGCATCGGGCTGGGCCGCGGTGACTTTGGCGGACTTGGCCGTGGCCGGCGCACTCTCCCCTGCTGCCTCGGCAGCGGCGCGGGCCGCGAGGTCCTCGCGCTTGTAGAGGTAGTAGTCGTAGTCGCCGTCGTAGACCGTGACCTTGCCATCGCGGATGTCAATGATGCGGTTGGCAACGGCGCGCACCAGGTGCTCGTCGTGGCTGATCAGCACGATGGTGCCGGGGAAGTTTTGCAGGGCGTTTTCGAGCATGTCCACCGAGTCGATGTCCAGGTGGTTGGTGGGTTCGTCCAGGCACAGGAGCGCCTCGGGGGCCACGAGCATCTTGGCCAGTGCCAGACGCGCTTTTTCGCCGCCAGAGAGGACGCGGACCTGCTTTTCGATGGAATCGTTGTCGCTAAATAGGAAGGCGCCCAGCAGGCTGCGCTGCTGCGGCACGGTCCACTTGGGCGTGACGGTGTCGATCTCTTGCAGGACGGTGTTGGACTCGGTCATGCCTTCGAGCGCGTGCTGGGCATAGTAGGCGACGCCGACGTTGGTGCCCAGGTCGCGCGTGCCGGTGGTGGGTGGCTCCAGGCCGGCGAGGATCTTCATGAGCGTGGACTTGCCGGCGCCGTTGGGGCCGACGAGCGCCACATGCTCGCCGCGGTAGAGCTTGAGGTCGATGTCACTGTAGATGTGCTTGTCGCCGTATGACTTGGAGACGCCCTCGAGGCCCACGACCATATCGCCCGAGCGCGGCGGGTCGGGGAACTTAAAGTCGATATGCTTGTGGCCCTCGGGCAGGATGACGAGCTCCTTTTTGATCTGCTCGATTTTGCGGATGCGCTCCTGGGCCTGGGCTGCCTTGGTGGGCTTGTAGCGGAACTTATCGACGAAGACCTGCATGTGGGCGATGTCGCGCTCCTGGGCGGCGCGCTTGGCGCGCATCTGCTCCAGGTTGTCCTCGCGCTGCTTGAGGTAGCTGCTGTAGTTGCCGGTGTAGGTGGTTACGCGACGGTTTTCGAGTGCGGCGACGTGGTCGACGCAGGCGTCCATGAAGGCGCGGTCGTGGCTGACGATGAGGACGGCGCCGTCGTAGTTGGCAATAAAGCCGCGCAGCCACTGGACGCTCTCGAGGTCCAGATGGTTAGTGGGTTCGTCCAGAAGCAGCAGGTCGGGGTGACGCAGGAAGAGCTTGGCAAGTGCGATACGCATCTGCCAGCCGCCGGAGAACTCGGAGCACGGGCGCTCAAAGTCGGTGACCTTAAAGCCCAGGCCGGACAGGATCTTGCGCGCGTTGCTCTCGAGCTCGTAGCCGCCCAGATGCTCAAAGCGGTCCTGGACCTGGCCGTACTCGTTGAGGAGGGCGTCGACGTCCTTGCCCTGCTCGGAGAGCTCGGTGATCTGGGCCTGCAGCTCGTTGGCGCGCTCGCCCATGCGGCGGATTTCCTTGGCAGCGGCCATGACCTCGGCAAGGATGGTGGTGTCCTTTTGCTCCAGGTTGGTTTCCTGCTCTAGGTAGCCCACCTGGCAGTCCTTGGCGTACTGGACCTGGCCGGCGTCGGGGCTGTCGATGCCCATGATGATCTTGAGCATGGTGGTTTTGCCGGCGCCGTTGGGTCCCACGAGCGCAAAGCGCTCGCCGGGGTTGATCTGGAAGGACGCGCCGCTAAAGAGGACGCGCGCGCCGAAGCTTTTTTCGATCTTGTCGACCAGGAGGATCATGGTGCCGCCTTTGACCTTGTGTGCCAATATGAAAAAAGGCCCCAACTTGCGTTGGAGCCTCATTCAATGCTCGGGTGGAGACGAGGGGGATCGAACCCCTGACCTCTTGACTGCCAGTCAAGCGCTCTCCCAGCTGAGCTACGCCCCCGTGCGAAAAAGTACTATACGGGAACTCCCCCGCCGATGCAAGGACAATTTTGGAAAAACTTTCCGGAGGCGCGGGCGCCGCTGGGACGAGAGCGCGGCGCGGACTCGAGGGCAAGGGACCCGCGATGCCGGATCCGGCCCGCGGGGCGCGCCCTGCGGGCGGCGGCGCTGCCGCCGCCCTCCTCCCCGGCGCCCCCAGGGC
>CABUEK010000031.1:0-20303 GCA_902490565.1 uncultured Collinsella sp. | reverse complement strand
GGTTCTCAAGGTGCACGCCTGCGCTGGTTCCCGGTTGCACCGGGCCGCGCGGCAAGGAGATATATTGCCAGACCGGAGGGGCGCCGGGGGCGGGAATCTGGGCGTACACATTTCCTACACATCTTCTGATCCGACTAACGTTTGCCAGCCGTTACCTACCGCTCGCCGAGCATCTCTTTATATAAGGCAGCCTCATGGTTAAAGCGGATACGTCCCCCTAGCTAAAGCACAGCCAGCATCGAGCAACTCATCACGTTCTTCCACCGAGAACCCCTCGGCGTAGACGCGCACCACTGGTTCGGTCCCGCTAGGACGGACCAGCAGCCACGTGTCATCCTCGAATGACAGACGCAAGCCGTCCATATGACTAACGTTTTGCGGCACCTTGCCACAAATCGACTTGGGGTTTACGCCCGGCAGCAGGGTTCGTAACGTTTCGGCATCTTCGGCCTCAAGGCGCAAATCGCGTCGACCGTAACTCGTCTTACCAAAACTGTCCTCGAGTTGGTCGACCAGAACGCCCAAAGGCGCGTCCGTCTTTGCCATAAGCTCACACAGAATCAGACAGGCGAGGATTCCATCACGCTCGGGCATATGCGCGGCGATGCCGATACCACCGGCTTCTTCGCCGCCCATGAGGACGCCGCCCTTCTTCATCTCCGCCGCTATATATTTGAAACCGACTGGTTTGACGGTCACGCGGCAGCCAAGCGCCTCGGCAATGCGACGCACGAGCGTCGAGCATGAAAGATTGACGACGACGCGCCCCTCCAAATTGCGAAATTGAACCAAGTCGCCCAAAGCGAGCGCCATGATCTGATGCGGATGTATATATCTGCCGCGCTCGTCAACCGCGCCGATACGGTCGGCGTCGCCGTCGGTCACCAGGCCAGCGCAAGCTCCGTCCTCGATAACCGTGCGCTCGCAAGTGTCCACCCAAGGCTCAACGGGGTCGGGGCAGATATCTTCTTGATCAGACACCTGCCCGGCGTGAATCTCGTGCACCTCAACGCCAAGCTCGCGCAGCAAGTCGGCTAGATAGCCCTGGGCTGCGCCGCCCATGGGATCGACAACCACGCGCAAGTGCGCGGCGCGGATGGCTTCGGCATCGACAAACGATGCCACCGCCTGCATATAGTCAGGAATGATATCCGCGGTGCGATATTGCCCCTCGATCCCCATTGGCTCGGGAGCCATAGTCTCTTCGAGCTCTTCGATGACATCCTGGTTGGCGGTCGAGCCGTCACCCATGCGAATCTTGAGGCACAGATAACCCTGCGGATGATGGGACCCCGTCACCATGAGCGCGCCGCACGCCTCACCGTCATAAGCCGCCGCCCACGTAAGGGCAGGGGTCGGGACAGGCCGCGAAGCGAGCACGGCGTCTAGCCCGTGCGCTGCTAGCGCGCCCGCCGCAAGCTCAGCGAACTCGCGCGCCAGGGGCCGGGTGTCGAACCCTATATATACCGTTTTGCCCGGATTGGTCTTTTGCCACAACTCGCCGACGGCATCGGCGATACGGGCAACGTTATCGGCAGTGAAGTCCTCATCGACGCGAGCGCGCCAACCGTCAGTTCCAAAATGAATTATCGCGCACACGCGCAGACACCTCACAGTGTTTGGATCATGGTACGCATGGGGTATACCCGCAACATGCACTCGGCAACCTGCCGGCACCAGCATTCACCATTTGGGCAAATGCTGCCGAGGACATGCAAGCAATAAAAAAAACCGCCCCGTATGGAGCGGTTTTGCCCTTTATATATCGAGCGCCTCGGCCATCGCGGCCGTAGTGATTGCCGTGGTTCCACAGCAACTGCCCACCATTGCGGCACCGGCATGTCTCCATTCGATGCATGCGCGCGCGAAAGCTTCGGGATTCTCGTGCCATACGGGGCCATCCTGAGTCTGGACCGGGTCGCCCACGTTGGGACGCACCGTGACGGGAGTAGTCGCCGATGCAACCATCCTGGGCACCGCCGCGTTCGCGGCCGCAAGCGAACAGCAATTAACACCAACCGAGTTTGCGCCGTGTTTTTCGGCGTACAAAACGGCTGCCTCGATGTTGAGGCCATCGCCCAACAGGTCGCCTTTATCGTCAACGACAAAACTCACCAGAACAGGCATGCCATCGGCGGCATCTCGGGCGCCGGCAAGCATGGGCTGCAAATTACGGATAGACGTCACCGTCTCGATCAGCAGACCGTCAACACCAGCATTGAGCAAGGCGTGCGCCTGTTCGCGCGCAATGCCTCGGATTTCACGATACTCGGCAGAGTCCTCGGCAAACCACTCAATACCGATCGGGCCCATCGAGCCCAGCAGCAGCTGAGGGTGCGCCTGGCGGGCATCGTCGACAGCCCCGCGATTGACCTCCGCCACGGACGGCGCAATCTGGTCGTGCTTGAGGGCATAGCTCGATGCCTGAAAGGTGTTGGTAATGAGCACCTGCGCGCCGGCGGCGACATACAAGCGATGGATACGAGAAACGGTCTGCGGCTCTGCCAGATTCCAAAACGCCGGTGGAATGTCGGCGGCATCGTACTCACTCAACAGAACACTGCCCATGGGACCCTGCGCCAACAAGGTCTCGCTCGACAAGCGGCGCGTAAGTTCCTCGGCACCAAAGCGGTTGTAATAACTCGTATCCATATATATCCCGCTATTCCTCGACGCTGATTCCCTGCTTTTCGAGATAGGCGAGCCAGCGGTTCATCGTGTCCTCGGAAAGCGCATGCTCCATCATGCAGGCCTCGGAATCGGCTCGCTCAAATTCGACACCGAGCTCCTGAACCAAAAACGTGCGGATGAGGCGATGACGGTACCAGATAGCCGTACCAACCTCGCGGCCGCGATCGGTCAGGACTACCTTGCCGTAGTGCGATTGCTCGACAAGTTCGGATGCCTTGAGCGCCGAAACCGCTTTATTGACCGATGCCTTGGAGACGCCAAGACGCTGCGCGATGTCGACCGATCGCACGCCGTTGGTTTCCCCCTCTTCGCTTTCAATGCGAACCATGCACTCCAAGTAGTCTTCGTTCGCCACCGTCAGATGTAGTTCGCGCGAGCTATTTGTCGTATCCATGATCTTCCGTCCCTTCTGCATTCAATGGCTGATTCTACCCCATCCAAGCGTCGTGGTATGCCGTGGCATACCGTGCTAGAGTTCTTGTTGCACACGACGACCAAGATTGGAGCGGTCTTTATGGAAAACACCACCACGAGCCCCGATGTCCTCGAACGCTTTTTGCGCTACGTCCAGATCAACACGCAGTCCGAGGATGCAAACTGCGACCAGGTACCCTCGAGCGCCGTTCAGTTTGACCTTGCCAACGTGCTGGCTGAAGAGCTGCGCGAGCTTGGTGCGGAAGATGCCCACGTGACCGAGCACGCCTATGTCTGCGCGCATATCCCCGCAAGTGCGGGCGCTGAGGACAAGCCCGCCCTGGGCCTGATCGCCCATCTCGACACCACCGAAGTTGCACCGGGCGCCGGCGTGAAGCCGCACATCGTGCACTACGAAGGCGGCGACCTGGTCTGCGGCACGGTTGACGGTAAACCCGTTGCCATGAGTACCGCCAAGCTTCCCGCCCTGAATGACCTCGCGGGTGAGGACCTGGTCTGCAGCGACGGCACCACGCTGCTGGGCGCAGACGACAAGGCAGGCGTCGCCGAGATCATGTCGCTTGTCGCGCGTATCGCTCAGGACCCTTCTCTGCCCCATCCCGCACTCGGCATTTGCTTCTGCCCTGACGAGGAGATCGGCCACGGAGCCGAGCTGTTGGATATCGATACCTTTGGCTGCAAGTACGCCTACACGGTCGACGGCGGCCCCATCGGCGAACTGGAGTGGGAGTGCTTTAACGCCGCCGAGGCGACCGTCCGCTTTGAGGGCCAGTCCATCCACCCGGGCGACGCTAAGGGCCGTATGGTCAACGCAGGCAATCTGTTCTGCGACTTCAACGCGTTGCTCCCCTACGTGCAGCGACCGGAGTATACGGAAGGCTACGAGGGCTTTTATCACCTTGAGGGTGTATCTGCGACCGTCGATCACGCCACAGCGCGCTATATCGTCCGCGACCATGACGCCGCCAAGTTCCAGCAGAAACTCGACCTTATTGATGCCGCCGCCTCGATGCTCAACCAGCGTCTAGGTGAGGAGCGCGTGACGGTCGAGATTAAGCAGCAGTATCGAAATATGGCCGAGATCGTTCGTGGCTATCCCGAGCTTATTGATGTTGCCAAGGAAGCCTATCTTGCCTGCGGCGTTGAGCCCCAAGTGCTGCCGATTCGTGGCGGCACCGACGGCGCTCAGCTGTCGTTCCGCGGTCTGCCCTGCCCCAACCTTTCCACCGGCGGCTATTGCTACCACGGCGTCAACGAGTTCGTCCCGGTCAGTTCGCTCGTCAAGATGACCGACGTGCTCCAGGAGCTCGTCGCCCGCTTTGCATAAGCCTGGCTGCACAAGTCCAAAAGACGAATCGCCCCGTCCTCAACCAAGAACGGGGCGGTTTTTTTACTGCAACGAGAATAGGTTGACGCACGCCAGCCTCTTGAAGCAAGGAGTGTCCCAAACTGCCGGTACAAAAGGAACGTCCCCAAGTGCCAAGTGCATCAAGAGTGCCCCCTTTGACCAGTCGTTTAAGAACGTCCCCAATGACTACCCATGTGCCAAGTGTTACGCCGATGTTTTGGCACCGACAGCGAAAACCCGCCAGAGCGAGCAAGGTGCCTTGAAACGAGGTGGCATTGATCTTTTGATCATGCCGCCGAAGTTGAAAGGCAGATTGCCGCTCTGGCGGGTTTGCAGCGTCAACTGGTTACGCGGTTTGGTAAAACCGCGTAACTCTAGTAGTTGGCTTCGTAGCCGTTGCCGTCGCCGGTGGGCTCTTCGTAGTAGTCCGAATCGCTCGAATCGCTTGAGTCATCGGAATCGTCAGAGCTGACCGATGAGGTTACGGTACCGTTTGCGTAGTCGTCAGACGTGTTGTTGTTCAGGTCGCCGATCGTAGAGCTGGAACCGTCGGAAAGACCCATGGTGTTGGGACCCTTGGGATCCTTGCCGGCATCGACGCGCTCCATCATTTCCTTGAGCTCGTCCTCGTAGACAAAGACGTAGCTCACACCGTCGATCATGGTGCTGTCGTCGGCATACGAGGGCAGGTTGGCCGAGTAGATGCCGTCGACATCCATACCGCGCATGGCATTGACCGTAGCCACGATATCCTGAACGCTCATATCGGTCACGAGCATATCGGACAGCGAATTAACCAGGCCAAAGATCTTCGTGGCATCGAAGTTATTGAGAATCTGGTTGGCAAGGGCGCCAAGCACCTGACGCTGGTGGCGCATGCGCGTGTAGTCGCCGTCGGCATAGGTGTAGCGGCAGCGGGCATAGGTAAGGGCGGTGGCGCCGTCCATATGCTGCTGACCAGCGGTAATCTTAATATCCAGGTGCTCGGGGTCGTCAACATCATCGGTTGCGTTAATGTCGATACCGCCAACCGAATCAATCAGCGCCTGCATACCGTCGAAGCTGACCTCGGCATAGTGGGAAATCTGAACACCGCACAGCTCGTTGACCGCCTCGACCATGGCCTCGGCGCCGCCAACGGTATGGCAGGCGTTGATCTTCATGGTCTCGCCCTTGTACTCGACCTTGGTGTCGCGCGGAACGGAAATGAGCGTCGCCTGCTTTTGCGTGGGGTCGATGCGTGCCAGGATAATCGAGTCGGCACGATACGTATCCTCGCCCGGACGGCCGTCGGTGCCAAGAAGCAGCACGTAGAACGGATCCTTTGCCTCATCGGTGTCAACCAGAACCCGACGCAGATTGTCGGTAATGACATTAGAATCGCCGAGCTTGCCCATAATGGTGGCAAACCACAGGCCGGCAGCGGTAGTGGCACTCAGCAGCACGCCAAGCACGACAATGAGCGCGACGTGACGAATCGTGTGGCTACGACGACGTTGACGAGCGCGCTCGGAATAGCGAGCCACGTTATCGCGACTGTAGATCTTGGCCTGCGCACCAGTTGAGGGTCTTCGGGCGGTGGTATCCGCGAGGGGCTTTTTATTAAACATAGGCAACCTGTATTAGTAGATGACGGGATCGGGGACGGTAGCATGCTCGACATGCGCGCCGAGCGCCTGCAGCTTTTCGACAAACTGCTCGTAGCCGCGCTTGATGTGATGGATGGCCGAAACCTCGGTCGTCCCGTCGGCGATCAAGCCCGCTACGACGAGGGCCGCTCCGCCACGCAGATCGGGCGAGGTAACCTGTGCACCCGAGAAGCCCTTGACGCCATGAATCATGGCATGATGGCTCTCGATACGAATGTCGGCACCCATGCGCACCAGCTCAGAGGCAAACATAAAGCGATTCTCGAAGATGTTTTCGGTAATAACGGAACTGCCGTCGGCAAGGGCGGAGAGCACCATAATCTGCGCCTGCATGTCGGTCGGGAAACCGGGGAACGGAAGCGTCTGGATATCGACCGGCTTGATACGCTCGGCACGGTTCACATGGACGCCGTCGTCGGTACGCTCGCAATCGATGCCCATAAGCTCCATCTTCTTGAGAACCATGCCCAAGTGAATGGGGCAAAAACCCGTGACGTCAACACCGCGATCGTCGGCCATCAGCGCACCGGCGACGATAAAGGTACCGGCCTCGATGCGGTCGCCCACTACGCGATGGGTAACAGGATGCAGCTCTTCCACGCCCTCGATGGTCACGACGGGCGTACCGGCGCCAACAATCTTGGCGCCCATCTCGTTGAGCATGTTAGCGAGATCGACGATCTCGGGCTCGCGGGCGGCATTGTCGATAACCGTGGTACCCTGTGCGCGCACAGAGGCCATGATGAGGTTCTCGGTCGCACCGACGCTGGCGAACTCGAGCGTGACGGTGGTACCGCGCAGACCTTGGGGCGCATTAGCGTTGATGTAACCGTGGGCGGTATCGAACTCAACGCCCAGGGCCTCAAGACCAAGAATGTGCATATCGATCTTGCGAGCACCCAGGTTGCAGCCGCCCGGCATGGCAATTTTGGCGCGATGGAAGCGACCCAGCAGGGGTCCCATGACGGCGGTGGAAGCACGCATCTTGGCAACGAGCTCGTAGGGGGCCTCCCAAGAATCGACCTGAGAGGTATCAATCTCGAGCGTGTGCTCGTCGAGAACATCGATCGTGGCGCCCATACCCTTGAGCACCTTGCCCATCACGTGGACATCGGAAATATCAGGCACGTTCTGCAGCGTCGTCTTGCCCGGCGCCAGAAGCGTTGCCGCCATAAGTTTGAGCGCGGAGTTCTTGGCACCCGAAACAGGCACGGAACCTCCGATGGCGTGGCCACCCTCAACGCGGATAATATCCAAGGTCTACCCTTTCAAAAAGCATGCCCGGGGTGGCTGAGCCATCCCGGGCATGATGTGTTCGCAAATGGTCGAACGCTAAAACGTCTGACTATTGGGCAAGCTTGAGCTTACACCATGCGATTTCATTATAGAGGTAGGCGCGGCGTGCATCATCCTCCGACAAATTACCCAGCTTCTCTTCAAAACCTTGAATATCAGCTTTAACCTTGTCGGCGTCGACGGTCGCCAAATCGCAAGCGCGCTCGGCGAGAACGGTCACGACATCGTCCGCAACCTGGGCATAGCCGCCGGCCACGGCAAACGTGTGGTCGACAGTGCCCATGGCCTTATCGGAAACGCGAACGTAACCGCGGTCGATCGTGCAGATTTCGCTGGAGTGAGCAGGCAGAACACCAAACTCGCCATCCGTGGACGGAATCGACACAAACGCAGCGTCGCCCTCATAGGCGCAGCTCACGGGGCACACGATGCGGATACGCATAACCTACTTCTCCCCCATCTTGCGGGCGCGCTCGCGCACGTCCTCAATCGTGGAAGCATAGCGGAATGCCTGCTCGGGCAGGTCATCGGCCTTACCGTCGACAATCTCGGCGAAGGAGCGGACGGTATCCTCGACGCGGACGTAGACACCGGGGTTGCCGGTGAACTTCTCGGCGACGTGGAAGGACTGGGAGAGGAACTGCTGGATCTTACGGGCACGGTTGACCGTAAGGCGCTGCTCCTCGGACAGCTCGTCCATACCCAGAATGGCGATGATGTCCTGAAGGTCGGAGTACTCCTGCAGGAGCTCCTGGACCTTGACGGCGACACGGTAGTGCTCCTCGCCGACGATCGAGGGATCGAGAGCGTCGGAGGAAGACGCGAGCGGGTCGATAGCCGGGAACAGGCCGAGCGACGAAATGCTACGCGAAAGAACCGTAGTGGCGTCGAGGTGCGTAAACGTCGTGGCAGGCGCCGGGTCGGTCAGGTCGTCTGCAGGGACGTAGACAGCCTGGACGGAGGTAATGGAACCCGTCTTGGTCGAGGTAATGCGCTCCTGGAGGTCGCCCATCTCGGTAGCCAGCGTAGGCTGGTAACCGACGGCGGACGGCATACGACCCAGCAGTGCGGAAACCTCGGAACCGGCCTGGGAGAAGCGGAAGATGTTGTCGATGAACAGCAGAACGTCCTGGCCGCGATCGCGGAAGTACTCAGCGGTGGTAAGGCCAGCCAGACCGATGCGCAGACGCGCTCCAGGCGGCTCGTTCATCTGACCATAGACCAAGCAGGTCTTGTCGATTACGCCAGACTCGCTCATCTCGAGGAACAGGTCGGTGCCCTCACGAGTACGCTCGCCGACACCGGTGAACACCGAGGTGCCGCCGTGCTCCTGGGCGAGGTTGTTGATGAGCTCCTGAATCAGAACGGTCTTGCCGACGCCGGCGCCGCCGAACAGACCCGTTTTGCCGCCACGGATGTAGGGCTCAAGCAGGTCAACGGCCTTGATGCCGGTTTCGAAAATCTCGGTCTTGGTGGTGAGCTCGTCGAAGCGGGGCGCTGCATGGTGGATGGGATAAAACTCCTCCACCTCGGGCATGGGCTTACCGTCGACAGGCTTGCCCATGACGTTCCAAATGCGGCCGAGCGTCTTGGGGCCAACGGGCATCTTCATGGGCTCACCGGTATCGGTGGCGATGAGACCACGCTGCAGGCCGTCGGTCGAGGACATGGCGACCGTGCGGACGACGCCGCCCGGAAGCTGGCTCTCGACCTCGAGGATCGTGCTCAGGTGACCGATCGGGGTCTCGGCCTCGACCGTGAGCGCGTTGTAGATCGGGGGCACCGCGCCGTCAAACTTGACGTCGACGACAGGGCCGATGATACGCACGATGCGGCCATCACCGGCAGTCGTCTTCTTGGTGGCTTCCTCGACCGCAAGCTTTACGGTGTTATTAGCCATTACTGTTCCTCCAATGCTGAGGCTCCGCCGACGATCTCGTTAATCTCGGTCGTGATCGAAGCCTGGCGCACGCGACTATACGTGCGGGTAAGGGTCGAGATGATCGCGGTGGCGTTTTCCGTCGCGGAGTGCATGGCCTTGCGGCGTGCACCCTGCTCGGCAGCCGCCGAATCGATCAGGGCCTGGTAGATGACCGTCAGGATATACGACGGTACAAGCTTGCCGAGAACATGCTCGGGAGAGGGCACGAACTCGAACGTGGACGAGATGCGCTTAGGGGCGTCGGTCTCGTTCTTACGCGGACCGTGGGCCATAGCGATCATCTCGGGATCGAGCGGCAGCAAGTGCTCGACGCGAAGCTCCTGATCCACGCGGTTCTTGGCGTGGTGGTAGACAAGCTCGACGCGGTCAAGCTCGCCGGCACGATACGCATCGCAGATATGAGAGGAAATCATGCGAGCCTGATTAAAATCGGGCTCGGAGGAATTGCCCTCAAAGTGCATGACGACGTTTGCGCGGTCGCGGAAATACGTGACCGGCTTACGTCCACACGCAATGATCTCGCACTCGATGCCATCGTTCGCCCAAGAAGCGGCGAGCTTTTCGGCCGTGCGCTCCACCGTCGTATTGAAACCGCCGGCAAGGCCGCGGTCCGAGGCAATAACGACAATCAGGCCATGCTTGACGCTCTCATGCTTCTGTAGCATGGGATCGGTGCCCGAGCAGGAGGCGTCGCCGGCGACCGTCAACATGACGTCGGTCAGCGCCTCCTTATAGGGCTCGGCCTGCTTGGAGCGATCGAGGGCACGACGGATCTTGGCCGTAGAGACCATCTCCATCGTGCGCGTGATCTGCTTGGTCGTGGTAACCGAGGAGATTCGCTTCTTAATGTCGCGAAGGTTGGCCATAGGGCTTAGTTCTCCTCTGATCCAGTCGTATCGGCATGGTGCTTGGCCATGAACTGCTGCTTGAAGTCACCGATAACGCGCAGAAGCTCAGCCTTGGTGTCATCGTCGATCTTCTTGGCGCGAACCTTATCGAGCAGCGAGCCAAAGCCGTTGTCCAGGTACTCGATAAGCTCAGCGCGGAAAGGCAGCACGTCGGCGATCTCCAGGTCGTCCAGGAAGCCCTCGTTGCCTGCAAACAGAACTGCAATCTGCTCGCCAACCTCAAACGGCTTGTAGCGCGGCTGCTTAAGGAGCTCAGTCATGCGAGCGCCGTGGGTAAGCTGCTTTTGCGTGGCCTCGTCGAGGTCGGAGCCGAACTGCGTAAAGCCGGCGAGCTCCTGGTACGAAGCGAGGTCAAGACGAAGATTGCCGGCAACCTGCTTCATGGCCTTGGTCTGTGCGTCGCCACCGACGCGGGACACGGAGATACCCACGTCGACTGCCGGGCGCTGGCCCTGGAAGAAGAGCTCGGACTGCAGGTAGATCTGACCATCGGTAATGGAAATGACGTTGGTCGGAATGTAGGCCGAGACGTCGCCGTCCTGGGTCTCGATGATCGGCAGAGCCGTCATGGAGCCGTAACCGTTCTTCTTGGACATCTTGACGGCACGCTCGAGCAGACGAGAGTGCAGGTAGAAGATGTCGCCAGGATAGGCCTCGCGTCCGGGCGGACGATGCAGCGTCAGCGACATCTGACGGTAGGCCACAGCCTGCTTGGACAGGTCGTCGTAGATGACGAGCACGTGGCCGCCGGGGTTGGTCTCGCTGGCGGGCTTGCCGTCCTCGCCGTTGTACATGAAGAACTCGCCGATAGCGGCACCGGCCATAGGCGCGATGTACTGCATAGGGGCGGAATCGGCAGCGGTGGCCGAAACGATAATGGTGTAGTCGAGCGCACCGTGCTGAGCGAGGGTCTCGCGGATGTTGGCAACCGTGGAAGCCTTCTGGCCGATGGCGACATAGATGCAGACCATGCCCTTGCCGCGCTGATTGAGGATAGCGTCGATGGCAATGGCGGTCTTACCGGTCTTACGGTCGCCGATGATAAGCTCGCGCTGGCCGCGGCCGATAGGCACCATGGAGTCGATGGCGAGCAGACCGGTCTGAACCGGCTCGCACACCGGGGTACGGTCGATGACGCCGGGGGCCTTGAACTCGATAGGGCGGCGGTGCGTGGCGACAATGTCACCCAAACCGTCGATGGGCTGGCCGAGCGGATTGACGACGCGGCCGAGCATGGCACGGCTCACGGGGATATCCATAATGCGGCCAGTGGTGCGGCACTCGTCGCCTTCCTTGATGGAGTCGACGGCACCAAACAGAACGGCGCCGACCTCGTCACGGTCAAGGTTCTGGGCAAGGCCGAAGACGGTCTCACCGGTATCGGAGCTCTTGAACTCCAGAAGCTCGCCTGCCATGGCGCTCTTGAGGCCAGTGACGCGCGCGATGCCGTCGCCTACCTCGTCGACCGTTGAAACCTCATGCGTATCGACCGTCGCGGAGAGGCTCGTGAGCTGCTCCTGCAGTTTCTTGGCGATATCCTGGGCATTGAGGGTTTCGGACATTAGGCTTCACCTCCGTACGAATTAGCAGAGTTTGCGAGGGTCTCCTGTGCGATGCGCAGCTGCGTCTTGACGGAAATGTCACGACGCTCGCCGCGAGCCTCGAGCACCAGGCCGCCCACGATAGACGGGTCGACCTGCTCGATAAGGAATACCTTGCGGCCGAAGTCCTGCTCGCATTTCTTAGTGATGGTTTGACGCAGCTCGTCGTCGAGCGGGATCGCCGTGGTGACGGTCACGCCCACTACATCCTCGTCTTCCTCGGCAACATACTTAAAGGCAGCTGCCACCTTGGGAAGAAGGTCGAGCTGGTCGCGCTTGGACATGGTGTCGAGCACGGCGATGATCTCGGGGCTGGCGGAAGCCAGGCGCTCGATCATCTCGAGGTCCTCGAACACATGGTTCTCGGCCTTGGCGGCTTCCAGAAGGGAGCGCGCGTAGGTCTCGAGCACCTTGTCCTGATAGCGGCTAGTCGGCATTCAGGCTACCTGCTTCCTGGATGTAGCGCTCGATGAGCTTCTTCTGCCCGGCCTCGTCCTCGAGTGCCTCGCCCACGATCTTGGTGGCGACGGCAACGGACAGGTCGGCGATGGAGCTCGCGGCACCGGCGTAGATGGACTTGCGCTCGTCCTCGACGGTCGTATGGGCCTTGGCGATGATCTCCTCGGCCTCCTTGTGAGCAGCCTCGATGATACGGGCGCGCTCGGACTCGGCGTCCTTACGGGCCTCGAGAACGATGTCGGCAGCCTGACGACGGGCGTCGGTGACGATCGAGTCGGACTCAGCACGCTTGGCGATAGCCTCCTGCTTGGTCTTCTCGGCCTCGTCGAGGCTCTCCTCGATCTTCTTGCCGCGCTCCTCCATGGTTTTCATGATGCCCGGCAGGGCGACCTTGGCCAGCACGATCCAGATGATCAGGAAGGCGATAAGCGCCGGGATGAACTCCGCCATCTTAGGGATGAGGATGTCCGCACCGGCGGCGCCGTCCTCGGCGAACGCGGAAACCGGCATGAGCAGCGCGGCCGCGGACGCGGAGAGTGCGATCGCGCTCTTCTGGGATGAAAGATTCATACTTGACGCTCCGTGCTATTTAACGATCAGCGCGACAACGAAGCCGATCAGAGCCAGAGCCTCGCCGAAGGCGGAGCCCATGATGAAGACGGTGAACACGCGGCCCTGGACCTCAGGCTGACGGGCCATAGCACCCGTAGCACCCAGAGCAGACAGGCCGATAGCAAGACCAGCGCCGATAACACCGAGACCGTAACCGATAACTCCCACGATTCCTCCTTTGTCGTGCGTGTCTTATTTCACGCAGGATAACCTTTTTATAACTGCCGGGCTCCATGGGGACGGGCACCGGCGGTTTAACGAATTGCCTTACCTTTAAGGCGCGAACGGAAGACTACTCCTCCTCCGCGACCTCCTCTGCCTCGGAGACGTACACGGCGGTAAGGACCGTGAAGACGTAAGCCTGGATGGCGCCGACCACAAGCTCGATCGCATAGATCAGGATGAGGATGGCAAGCCAGGCCAGCGAAGGCAGGGCACCGACGGCGTGGGCCGCGGAAACCTGCTGAAGCAGCGGCTGCATGAACATGCTCGCCATGATGGCGAACGAGCCCATGACCACGTGTCCTGCGAACATGTTGCAGAACAGACGGACGGCGAGCGTGATGAGGCGCAGGAAGGTCGAGAAAAGCTCGACGACCCACACAAGCACGTTCATCGGGAAGCTCACGCCCTGCGGGGCGAGGCTCTTGATGTAGCCGATCACGCCGTGAGCCTTGCATCCGTAGTAGATGAAGTACACGAAGGCGAAGATGGCGAGCGCGGCGGTGGAGCCGATTGCGCCGGTGCCGGGCTTCATTCCCGGAATCAGGCCGATCATGTTATTGATCAGGATGAACAGGAAAAGCGAGCACAGGAACGGGAAGTGCTTCTTCCAGTTCTCACCCACGACGCCCTTGCCGATATCGTTCTCGACGTACTCGATGATGTACTCGAAACCGTTGACGAAGAAGCCCTTGGGAACCAAGGTCTGCTTCTTCTTGAACACGGCCAGGACGATCAGGAGCACGATCGTGGAGACGATCAGCCAAAACGAGTACTGCGTGATGCCGCAGCTTAGATCGCCCACGACGGGGGTGGAGCTGAACTCGCTGACCAGATGATTAATCTCATCAGGCAGCTTTTCAAAAATTTCCACGACTTACCTTTCGACCTCATGAGGATCTCGCAGCGCCTTGGCGACACGAACCGTGCAGGCGGCCATAAAGGCCACGAAGCCGATCGCCTCGCCCAGAAGGAACATGCGAAATGCCTCTCCGAACAACGCAAACACAACCAAGGTAAAGACGAGCAGGGCGATTGCCGAGACCGCCAGACTCACCATGCCCTTGAGCATGTCCGCATTCTGCTTATCGTCAAGAACCGGCTTGAGCGTAAAAACAAAGGGAAGAAAGGCGATTGCGCCCGCGATGGCGCCTGCAACGATAGCGAGCAGATCGGCTACCTGAAACACTGGCGTCCTCACTTTCCTTTTTAACGCTTCACAGAACAGTTCCCGCCAAACATTGGTGACTATTGTACGAGCCAATCGCTAAAGTACAACCGAAAAAGCATCGGTTAGTACGCACCTGTTCGTTTTCTTAAGACCTTCTTTATGCCGCAGGTACGGTAACGCGTTTTTCCGTACCCTGCGGGGCGAAACGTCCGTTAACAGGGGTGAGCGCGGTCGCCTTTTATTTGTCCGCGCGCACCGTTTCTTCGTATTTTCGACGTTAGCCGGTTTGGCCCAGAGACTACAGCGTGCCGTAGATGCGGTCGCCGGCATCGCCCAGGCCGGGGACGATGTAGGCGGCCTCGTTGAGGTGGTCGTCAATGGCGCAGGTATAGATATGCACGTCGGGGTCTTTCTCGGTCAGCGACTTGAGGCCCTCGGGGGCCGCGACGATGCACAGCATGCGAATGTCCTTGACACCGCGCTCGCGCAGATAGCCGATAGCCATCTCGGCAGAACCGCCCGTGGCGAGCATGGGATCGACGACCAGGCAGATACGTTGGTCGATATCCCTGGGCATCTTGCAGTAATACTCATGCGGCTCGTGGGTGACCTCGTCGCGCTCCATGCCAATGTGGCCCACGCGGGCAGAGGGCACCAGGTCGAGGATGCCGTCGACCATGCCAAGGCCCGCGCGCAGAATGGGGACGATGGCGAGCTTCTTGCCGGCAAGCTGCTTAAACGTGGCAGTGGTGATGGGAGTCTCGACTTCGACATCCTCCATGGGCAGGTCGCGCATGGCCTCGTAGCCGTCAAAAAGCGCGAGCTCGCGCACGAGCTGGCGGAACTGGTTGGTGCCGGTCGACTTATCGCGCAGGATCGACAACTTGTGCTGGACGAGCGGATGGTCGACAAGCGTCACGCGGGACGCATCGTAGGTAACGGTCATGGGTTGATTGCCCCTTTCGTTGCGGCCGCAAAACGACCTTGCTGACATGACGCACAGCGATGTTGCCGCCGCCCGCCATGCATAAGTTTAGCGGTTTGTTGTATCGAACGCTCCGTCACAACCCTACTGAGTGGTGCTGAGCGAACGCCTGACCGCATCGTGCCAACCGTCCAGGTTGCGCTCGCGACGCTCAACGGACATATGGGGATGGAACGTCTTGACGATCTGGGCGTTTTGCTCCAGCTCCTCCAGATCCTCCCAATACCCAACCGCAAGACCCGCCAAGTACGCGGCACCGATTGCCGTGGTCTCCACCGTCTCGCATTGCAGTACAGGGATATCCAGCAAGTCTGCCTGGAACTGCATGATGAACTCGTTGCGCGAGGCACCGCCATCGACGGACAGGCGCTCAATCGAAAGACCCACATCCTGCTCCATGGCACGCAGCACGTCATAGCTCTGATAGGCCATGGACTCGCAAGCGGCGCGCACGATGGTCGCTCGAGTCGAAGCTCCAGTCAGACCGCATACGATGCCGCGGGCGTGCGCGTCCCACCAAGGTGCACCCAAGCCCGCAAAAGCGGGGACAAAGTAGCATCCCTCGTTATCGCCGATCGAGGAGGCGAGCCGTGCCGATTCGGATACGCTGGAGATAACGCCCATGTTGTCGCGCAGCCAGTTCATCGTTGAGCCGGCGGCAAAAATAGAGCCCTCGAGCGCATAGCTGACCTTGCCGTCCGCAGCGATACCGATGGTGGAGACCAGGCCATTCTTGGATTCGACGATCTCGTCGCCGGTATTCATGAGCATAAAGCAGCCCGTGCCATAGGTGTTTTTGGTCTGGCCGGGATGGAAGCAGCAGTGACCGAACAGCGACGCCTGCTGGTCGCCCGCCACACCCATGATGGGCGGCATGTTGGTCATGATGTCGCTCGCTACGCGGCCGTAGTCACCGGCGCTCCAACGGACCTCGGGCATCATGGCACGCGGGATGTCGAAGAGAGCCAGCAGGTCATCGTCCCAGTCCAGCGTATGAATATTGAAGAGCGCCGTGCGGCTGGCGTTGGTGTAGTCGGTGGCGAAGGTTTGGCCGCCGGTGAGGTTATAGATGAGCCAGGTATCGATGGTGCCAAACATGAGGTCGCCCGCTGCCGCGCTCTCGCGCGCGCCGTCGACGTTGTCGAGAATCCACTGCACCTTGGAGGCCGAGAAATACGGGTCGAGCGTAAGGCCGGTGCGGGAACGCACCAGCTCCTCGCGGCCCTGCTCGGCCAGTTTATCGATTGTCGAGGCGGTGCGGCGACACTGCCACACGATGGCGTTGTAGATAGGCTGGCCACTCACGCGGTCCCACACCACCGTGGTCTCGCGCTGGTTGGAGATACCGATGGCGGCGATGCGATCGGAATGGATGCCGCTCTTAAACTGGACCTCCATCATCACGCCGATCTGGCTGGCAAGCACCTCCGTGGGATCCTGCTCCACCCAGCCGGGGCGCGGGAAGCTGGTTTTGACGCTACGACGTGCCTGGGCGACAATGCAGCCGTACTCGTCGACGATGGTCGCGAGCACCGAGGTGGTGCCGCAGTCGAGCGCCATGATGTAGGAACCGCCAAAGTTAAACGAGGCATCTTCCATGCCCAGGCTGCCCAGATTCAACGACATCGCTTACACCTTTCTATTGCATCGGGTCGGACAGAACCCGCTCGATCTCTGATGCGGGAAGTGCGCCTTGGCGCAGGATCTGAAGCTCGCCATGCTTAAACGTCACGATGGTCGAAGCGTCGCGGCACGGGGTCTCGCCCGCGTCGACGGCCAGATCAACCCCCTCCAGAATACGGTCCTCAACGTCGGCAAAGCTTGCCGGCGCGGGCGTGCCATGCGTATTGGCGCTGGTGCAGGCAAGAGGGCTGCCGCAGGCGCGGATGAGCGCTTGCACCACGGGCGAGGCCGAAGCGCGAAGTGCCACCGTGTCGTCGGCGGCGCGCATAAAGGTCGGCACGCAGGGGGCCGCCTTGACCACGATAGTCAGGGCACCCGGCCAGCATCGTCGGGCGAGCACGCGGGCCTCATGAGGGATATCCACGCCATAGCGATCGAGTGCCTCGGCATCATCAACCAGCCAGGCGACCGTTTGCGTGAGCTCGCGCTGCTTGAGGGTAAAGATACGACGATAGCCGGTACCGAGTGCGGGGACCGCGGCGCCGTTGACGGTGACCTGCGGATCGCGCGGCCACGGCAGAGGTTCACTTGTATCTTGTGGAACGGCATCCGAGAAGACGTTGACTGCCACGGCGACACCGTAGACCGTCTCGGTTGGAATAAGCGCCAGGCCACCGCGACCGAGTAGCTCGGCCGTACGCTCGACGGCGAGCCGATGCGGCTCACGCGTTCCCTCGAATACCCGATAGACCGTCTGCATGTGTATGCCAGCCCCTTACGCTCTGGTGCAAGTTTATTTACTGTGGGGCATTCTCGCACGAAACGTTCAACCTATTTGCCCAGAGCGCATGTTGGTTTGGTGAGCGGCTCTAGTAGTCGGTGAAAGTGAGGGGGTTATTGGACTGCGACGAACTTCTTTGGCCTGCCGGCGTGGCGTTCTTGGGCGGCGTAGCGCTCGATGCTGTCTATCGTTATCATCCGACGGCCGTCGACGAGTTCAACATCGAGCTTTCCTGCTTTGACCAGCGCGGTAATCCGCGAAGCGGAGACTTTGAGGTCCAGCGCTGCGTCTTTAAATGTTCGGCACGCCGCTTCCCGAGCGTCATCGTGGTCGATTTCGACTGAAAGGGCCACGACCTCGGCCGAGCGTTCGTACCCTGCCGGAGTCAAACCGTTGTTGAGGTCGTCGGCCAAAAACGCCATCAGTGCCTCGGTGGCATGGGCAATCGCTTCTTCGCGCGTGTCGCCATCGGCAAAGGTGCCAGGAATCTGCGGGAAGCTAGCGCAGTAACCGTCGTCTTCTTTTATGAGAACGCAGTCATAGGTAAATAGCTGCCTCATTTTGCCTCCAGCTACCATCCAGCTTGGCGACGAATACTTGCCCACGTGCCCTTCTTTGGTCGATCACCACCAGAGCCGTTCGCGGTGACAACACGGTCACCAGAAACATGCTTAGCATGACTACCGACTTGCGCGACCTCCACGAATCCATCGTGCTTGAGTAGGGCAATGATTTCCCGAAAGGTAGGAGGTTGCATGGGCCGACCTCTTTCAGCCGTCCTAATTATAAACTAATTTATAATTTTTGCTAACCAGTTAATAAATATTACTGGCGCTGTTTGGGCTCGGTGACAATGGCTCGGACGATGCGGGGACGATCGGTGAGGTCGCGGACGATGCGCACGTCCGAGAGACCCGCCTGGCGACAGAGCTCGGCCGCGGCATCGAGGGCGCCCTCGTAGAGCTCGCAGGCAAACAGGCCGCCGGCGCGCAGCATGTAAGGCGCCGCATTGAGCAGGCGGCGGAAGATATCGAGGCCGTCGGCGCCGCCCTCGAGCGCCAGGTCGGGCTCAAAATCCTTGACCTCGTGCGGCAGCGAGCGCATGACGCCGGTCGGGATGTAAGGCGGGTTGGAGACGAGCACGTCGAAGGTGCCCCATTCCTCGCGGGGGATAGAGCTCACCAGGTTTGTGAGGCTGAAGGCGACCTCATCGGACGTAAGCCCGAGCGCGTCGCGGTTTTTGGTGGCCAGGTCAATGGCACGCGGTTCGATATCGGTAGCGGTGCAGGTGACATGGCCGCGGCGCTCCCAGGCAAGGGAAAGCGAGATGCAGCCCGTGCCGCAGCCGACCTCGAGAACGCGGGCGATACGGGGCTCGACCGGAGCGGGCGCGGCGGCATCCTCCGTCAGAGACGCCTCGTGGTCGGCGCCTTCGATGGCGATGCCGTATTCGTCGAGCTCGGGCTCGGCGGCTTCCGCGGCTTCGGCTTCTGCTATCTGCGTGGCGGCTTCCTCGGCCTCGCGGTCGGCCAGTTCCTCGGCATAGGCACGGCTGCCCAGTACGTCGCCACCCAGCGCAGCCTCATCGGCAGCCGTGAGGTTAGCGGCACGGCGCTCGGCCGTCGCTCGCTCGTCGGCCAATGCGGCTTCGACTTTGCGCGCTTGCTCGACCTCGTCGTTCCAGGGCAGCTCAACGCGCTGACGGGCGGCAGCCTCGGGGCTCAGCACCTCGGCATCCAGATAATTGAGGACTTCCTCGACGAGCATCTCGGTCTCGGGACGCGGAATGAGTACGCCGGGGGCGCACGCGACGTCGATCATGCGGAACTGCGTGCTGCCGGTGATGTACTGCAGCGGCTCGCCCTTGGCGCGGCGGACGACCGCCGCGTGCATGGTCTCGAGCTGCGCCGCATCGAGCGTCTCGTCCATACGCATATATAAGTCAATGCGCGCCAGACCCGTGGCTGCGCACAGCAGCCACTCGGCAGAAAGTCGGGGGTGTTCCTCGCCGCGCTCGGCCAGGTACTCCTTGGTCCACTCGAGACAACGCTTGATGGTCCAGATCTCGTTTGCCATGGGGTCCTCCCCTCTTAAGCGCCGGGCGGCGCGCGAATGTCGGAGCAGATTGTACGCGAGGCCAGCGCTTGGCAAGAGACGATTGAAGGCGATTATCGAGAATCAGCCCAGAATTTTGCACCGGGCTCGCTCAAAGTGTTCATTCGCCGACGTCTAGATTTGCATTCGTCAAGCTTTTGGCAAGGTTGCCCCAAAACTAACCAATATCTAACCAAACGCTTGCCACATCACTTGACGCGCAACGCGTCAAAAATCACCCCGCGACTTCTTGGACGATTTTTCAAGCAATATTTTCAATTGCAGATGCATACCGTTAATTGCTTTCAGCAGGTAGACAGCTTGAAGTCTATCAAAGACGATTGAATAACATCTCAAAGCAATAAGCCCAACCTAGTCGTTTAAGAACGTCCCCAATGACCACCTCTAAGGCGCCGCAGGTTGAGCATAAGTCAGACACTATGACCCAATCCAGGGGCACGGAAACGACAGGAGCCCCCGCTCGTG
>CABUEK010000030.1:0-20720 GCA_902490565.1 uncultured Collinsella sp. | reverse complement strand
GCGGTCGGCGGGGCCATTGTGGCTCTTGACAGCGGATTGGGTCATATGAGCGAAAACGCCCCTAAGCGAGCAAGGTGACGTGAAAGAGGAGGGAAGCGTACTTCGGTACGCGACCGACGATTGAACGTCAGATTGCCGCTTAGGGGCGTTTGCAGCGTCGAGCCGTTACGCGGTTTGGTAAAACCGCGTAACCTAAACAGCCTGTGCCAGCTTCTCGGCTCGCTCGGCGGCGGCGAGCGCCTCGATCACGGTGCCGAGCTGGTCGCCCAGAAGGACGCCGTTGTAGGTGGAGTTGAAACCGATGCGGTGGTCGGTCACGCGGTCCTGGGGCTGGTTGTAGGTACGGATCTTCTCGGAACGGTTGCCGTGGCCGATCTGGCTTTGGCGCTCGGCACCAAGCTCTGCCTGCTGCTTCTCGAGCTCCATCTCGTACAGACGGGCGCGCAGCATCTGCATGCAGACCTCGCGGTTCTGGATCTGGGAGCGCTGCTCCTGCGACTGCACCACGGTGTTGGTGGGCAGGTGGGTGATACGCACGGCGGAGTAGGTGGTGTTAACGCACTGACCGCCAGGGCCCGAAGCGCAGTAAGTATCGATGCGCAGGTCGGACTGGTTGATCTGGACGTCAATCTCCTCGGCCTCGGGAAGCACGGCGACGGTTGCCGTGGAGGTCTGGATGCGGCCCTGGGACTCGGTCTTGGGAACGCGCTGGACACGGTGCACGCCGGACTCGAACTTCATGACGGAGTAGACGCGGTCACCCTCGACCTTGAACTCGATGGACTTAAAGCCGCCGGCCTCGCTGGGACTGGAATCGAGCACGGTGGTCTTCCAGCCGCGAGACTCGCAAAAGCGCTGGTACATCTTGTACAGGTCGCCGGCGAAGATGGCCGCCTCGTCGCCACCGGCGGCAGAGCGGATCTCGACGATGGTATTCTTGTCGTCGTTGGGGTCGCTCGGGATGAGCATGTACTTGATATCTTCCTCGAGCTGGGGAAGCTTAGCCTCGTTTTCGGAGATGTCCATCTGGAGCATCTCCTTCTCATCGGCGTCGGTGGTATCGTGGAGCATTTCCTTGGCAGCCTCGATGTCGTCGAGCGCGCCGATGTACTCGCGCGAGGCAGCAATGAGGTCGGACTGGTGCGCGTACTCCTTGTTGAGACGCGTGAACTCCTTGATGTCGGAGGCGACGGCCGGGTCGGACAGCTTCTTCTCGAGCTCCTCGTAGGCCTTGATGATCTTTTCGAGCTTGTCGCGCATGGCAGGACTCCTTTATATGCGTGAAGATGAAAATCGGCAGAGTTGATGGGGCGCATGGCGCCACTGCGGGGGTAAGCCCAGCTAGAACATGTCGATCTTCAGATACATGCGCATCCCTTCGCGTGTGGGGTACATAGTTGCGGTCTAACCCATACATGATAGCGTGCGCAGACAAACCTGCATATAACCCGCACGGAATGATTGGTGCAAACAAACCTGACCCCATTGCATCAAGGGCTTGCTTTTTGGCTAGAGCGTTTGAAGCAGGGCGATGAGGAAGCGAACACCCTGGAGGTAGGCACGGCGGGTAATGCGCTCGTTAGTGCCGTGGACACCGCACTCACACTCGTCGTCATCAACCACAAAGGCCGAGAAGCGAATGCACTCAGGGCAAATGTGCTGGTAGTTGGCAGCGTCGGTCGCACCGATTACGGTCGAGGGCACAATTGCTACCGGCTCGAATGATCCGTTTTCCTCCGTCCCCTTTGGATCACGGAAATAGCGGGCGGCAATGGAGCGAACCGCCTCGAGGCCGGGACCACCGATGCGCGGGGACGGCGAGGGTTCGGAGCTACCGGGGCCCAGCTCCACTTCGACACGACCGGCAAGGTCCGCCCCGGCAACCGCCTCACGGCAGCGCGCCACAACGTCGGCCACGCTCGTGCCCTCGAGCATGCGGAAGTTGATGTTGGCCCACATATCCTGCGGCATTACGTTGGCGCCGGTGCTGCCACCCTCGATCTGCGTGGGTGCGCAGGTGGTCGTCACCAGCGGATAGAGCTTTTTGCTGGCGAGGCAATCGCAGACAATGGCATCCCCGTTGGCGGCAATTTCATCGGCCGTGTAGAGCCCCAACTCGACGAGTTGGGCGGCAAGCAAGTCGGTCACGCGCGGCGGCCACTCGATATCGCAGATTGCGGTGATGGCACGACTGAGCATCTCGAGCGATGTGCCGCCGTAGGGGTTAGACGAATGCCCGCCTTCACTCTTCGTCTTGAGCACGATATCGGCATAGCCCTTCTCCGCGAGGTCGGCATGCATAAGCCAGCCCTCGCCCGCGCCATACTCGGCATCCGAAACGATGCGGTAGTCGCCCTCGTCGATCAGGTATTCAAGTTCAATACCGCGCTCCTCGAGCACACGACCGATCGCTCCCGCGCCGTACTGCGTGGTTTCCTCGTCCTGGCCAAAGGCGAGCAGCAGGGTGCGCTCGTGCTCCCAGCCGTGCGCCAGCGCATACTCAACCGCCTCGAGAATGCCTGCGACCTGGTCTTTCATGTCGATAGCGCCACGACCCCAGATGTAGGTGTCGTCCACGTGCCCGCTAAAGGGGTCGTGCGTCCAGTCGGCCTCGGTACCCGGCACCACGGGAACCACGTCCATGTGGCCCATGAGCATAATGGGCTTGAGGTCAGGGTCGGAACCGCTAAGCGTCACCAATAGCGAATGGTCGATAAGGTCGACCTCGCCCGCCGCGAACACGCGCGGCCACGCCTGCTGCATATAGGCGCGCAGGTCGTCGAACGGCTGCCAGTCCACCGCCTCGGCATCCATACTCGAGATGGTCGGAAATGACAGCACGCGGCCCAAGCGCTCGCACGCGCCGACCTCATCGATATCGGCAAAATCATCCTCGTGCGCAAAGAAGCGCCAAACCTCGGCCATGCCTTCCTCCAAAAATAACGTGGCAAAGAGGCGGTCCCTTTGCCACGTTCGCTTGCATTATTTGTCGTTGAGATAACGCGAGAGGAACTCGCGGGTGCGCTGGTGCTTGGGATTGCCGAAGAGCTCAGCCGGCGCGGCGTCCTCGAGCACCACGCCCTTGTCCATAAAGACCACGCGGTCGGACACCGTGCGGGCAAAAGCCATCTCGTGCGTGACGACGACCATGGTCATGCCGTCGGCGGCGAGCTTGCGCATGACCTCGAGCACCTCGCCCACGATCTCGGGGTCGAGCGCAGAGGTCGGCTCGTCGAACAGCATGATTTGCGGGTTCATGCACAGAGCGCGGGCGATGGCCACGCGCTGCTTTTGGCCGCCGGACAGGCGACCCACGGCGGCGTGTGCGAACTTTTCGAGTCCCACGCTTGCCAGATGCTCTAGCGCGACCTTTTCGGCCTCGGCCTTGCTCATCTTTTTGAGCGTGACGGGCGCGAGGGTACAGTTGTCGAGCACATCCATGTTGTTGAACAGGTTAAAGCCCTGGAACACCATGCCGATGTCCTCGCGGAGTTTATTGATGTTGCAGCGCTCGGCCGTGAGGTCCTGGCCGTGGAACCAGATATGGCCCGCGTCCGGGGTCTCGAGCAGGTTGAGGCAGCGCAAGAAGGTCGACTTGCCCGAGCCCGAGGCGCCGATGATGGTGACGACCTCGCCGGGATTGACAGCGAGGTCGATGCCCTTGAGTACCTCGAGCGAGCCGAAGCTCTTGCGCAGGCCCTCGACGCGGATGAGCGGCTCTTGGTTTTGCGCGGCGGCCGCAGCGCCGGTAGTGGCGGTATCTGCCATGATGATTCTCCTCGTCTTGAGCCTAGTTGGAGCTGGGCAGCGTGGCCGGGGCCTCGGCGCCGAGCTTTTTGCCAAAGGCCTCGAGCAGGCGGCTCGCCACGAGCGTCAGGATCAGGTAGACCACGAGTGCAACGCAGTAGACCTCCATCTGGCGGTAGTACACGCCGGCGACGGTGGTGGTGGCGTACATGAGGTCGAACACGCCGATGACCGAAAGCACCGACGAATCCTTGATATTGATGATGAGCTCGTTGGTGAGTGCGGGGATCACGTTTTTAATGCCCTGGGGGAACACGACCTTGCGCATGGCCTGCCACTGCGACAGACCCAACGAACGCGCCGCCTCGGCCTGGCCGGCGTCGATGGACTCGATGCCGCCGCGCAGGACTTCCATCATGTATGCGGTGGAGTTGAGCGAAATGGTGACGAGGCCGGCAGTGAAGGTGCTCCAGATCTGGTTGGCCTGGGCGGTCTCGAAGCCCATGCTGCGCAGGACGGTAAAGCCCGCGTAATAGATGAGCAGACCCTGGACCATCATGGGCGTGCCGCGCACGATGGTGGAGTAGATGGTCGCAAAGCCGCGGCCAATGCTCTTAAAGAAGCGCACCAGGTCGTTGTCCACGCGATCGAAGGTCTGAATACGCAGGAACACAAAGAGCAACGCCAGGAAGAATGCGATGACGGTGCCGAAGGTGGCAAGCGCGATGGTGATCTCGATACCGCGGATAAAGAAGTCCCCGCTCTTGTAGGTCATGTAGACCAGGCTCGACAAAAAGTCGCTGGGGTTGGAGTCCGAGACGATGCTCACCTGTACCAGGTCGATAAACGACATGACGCAGCGGTCCACGAAAAAGATCGCCGCGATGGCAACCACGACATAGCTGCCCAAGCGTGCGCCACGACGGAAGCGCTCGGATGCGAACGGCGACGTTTCGCGATAGTCATTCCAGTGCATGAGTTTGGTGACGAGCGCCGCCGCCGACACGACGAGCCAGGCCCAAAGGATTGCCCAAAGGCAATCCTGGAAGATACCGGTGGGCGCCAAGAAGCTCAGCGGCGTGGGGTTGCGCTGGCTAAACGCCAGGCCAAGCGCCGCGATGACACTCGTGCCCAGGTACACATAACGGTGGTCGGCCTTGATAAAGGAGGCCAGACGATTGATGGTTTTCATGCTGCCTCCCTATGCCGGCTGGCGGTCGAGGCACGCGTCCCACATTTGGTCGCGTTCCTCTTGGCTAATGCCCTTGAGTGTCTTGTCGATGAGTTTAAGCAGTTTGTCCGAGCCCTTGCGACAGCCGACGTTTGCCGCGACCTCCTGCTTAAAGCCCTCGCCCTCGGCAAAATGAATAGGGACGATACCCGGGTTTTGGGCCATATAGCCCTTCTCGTTCTCGGTGTTGTAAGTCACGGCGTCGCACGTGCCCTGCAGCAGATTCGAGAACACCGTGGGGACGGAGTCGACCGGGTTCTTGTGCACAACGCCCGGAATCTCGTCGATGACGGTGTCGAGCATGGTGTCCTTTTGGCCGAGTACCGTGGCACCGCTAAAGTCGCTGAGCTTGGTGGCGTTTTGGTAGGGGGAACCCTCTTTTACGAACAGGCCAAAGTAGCCAATAAAGTACGGGTCGGAGAAGCCGACCGACTCCTCGCGCTCGGGCGTGGCGCTCATACCGGCGATGATGAGGTCGATCTGGCCGTTGTTGAGCGAATCGATGAGGCCCGAGAAGCTCTGCTTGACGGCAACGGGCTCGCCACCGAGGGCCTTGCAGACGATCTTGGCGATCTGCACGTCGTAGCCATCGGCATAGGCGCCCTGCACGTTGTCGATGGGGATAGTGTACTCACTGGCTTCGGAAACCTGCCAGTTGTACGGGGCGTAGGCCGCCTCCATGCCAATGCGGATCTTGTCCTTGCCGATCACGGAATCGGACAGGTCGTCGCGACCGCCGCCCGTCGTGGGCTGAACCACCTTGAGCGTGGACGGACGCTGACAGCCGGCGAGCGCGCCGGCGACGACGGAAGCGCTCGCAGCGAGAGCGCTACCCAAGAAGATGCGACGGCTGCACACCGGCTGTGGATGCGCGTCGCGCTGATGGGGAGAATGCATAATCTGCCTTCCCTGTTGAATCGTATGCTGACGACTTAACAGGATATACGCCAGCGACCAGCAGTGCAGCACAAGCTCGAAAAATTAATAGACACATGGTAGTCATTGGGGACGTCGATGTTTTGGCAATGCCGGCGAGCGACGTCCAGAGCGAACAAGTGGCATGAAAAAGACAAGGCATGACCAGAAGGTCTATGCCTTGCCTTTTGAATGACAAATTATCGCTCTGGACGGCACGCAGCATCGACCGAGCGGCGGAACCTCTAGAGCAAGGTGACGCTAAAGCTGCGTTTATCGGTAGCGCCGGGAGCCAAGGTGATGGTGTTGACCTTGTGCTCAAAGACATCGTCCTCGGTGTCCATGGTGGTGTGACCGGTCCAGGGCTCGAGCGCCACAAACGGAGCGTCGTTGGCGGCAGACCACACGCCGATGTACTTAAAGCCCTCAAAGTCGATCTTGACGCCGTGGCCCGACTTGCGGCCGCGCAGCGTGAGCGTGGAGCCCGGGGTATCGGTGAACATGATGGCGTCGTTATCGAAGCTGCGGTGCGTGATGGGCAGCACGTCCGAGTTATCGGGGGCCTTGTAGCTACCCTCGAACGTCATAAGGCCATCGGGCGTGATGACGGGGGCCTCGTTAGTCCAAGCCTCGGTAAACGCCAGCTCGTAATCCTCGAACGCCTCGTCCTCGGCGCCGGGGGCGGGCACGTTAAACGCAGGGTGGCCACCCACCGAGAACGGCAGGTCTACGTCGCCGGTGTTAGTGACGGCAAAGGTCTGCGTGAGCGTGACATCGCCGGTCAGGGCATAGGTCATGTTGAGCTTAAAGTGGAAGGGAAAGGCCTTGAGCGACTCGGGCGTATCGGTGATCTCGTAGGTTACCGAGGAGCCGTCCTCCGATACCTCGACCAATTTGTGCTCGACAATGCGTGCGATGCCGTGGCGCGCCATCTCGCAGGTGCCGGCGGCAGACGTCGCCGTGTTGTTGCGCAGCGATCCCACGATAGGGAACAGGATGGGCGCGTGCTTGCCCCAAAAGGCCGGGTCGCCCTGCCACAGATACTCATTGCCGTTGAGGGCAAGGCTCGTGAGCTGGGCGCCCATGGAATCGATGGCCGCGGTGAGGCCGCCGCGCTTGATGGTAGTGACGGTGGACATGCTACTTCCTCCAAAAGTAAACAACAGTGTCGAGGGTTATTGTCCCACTCTTGGCAGCAGGGCTGAGCGGCAGGCGCAGTTATTGAGCAATAGCATAAAGGTCAAACCCACCCTGCGGCGCGCTATCGACCGTATCGGGTGCTTGCGAATTAAAACTCACCGGGACCATGCGCTTTGAGGCGCGGTAACGCGTGCCGTCGGTGGCGACGGGCGGCTCATCGACCGTGAGCTCGTAGTCGCCGGGCTTGAGCTCGATACCGTCACCTTCGGAATTGACGTATTGGTACTCGTCGATTGCTTGTCCCCTGAGCGTGCGGCCCACGATATGGACGAGCATTTGGCTGTCGCCGCGCGCGGTATCCCACGTCGCGCCGTCCTTAACCTCGACCGACACATGCACCGAGCGCGTGCGGCTGAGCGATTGCTCGACGGACATCTCGACCTTGGCGGCGTCTTGGCGCTGCCGCTCGACATGACCCCAGATGCTGCCGATTGCCGAGCAGGCGATAACGCCGGCCATGAAGGCGATGAGGATGGGGCCGAGCGGAGAACGGCGGCCCGCGTCTTCCTCACGAGCCAGGTCGGGGCGATGCGTGGGCGCAGGCGCCTGGGCGCCTTGCGCGGGCACGTCGAGAATGCTGAAAGATGCCGTACTGCCGGGGTCGATGGTGTGGCGCGGTTGCGGGGTCTTTGCCGGCGAAATGGACATGTCGGCTGGCTCACCCAGCGTGGCCGTGGCATCGGCCTTTGCCTCGTCGGCCTCGGCCTGGGCCCAAGCCTGTTCAAAGGTCAGGGGCTCGACGGGGTCGGAGGCGGCGTCCATCTCGACGGCATCGTTACCGGTCTCGTCTTCGTCGCTCGACACGTCACGCGGCGCGGGCTCGTCCCACTCCTCGTCCGGAGCCTCGCCCTCGCTATACCACCATTCAAAGTTATCGATATCCATACGGGGCGCCCCTTAGGCCTCGCAAATAAACACTTGCTAGCCTTATACCCCCAGACAGCGCTGGAGCTCGCATGGAATGTGACAAAGGGACTGCTCCTTTGTCGCATCGAAGTTGCGGTGGAATAGTTCCTGTTTGCACGCCCACTCGAGCTATTTAGGGACTATTTCACCGCAAGTTATTTGAGGGCGACGGGGATTTGGATACAGCAGAAGTCCTCTTGGTGAGACTCGTCGTAGCTCGTGGTGTCCAGGTAGCAAAAATCGAAAGCATTGCCGATGGGCTGGAGCGCGTGCCTGTCCATGCAGGCCACGATGGCGCGGATACCCTCGGGCTCGTACGGCATGCCCCAGCGACTCATGCACAGGTACGCGCCCTCGGGCAGCACCTCGACGCCAATCTCCGCCAGCTCGGCAGGATCGCTCGGCAGTATTTCCTCGGCACCACGCGGCAACACGGCAAAGGAACCGGCACCGGCGATGGGGTCGTCGGAATGCAGCGCCTCGCGACGCAGCATGGCGCCCCAACCGCGCATGGGGCGTGTGCCCGTGAGCGCACGCATGCGCAGAATCGCCCGCATGAGCGTGGGGTGCAGCATCGAGCGGCCACGCTCGATATCGCTCGGGAACTCCTCAAAGACCACGTAGCGGCGCTCGAATTGCTTGAGCTCCGGTTTGCCCTCGCGCTCGCGCCAATAGACCGCCTCGTCGTAAAAACTCAGCCGCTCCTGCACGCTCGCGCGCTCGGCTTTGAGCCCGGCAATCTGCTCGTCGAGCGCCTGCACCCGCGAGCGCAGGTGATCGGTCATCTCTCCAATGTCGAACGTCGAGGTCAGGCGATCGATCTCATCGAGTTCCAGTCCCAAGTCGCGCAGCATGCAGATCAGACGCATGAGCGGGATCTGCGTGGGCGAATAGAAACGGTAGCCTTTTTCGTTAACCACGGCGGGTTTAAACAGACCGATCTTGTCGTAGTAGATGAGCGTTTGGCGCGAAACGTTAAACAAGCTCGCCATCTCGCTAATCGCATACATACCCGTCTGCATAGGTCCTCCCGACACACCCTTTGACACGAAAAGCCCGCCGCCCACAGGGGCAGCGGGCTCAAACACTACTCGTATCCTACCCTAAAGATGCCTATGACCAGCGCTTATAGTTGGCGCACGACACGCCGACGGCCTCGAGTGCCTTGGCGGCGATGTGATGCACCGCCTCATCGAGCGTGGCGGGGCCGTTGTAAAACGTGAGCATGGGCGGCATGAGCATGACGCCCGGCACGCGCGCCAGGCGTGCCATGTTGTCGACATGGATCGCACTGAAGGGCGTCTCGCGCACCATAAGCACCAGGCGGCGCTGCTCTTTCATCTGCACATCGGCCGCACGCAGCAACAGGTTTTCGCTGTAGCCGCTCGCGATGCCGGCGAGCGTCTTCATGGAGCAGGGAGCCACGATCATGCCGTCGACCGGATAGGTGCCGCTTGCGATGGCAGCGCCAATGTTCTTGTTGTCGTAGACCACATCGGCATAGCACGCAAACTCGTCGAGCGTCATGCCGAGCTCCTGCTCGATGGTGATCTCTCCCCCGCGCGTGACGACAAGCGCCGACTCAGCGCCGGCCTGGCGCAGGCATTTGAGGCATTCAAGGCCCAGTGCCGCACCGCTGGCGCCAGACACGCCAACGACAATGCGACGGGGACGAACAGAAGACTCAGGCATGACAACTCCTTAACTACTTGGTAGGGCTACTTACTAGAAGGCGAGCTCGGCGGCCCACTTCTCTTCATCGATCTCCATGAACTGCGAGCGGATGAAGTTCTTCTTGAGGTTAAACGGAACCGTGCAGTCGAAGATGGCCTTGCAGGCGATACCGTGCTCGCGGATCGAAGGATCGAACGCGGGGTCGTTGGACGGATCGAGCACGTGGCAGTGGCAACCGGGGATGGTGATGAGGTCCACGTCGGCCTGGAAGCGCGTGGTCATGGCCCACATCACGTCGCTCATATCGAAGATGTCGACATCCTCGTCGACAAGGATGACGTGCTTGAGCTCGGAGAACGCCGAGAAGGCGAGCATGGCGGCGTTGCGCTGACGGCCCTCGTCATTTTTGCTCGACTTCTTGAACTGCATGATGGCAACGAACTTGCCGCCACCGCAGGGAGCGGCGTGAACGTTGAGCAGGCGGCCCGGGATAGCGGTCTCGACCATCTTGTAGATGGAGGCCTCGGTGGGGATACCAGCCATGGACACGTGCTCGTGCGAAGGGCCGATGCAGCTCTCCATAATGGGGTTGACGCGCGTGGTGACGGCGGTGATCTTGATCACCGGGCAGACCTTGGCGCCACCGGTGTAGCCGGGGAACTCGGGCATGGCGTAGCCGTGGCCGTTGACATCCTCGTTGATGGTCTCGTCGTGCATGAGGTAGCCCTCGAGCACGTACTCGGCATTGGCAATGCACTTCTGCGGAACGGTGACGCAGTCGGCAAGCTCGACGGCGCGGCCGCGCAGGGCGCCGGCGATCTGCAGCTCGTTGAAGCCGAGCGGCGTGGTGGGAGCCTCGAAGCCGCAGCACATGTACACGGCGGGGTCCAGGCCGATGGAGATGGAGATGGGCATATCCTCGCCGCGCTGGCAGTACTCGTCAAAGAACGCACCCAGGTGACGGCTGCCCGGGGTGATCCACATGGCGAGCTTGTCCTTGTCGACGCAGGAGAAGCGGTGGATGGTTACGTCGGACTGGGTGCCATCGGGGCTCGTGCCATAGGCGAGGCCCATGGTGATGTAGGGGCCGCCGTCAACGGGCGTGTTGGTGGGAGCGGGAACGATCTTGCGCAGGTCAAAGCCCTCGTCGGTCGCCTTGTACACGACCTCCTGGCAGTCGACGTGCTTGCCCTCGGCGATCTGCTCGGGGGCGATCAGGTTCTCGAAGCGCTTGCCGATCTCGAGGCCCAGGTGCTCCTCGTCCAGGTCGAGCAGGGCGGCAACGCGCTTGCGGCTGGCAAGCATACCGATGCAGACCTTGGCGTCGTCAAAGCCCTTGACGTTGTTGAAGACCATCGCCGGACCCTCTTTGGTCGGGCGCATGACGGTGCCGCCAGCACCGACGTGACGGTAGACGCCCGAGACCTCGGCATCGGGATCGACCTGGGTGTCGGTCTCGAGCAGCTGGCCCGGCATCTCACGCAAAAAGTCGAGCGCGGAACGCAGGTCGTGGATCTGGGAAGCATCGGTAGTGGACATGGCGTACTCCTTTCGGGAGAGTGTCCGGCGACGGGGTGCCGCCGGACGGGGTAACGTAATGGGGCCGCGGCGCTCACAAATGGAGCGCTCGACCACTCGAAGTTCAAGCGCTTGGCTGCTTACAGCCGGGGCGCTCGACCGCTTACATCAGGCCAAAGAGGTGGAACCAGGCGGCCTCGACCAGCACGACGACAAAGACGACCGCGGTGAGGGGGATGCCCATGCGCATAGCCTCTTTGGAGGTGTAGCCGCCGGCGTCCTTGCCTTCGCCGATAAGGATCGGCAGGTTATGGAACGGCAGGATGTAGTGGATGTTGATGGACGTGAAGACGATGAGCGCCACGGCGAGTGGGCTCACGCTGGAGCCGGCGGCAAAGCTGATAAATGCCGGCACGCACACGCCGAGCACGGCCATGACCGAGCCCATGAACATGTGGATGATCATGGAAAGCGCAGCGACGAGCAGGGCGAACAGGAAGATGTTCTCGGGCACGGAGCTGGGGAGCACGACGTCGGCGATCCAGGCGTTCATGCCGGTGGCACCGCCCACGGAGCCCACGGCCATGGCGGCCGTCAGGAACATGAGGGACTTGATGTCGACAGCGTTCCAGCTGGCGGGAGTGAGGACTTCGCCGATGATGGGCATGGCGAGAGCAACGCCAATGGCCAGGGTGACCCAGCCGATATAGTCGCCCGAGACGGTGAGCCACAGCGCGATGGCGATGACAAGCCACACGATGGTGCGGATCTCCTTGACGGAGAGCTTGCCGAGCGCGGCCTGCTTGGCCACGATCTGCTCGCGATCGTAGACGAGCTCCTTGCTGGGCTTAAAGAGGAAAAGGCCAAGGAACAGGGTGCACAGCAGCGCAACCAGCATAGGCACGCTCATGTACAGGAACCAGTCGACGAAGGACGGGCTCATGCCGCCGGCCTCGGCACTGTACTGCGCAACGAGCGGGTTAAGCGTGGAGTCGCCCGTCAGGAAGAACATGGAACCCGGGGCGGCAGCGGCAAACACGAGGAAGCCGAGCTTGCCCTTGTCGTCGTCACCGTAGCCGGCGGACTCGGCAATGACCGAGACGACGGCGAGGATGAGGAAGGCGCGGGGGAACGGATGCGGGATCAGCAGCGACAGCACAAAGGTGAGCGCGAAGATCGAGATGATGAGCGACTTGGCGTCGCGCACGAACTTGAGCATGAACGCGTAGGCGATGCGCTCGCCCAGGCCCGACTCCTTGACCGCGCTGGCGATGAGGTAGGCGCCGATGACGAGCCACATGGTGGCCTTGGTCCACGAGCTAAACGTGGAGGCGACCGTCGCCGAGATGCTCGCGGCGCCCGTGTCGTCCACGCACACCTTGAACAGGACGAGCAGTGCGCAGTAGAGCAGGCCCACAAAGCCCGGCTGTGCCACGCCGCATGCCCAGAACACCACCGTGGCGAGCGTCAGTGCCAGACAGGTCTGACCGCCGACCGTGAGCTCGACCGTCGAGCTCAGCTCCGCCAAAGGAAGAAACTTCACCAGCAAAAAGACAACGATACCCAGCACAAAGCCAATTTCGCGCTTGGTGATCTTAAACGCCTTCTTTTCCGCTTCCATCTCCCCACCTTTCTTGTTGGGGGCGCTCCGAATTCGCAGCCATGTTGCCGCTTAAAAAGGGGCGCCCGTTATCGGACACCCCTTACGTTGCGCTGTGTTGCGGCAATACAGTCAAGCGGATTTTTTGGATGAGAAGCGATTCCCTAGACAAAAACCGTCACAACATTCGACGCTTTTCCTCGTTTTCGAGATTTTCGCCGAATGTTGTGACGGTTTGGATGTGGCAAAGGGACTGTCTTTTTTACATAGCGAGGGCCGTGCGGATGAATGGGTCGCCGAGGGCCTCGCGGAGCCAGGGGGCCAGCTGCTCGGGGTGACCCTGCAGGTAGCCTTTGAGCTCGGACGGAGCCACGCGACGCACTTCCGAGATCTCCTCTTGGTTGATATGCAGCTCGCCCGGCTCAACATGGGCAAGGTAGACCTCGCACCATTCGCACTCGCAGCGACCGTCGCCGTGGTCCTCGCGGTACACCACGTGTCCGAGGTGCTTGAGCTGATCGGGCTCGCGCGTAATGCCGAGCTCTTCGTTGATGCGGCGCGCCGTGGCGGCCGCGACGTCTTCCCCGGGGAGCGGATGGCCGGCGCAGCTATCGGCCAGCACCCCGCCCCACAGGCGCTTGAGCGGACTGCGGCGACAGAGCAGCAGGCGCGCGTCTTCGCCCCGGCCCTCGACCAAAAGCGTCAGAAATGCCTGATGCAGGATGCCCTCACCAGCATGGGCCTCGATGCGGTCGACGGGGCCAAGCGCCTCGCCGGTCGCAGCATCGACCGCCACGACCTCGGCGCCCGCACCGCCCTCATCCCAGCCGGCGCGCAGAATGCGGGCTGCGGCTTCCTCGAGCGCGGCGATGAGCTCCTTGGTGGTGTCGAGCACGCGCTGCAGGTCGTCACCGCTCGCTTGTTCAACATGAAAACCCGTGCTTGCAACTACCGGCACGCCAAAGCGCGTGGCCAGCGCCGCCGCGATATCGTGCGCCGGGATCTCGTCTCGATGGCACGGAACGGCCAGGATGCTCACCGTTGCCGTACGGCCGGGCTCGGGGCGCGGAATGGCCTGCGCCGTGGCGCCCAGGTGCGCAAACTCCGGCGAGCAGGCGTACACCGCCATGCCTCGCGGCGTCACCGTCAGCTGGGCCTCGAGCGCAAACTTGCCCTCGCCCACTGCAACCTTTGTCGTGTGCATACCCATGGGATCTCCTGCCGCCCGCGATGTACCTGAGACCATCTTCGCCTGTATTGCGACTATACAGGCAAGCCCTCCATGTGACAAAGGGACTGCCCCTTTGTCACATTCTGTTAGAGTTGCAGGGATTGAATCCCGCTTATTCATGCGACATTGGAGTGACAACCTTGACCGCCGCAACCACGCCTAAAAGTAAGCCAACCGCCGCCGCGCTCTCCCCCGCGCGCACCAAGCTCTGCCTGGCGCTGCTCGTGCTGTTGGGATTCTCGCTCGGCTGCTCCGAGTTCGTGGTCATCGGCATCGAAAGCGACTTGGCAACGGAACTCGGCATATCACTTGCCACTGCGGGCCAGCTCATCAGCGTGTTTGCGCTCGTCTACGCTATCGCGACGCCGGTGCTCGCGCTCAGCACGGGGCGATTCCGCCGCTACCAGCTGCTCGTGTGCTATAGCGTCGTCTTTGTGCTCGGCAACCTGGTCATGGCGTTGGCTCCCAACTTCCAGGTGCTGTTTATCTCACGCATTGTCCTGGGCTCTGTCTCGGGTGCGCTGCTCGCCGTGGGCGTGACGTACATCCCTGAGCTGCTATCCCCGCAGCAAACCTCACTTGCCATCTCGGTCGTGTACGGCGCGTTTTCCGTGGCGATGGTCTTTGTGACCTCGATTGGCAAGTTTGTGGCCGACACACTCGATTGGCACGTGGCCATGTACGGCACGCTGACCTTTGCCGTTTTGATCTGTAGCGCGCTCGTGGCGTTTATGCCTCGCGCCGGGCAGACCGATGAGCCCGCCACCTTCCGCGAGCAGGCGGGGCTACTACGCGAGCCGAGTATCATCACCGGCATGCTCATCTTCTTGTTTGGCGTGGGCTCGGTCTACGTATTCTACGGCTACGTGACGCCTTATCTGGAGCAGGTGCTGGGCATGGATACCGTTCAGGCGAGCACCACACTTATGGCCTATGGCGTGTTCTGCCTGATCTCGAACATCCTGGGCGGATGGATCGATGCGCGTTTTGGCATGAAGGCGCTGCTGGTTACGTTTGTGCTGCAGGCGGCGGCACTGCTCGGGCTGTTTGCCGTGGGCGCCGCCATGCCGCTCGCGCTGGTCTTTGTCTTTAGCCTGGCGATGCTCATGTACCTGTTCTCGGTCTCATGCATCACGCACTTTATGGACGTGGCACGCAGCCGCCATCCCAAGTCGATGGTACTCGCAAGTTCGGTTGAGCCCATGGCGTTTAACGTCGGCATCTCGTTTGGCACCGCAGTGGGCGGCGCCGTGGTAAGCAGCGTTGGCATTGCGTACGTGGGCGCAGTGGGCGCCGCGTTCTCGCTTGTGGCCTGGGCCCTCACGCTGGTGACGATTAAGCTGGCTCGCTGGGAGCGCCGTCGTCAATCAGCACGGCCCTCAATACGGGCATAGGGGCAAACATAGCCCAAGGTGGCGAGTAACCGGTGAAAACCGCCCAATATGAGTATGTTTATCCGCCTGGAAGCTTCAGCAGTGCAATTTCGTGTATTTGAGATACACGCTTTTCTATTATTTCGTGTATTTCAAGTACATGAAATCGTACTAAACTATGTATCTGAAGTACACGAAATTGGAAAGGCGGCCCCATGCGCAGATCAATCGAGTCCGTTATCGAATCATGGGCGACAAAGGACGCCTCACGCCCCCTCCTCATCCGTGGTGCGCGACGCGTAGGCAAAACGTACGCTGCCGAGGAAATCGGCAGGCGAATCGCCGGCGATGCGTTTGTCAAACTCGACTTTCAGACCGATCTTGAGCTGATCGCTCCGCTGTTCGATTGTCCCACCGACGACGTTGACACCATCGTGGCGCGGATTTCAGACTATAAACGCGCCCCCATTCGCAAAGAAACCACCTTCATCCTGTTTGACGAGGTGCAGCTCTGCGAACGGGCGCTCAACTCGCTTCGCTTTTTTTCGGGTTCGGGCTGGCGCATATGCGCGACCGGCAGTCAGCTCGGCGTCGCCACGCGCAAACGTAAGCTGCCTTTTCCCAGCGGCGTTCGTCAAGAGACCATGCATCCTATGTCGTTCGAGGAGTTTCTCTGGGCGCTCGATGAGGAGCAGATGGCCGATGCCATTCGTACCCACGCCGGCACGCTCGAGACCTACGCCGCGCACCAAGCCGCGCTCAACCTGTTTCATCGATACCAGATCGTGGGCGGCATGCCCGCCGCCGTCAACGCATATCGCAAGACGTTATCCATCGAGGATGCGCGCGTCGAGCAGCGCGAAATCAACGAGACCTATACCGCCGATATGACCGACCCCGAAAACGGGATCAGCGGCGTGGCGGCACGCAAGGTCTGGCGCTCCATTCCGTCCCAGCTGCTGAGATCGTCCACAAAAAAATTCAAGTACTCCGAGGTCGAACGCGGAGGCCGTCGCGCCAAGCTTATCGAGCCGCTCGACTGGCTCGAAGGCGCCGGTATCATATCGGTCAACAACCTGACCGAAGGCATCGAGCCTCCCCTCGTTCCCTTCGACGACGAAGATGGAAGTTTCTTTAAGGTCTATCTTCTCGATACCGGCCTCATGTTCTACAAACTCGGCATCAACCCGAGGCTCTGGCTCGACCTCAAAGAAGATTCCGCCATAGCGCTATCTTCCGACTTCCGAGGCGCCCTGGCGGAAAACTCGGTCATGCAAGCATTTTCGGGTAACAGCTTGCAGACGTATTACTGGGTGCCGCCGTCGTCTTGGAAGACGACCGGCGAGCTCGATTTTCTACTTCAGACCGACCGTATGGAAATCGTGCCCGTCGAGGTAAAGTCCGCACGCAACGTGCGCGCGAGAACCCTCGGGTCGTTCATGGACAAAGCCCGATCGCCATATGCCTACATTTTGTCCGAGAACAATTTTTTCCGCAGCGAAACCGATGACGGGCGCGAGCTACGCCACCTCCCCTTGTACGCAGCGGGCTTTATTGGAGCAAACTGCCTCAAGAGCAGTCTGTAAGCCCTGCACGACCGCCTAGAAAGGAAACCGCTCATGCAACGCATACTGTTTATCTGCCATGGCAACATCTGTCGCTCGACGATGGCTGAGTCGGTGTTTACCGAGCTGGTGCGGCGCGCCGGGCGCGCGGGCGAGTTTGTCATTGACTCCGCTGCGACCTCGACCGAGGAGATCGGCAACCCGCCACACCACGGTACCGTTGCCAAGCTGCGCGAGGTCGGGATTCCCGTCGTCGCACATCGTGCACGTCAGGTGCGTCGCGCGGAGTATGGCGACTGGGACCACATTGTCTATATGGACGACGAGAACGCGCGTGGCCTGCGTCGCATCTTTGGCGACGACCCCGACGGCAAGATTACGCGCATGCTCGATTGGACCGAGCGCCCCGGCGACGTGGCCGACCCCTGGTACACCGGCAATTTCGATGCCACCTACCGCGACGTACTCGACGGCTGCACCGCTATGCTCGAGCAGCTGTAGGCAATCGAGGTCGCGGGCCACGCCTTTGTCACATCCGGGACTAGCCCTAGACCGGCTTGACCTCCAGCTTTATCCCCTCGGCGCAGGAGTCGCCCAAAACATCCGAAAGGGCCCAGGTCGCATATAGCGGCAAATAGAGAACCGCTCCGTTGCGCTCAACGTTGCCTCTCGAGAAAACAATCCCGAGCCTTACGCCATATTCAGCCGTATCAAGCACATGACCGAGCGCAGCGTGCGCGTGGTAATAGGAGCCCGATTTAACCTCGATCGGAACAGCCGTCCCATCCGGTCCATCGACCACAAAGTCCACTTCACCGCGCTTTTTTGTCTGATAGTAGTAAAGCTGGCGATTTTGGGCAGCCAGCTGCTGGGCCACCACGTTTTCGTAAATGCCGCCCAGATTGGGCTCCTTGCTATCAAGATACGCCGCTTGGGCGACTCCGACGGGGTAGCGCGCCATCAACATGCCCGTATCCGATTGATATAGCTTGAACTGCGATGGCCGTGCCGTCTTGAGCAAGGGCGATTTTGGCCCGGTTACGATATCGGCTTTGAGAGCAACGCCGGCATCGACAAGCCATACAAAATCTCGCTGATACTTCTCGTAGTGAGCCTTGGGGTCAATGGAATTGAGCACGAAGCGCTTGTTTTCGCCCTCGAGCATAATAGGGAGCTGATCGTAAATGCTCTGCACCTGAAGGGCTCGCCCGCTTGCATACTTGGAGATATCCCGCCGGTACTGTTCGTTGAGCTCTGACTGTAGCTGACGAACAGAGGCAAGGTCGCCCTGCGTGTCAAGGAAACGCTGCACGACCTCCGGCATTCCGCCGACAACGGTATAGGTCCTGAAGTTTGCCATCATCGCGTCATGAATGTAATCAGGAACGGGCCTCTCGCTGATACACGCGTCACGTATCGTTTGGCGAGCCCCCTCGCTCACCCCGGTTGCCCAGCAAAACTCCTCAAAATCGAGCGGGAACATCCTAAGCTCGTGGACATACCCCACGGGATAGGACCTGACGCCCTTGAACTGAGTCCCGAGCATTGACCCCGAAAACGCCCAGCGGCACCTCCCGTCCTCAACAAGGAACTTTGCCATCGTCATGATGTCGGGGGCCTCTTGGACCTCATCGATAAACACGAGCGTTTTGCCTGGCGCAATCGACTTTCCCGAAAGAAGCGTCACCCTGCTGATGAAATCATCGGCATTCCGCGCCTCGAGAAGAGCATCTTTTGCCTGGCGGTTTTCCATGAGGTTAAGCTCGATGTAGGTTGCATGGTTGGCTTTGCCAAATGCGCGAATCGAATAGCTTTTGCCAATCTGGCGAGAACCCGTAATGAACAAGGCCTTTTGCTCGGAAGACTTCAGCCAACGCTCCAGCTCTGCCGCTATTTTCCTGCGCAGCATAGGCTCTCCCCTCGGTGTCATCAAATGAAATGCAAAGTTTTATACGCTTGATTATCAATGAAACGCAGAATTTTTAGAACCTAAAATCTGATGAAATGCAGAGATTTGAGATTATAAGCAAAAAGAAGGGACACCACCCGCGAATGTGACAAAAGAACTGTCCCTTTGTCACATTGCGCTCAGCTACTCGTCGACGACCTCGGCAAGCCAAACGTTCAGCGTATCGACCTCGGGGCAGCAGAACTTTGCCGTACCGGGCTCGTTGCCAGGCACGGTTCCGCCGTAGCGCAGGATATCGATATAGGGAAAGCCCACGTGACAGGCCATAGCGCACATCTTGCCGCGGTCTCGATCGAAGTCGAAGACGTCTCCCGGCTTGTGACCATGGTGACAACGGCACGCACCCAGCTGGTCCACGCAGCTCACGCGGATACGCGGACGCTTGCCACGCGGCGCACCGAGCGGCCCGTTCTCGCCCGCAGGCTTGACGCCGCCCTCGCCGGCGTTACTCATGGTCGATCACATCCAGGCAGGCCTCGATGGGAAGGCCGGCCGACTTGTCTTCTTGGTCGGCATTGCGCTCGATAAGCTCGGCCACCACACGCATGGCGTCGGTCGTCGCACGCTGTAAGCTCCAGCCGGCCATAACGCGACCCACGAGCACCGACGAGAACGTATCGCCCGTGCCCGGGAAATACACCGGGATCAGCTCAAAGGGAATCGTGAAGTACTCTCCCGCCACATGGTCGTAGCCGATGACGGCACTCGCCCCGTCGACCTTCGCGCTCGTAATGACCACCGACTTGGCGCCCAGCGCGAGCATGGCGTCCACGAGCGCACGAGCCTCATCGGCCGTAATCTGCTCGGCCATAGGCGTATCGGTGAGCAGACACGCCTCGGTATAGTTGGGCACCGCGTAGTCGGCGCACTCGACCAGGCTGCGCATAAGGCCGATGGTCGATTCGGGCACGCCGGCGTAGAGCCTGCCGTTGTCGGCCATGATGGGGTCGACGAACACCTTGGTGCCTTTTTGCGAACGGCGGTGGCAAAAGTCCGAGATGATGCGCGCCTCTTCCTCGGTCACGATAAAGCCGGTCGAGATGGCGTCGAATTCAAAGCCGAGCTCCTCCCAGATGGCAAGACTCTGACGCACGTACTCCGTGGTGTCGTGGATGTAAAACTTGGGGTAGTTGAGCGTATCGGAAACGAGGGCCGTCGGCAGGTTGTGGATACGGTAACCCATGTGCGACAGCACCGGCAGCATGGCAGAAAGCGCGACCTTACCGTAGCCGCACATATCGTTGATCAGCAGCAGCTGAGTGTTCTTCATGAGTGTCCCCCTTGGGTCGGGTGCGACGCGACGGCGCCATAGTGTGACTAAGTGTAGCGCAGGGGGCGTTGCAAGCGGGCGCAGGCGCCGAGGAGGGCACATTGTTGCGGAAAGGTTACGGAAATGGGAGGCAAAATCGCGGCGGTAGCGGCACAGTAGCTGCCATCTATTTACTACCATTCCAAAACTATGCCGGATTACTACGATAAACCGTTAGCCTCCAACCACAACGAATTGCACTCCGGCAAAACCGCAGGTAGACAGCTTGTGATTTTACGAAAAACAATGCCGAGGTCTGATATTTCGAATTCATCGTAGTAATCCGGCATAGTTTTGGACAAAGCAACTTCGAAAGGGTGTCACCGCAGCCCAAAATGATTCGTTTTCCTCCGTCCCCCACGGATCACTCAACAAGAGCGTCCCCAACGACTATCCCAACAAGGGCAACGCCGATGTTTTGGCGAAGTCAGACACTATGACCCAATCCAGGGGCACGGAAACGACAGGAGCCCCCGCTCGTG
>CABUEK010000029.1:0-22227 GCA_902490565.1 uncultured Collinsella sp. | reverse complement strand
AGGCCGGATGCCTTCCCTCAACGCGACCCTGCGGAGCCGTGAGCGGGGAGGGAAGGCATCCGGCCTCCCGCCCCGCGCTCCGCAGCAGCCAGCGCCACGCGCTAGTAGTTCACCACTTGCTCCTCAAAGTACGCCTTGGGATGGTTGCACACCGGGCACACCTCGGGCGCCTCGGCGCCCACATGCAGGTGCCCGCAGTTCAGGCACTTCCACACCTTTACGCCCTCGCGCTCAAACACCTCGCCCGACTCAATGCGCTCGACGAGTTTGTTGTAGCGCTCCTCGTGGGCCTTCTCGACGGCGGCGACACCACGGAACTTTGCGGCGATCTCGACAAAGCCCTCCTCCTCGGCGGTCTTGGCGAACTCGTCGTACATCGTGGTCCACTCGTAGTTCTCTCCTGCGGCGGCATCGCGCAGATTGTCCAGGGTGTCGGGAACGGCACCGTCGTGCAGATACTTAAACCACAGCTTAGCGTGCTCGGACTCGTTGCCCGCGGTCTCGGCAAAGATATTCGAGATCTGAACGTAGCCGTCCTTCTTGGCCTTGGATGCATAGTAGCGATACTTGGTATGTGCCTGCGACTCGCCGGCAAAAGCGGCCTCGAGGTTCTTCTTGGTTTGGGAATTCTCAAAATCCATAGGTGTACTTCCCTTCATCACATGCCGCCCGTAGGCTTCGAGCGGCCCTATCTTTAGGATGCCCCCATGCCGAGAATCTAAACCTTACAATCCCGTTCTTCAAATTCAAGCGAGCTAGACGCTCAGCCAGCGATTGCCCTCGACACGGCAGAATCCCTCGCGTTCCAGGTCGGCAAGAATGCTTGCAATCAAATCGCGCCCGATCGGCGCGCGGCCCGCCGCCTCCTCCATCTCGTTAACGCCTGCCATGGCGGCATCGAGCGTGATGCCCGCCGGCTGTCCATCGCGCGCAGCCAACAGCATACGCACGATGTGGGCGCGCTTTTGACGACGCGAGCCCTCAAACTTGGACTGGCGACTATAGCCCGCCGATCGCCTAGACGGATTGGGCAACGCCTTCTTAAGATACGTGCCATAATCCAGCAGCGCGTAATACCACGCACGCGGCGTGTCGGCGTCGTCTTGAGGCATGGCAAAGGGGGCAATCTCGTCCGCCGTCGCACCGGGAGCCGCCGGGCAGGCCGCCTGAATCAGCGGCACCAGCTCGCGATCGGGAACAGCCGGCACGTCGGGAAAGAAATGGTGCAGAAAGACCGTGCGCACGTTGGTCTCCAGATACACGCCCGGAAGATCGAATGCGAACGACCGAATGCCCTGCGCCGTCGCCGGCCCAATACCGGGCAGGGCGACCAGATCGCGCGTCTCGCGCGGGAACTCCCCGCCCCAGTCCTCTACAAGCTGCTGTGCGGCCCTGTGAAGTGCCAGAGCACGACGGTTGTAGCCCATGCCCTGCCAAGCGTCCAAAACGTCCGAGGGTGCTGCCTGCGCAAGTGCCTGCACAGTCGGAAAGCGCTCGAGCCACGCCGGCATGCGTGTCTCCACGCGCGGCACCTGCGTCTGCTGCAGCATGACCTCGGAGAGCCAAATAATGTAAGGGTCACGCGTACGTCGCCACGGAAGGTCGCGATAGCGCAGGACCCCTTCCGATCGAATCATCGAACGAAAGGGGTCCTGAATCATATCTATGCTCCTTATGCGGCGTTATTTCTCCTGGCAAACACACGCACAGGCGGCGTACTCGGGAAACGCATCGCGGTCGGCAAACTTGGGGTCGACGGCCGGGAACTGGCGGTGAGCAACGATATCGCCCAGCGAAACGGAATCGAGGTAGTCGCGCATCAACGCTTGAGCTCCGGCCCACAGGGGATGATAGCAGCACATACCCATGCGTGCACAGTCGCCATCGGGTGCGGTGCAATCATTCATAACCATAGGACCCTGAACGGCCTCGACGACCTGGCGGATAGTGACGTCGTCCGGACTGACCTTGAGACGCATGCCACCGTGGGCGCCACGCAGGCTCTCCACAATACCGGCCTGGACCAAACCGTGCTGAATCGAGCGGGCAAACGAATACGGAACATTGACCTCTTCGGCAGCGGTGCGAACAGAAAGCAAACACTCCGGATCCTCAGCAAGCATCGCCAGCATACGAAGGGCGTAATCAGTCTTCCTCGATATGTCCATTTTTCCCCTTTCAAGGAATACGAACAGCTCGAACGAGCTCCGGGGCCGAGCTTGTGTCGAGACGCTAAATGACCGCCAGGACATCCAAATGGTAAATCGGATATCCACTGAGTGCCGCGCTTGGAGCGAAATGCATCAAATGCGGCGCACAGTGCAATTTAGTATAACCTAACCCCCTGTCTCGTAGAACAGGTGTTGCGCAACAAAGCTGTTGTTCAGACAGATATACTTATTAGATTTTACTTGCGTTCCCGAAGGCGCGGGGATTCTGGGCGAAGATGCACCAGGGCGATCGTTCTATCAAAACAAAGTGCATCAAACGCAAAAAGCCACGTCCGAAGACGTGGCTTTAATTGCGTTGGCGGGAAGTACGGGGCTCGAACCCGCGACCTCCGACGTGACAGGCCGGCGCTCTAACCAAACTGAGCTAACTCCCCAGGCAGACGTTCGCGTTTGTTTCCGCTCGCGTGCGCTGCGGGGATTAGTATACACAGAAGTCTGTCCGGCGCGCAACAACTTTTTTTGAAAAAATTTTTCGGTCCCTCCGGGAGGGTCTCCGGGGCTGAGGGCGGGGGTTAAGTTTACTGCTCTACAGTCCTGCGCAAGACGGAAAGCACATTAAGTGCTTTCCTTTGCGTGCGGAACTCGCGACAAACTTAACCCCCGCCCTCAGCCCCGGAGACCCTCCCTGCCGTCACATTGTTCGAGCCGCTGTTGTTGCTCGCCGCTTCGCGGCTCGGCGGCCCCGTTCTCCGCGGCGAGGTTTGTCTAAGGATCTTGCCGAAGCTCTGCCTTTGGCTCAAATGGAAACGGGGGACGCATCTGCATCCCCCGTTTTTGTTGCGGTTAGTCCAAGTCAATAAATTTAGTGCTTAGGATCTTGCCGTCTTTTACTAGCATTCTGGCCATGGTGGGGCCTCGGGTGCCCCTGGGGTAGCTGGCGCTGCCCGGGTTGAGGACTAAGCAACGGCCCACTTGGGCTTCTTTGGTTACGTGGGTGTGGCCGTTGATGGCTACGTCTACGGATCCCACCGGAAGGTCTTCGCGGTAGTGGGCTACGGCGAATTTGAGGCCTTCGTAGGTAAAGAGTGCAAGACGGTCTACATCGGGGCCGTAGTCGCGGTAGTAATCGTTGTTGCCCAGTACGGCCCGCACGGGGGCGATGGTGCATAGGTGCTCGTAGTCCATCTCCGACGTGAGGTCGCCAGCGTGGATGATCAGGTCTGCGCCCTCAAGCTCATCCAGGAGCGCAGGCGAAAGATAGCCGTGGGTGTCCGAGATGATGTCGATGCGCTTGGCGCTTGCACTGTTCATGGGATCCCTTCCGCAAAAAAACGATTCGGCAGATACATACAAAAAGGCCCCACGGCTCCGCAGACGATAGGTCTACAGGGCTGCGGGGCCAGTGTGCTAGAGACTCAGGGCCTTCTTGAGCGGCACGACGCGGCGGCGCGAAACCGGCACGCGTTCGTCGACGCCCGTAATGCCCAGCTGGATGGCGCCCGAGGGCACCGTCTCGACGTCCGTGACGCACGCCAAGTTGACGATATAGCGGCGGTGAACACGGAAGAAGCCAAAGTCGCAGAGCTTGGCCTCAAACTGCGCCAGCGAGGTCGTCGACAAAAAGCGATCATCGACGGTATAGATGCAGGAGTAATCGTCCTTGGCCATGATAAAGCGAATGTCGTCCACGGGAATGAGCACCTTGCGGCCGCCCTTTTCCACCGGGATACGCTCGATGGTCGCCTTGCTGTCCGTAACCGGCTTGGCGCGCTGCATGACCTTCTCAATCGCGCGATCCAAGCGAGCTTCCTCGACCGGCTTCATCAGATAATCGACGGCATCCACGTCGAATGCCTCGACCGCATGGTCGCTATACGCAGTCACAAACACGATCGCCGGCGGATTTTTAAGCTTATGCAGTGCCTCGGCAAGTTGCAGGCCCGAGGCACCGGGCATCGAGATATCGAGAAACACGACATCCACGCGACTTTCCATAAGCATCTCGATGGCGGAGCGGACGCTCGACGCCTCCGTGATCGTGCCGATCTTGCCCGTTTGCTCGAGCAGGAAGCGAAGCTCCGAGCGAGCCGGCGCCTCATCATCCACAATCATCGCACGCAGCATAGGGATAAAACCTTTCGTCAACCAACTACGCCGGGCATCCGTCGCATGACGTTGAGCCCGTAGCCTTTTATTTTACTCTTGAATGTCAAAGATGCTCTCTGACAAATCAAGATGAAGAAGCACTTTGGTGCCCTTGCCCGGCGCCGATTCGACACGCGTATAGGAGTGTGGCCCATAAAAGCGATGGATGCGCTCCGAAATATTGTGCATGGCCACACCGGCGCCGCCACCCTGGGGAGAGCTGGCGTCGGGACGGGCAGAGCGCTCGTCAAACAGTCTGGCGGCGGTACCCTCATCCATGCCCACGCCATTATCGGCCACGGCAATCAAGATTGCATCCTCGCCGTCTTGGTGAACGGTCACGTCGATCCTCAGGGCGTCGTCATCGCCCATACCATGACGTACGGCGTTCTCGACAATCGGCTGGATCACGAACGCCGGCACCAGCGTATCTTCCACGTCCTCGGACACATCGAACGTCGCAAGCACACGGTCCTCGCCAAAGCGGGCCTTCTCAAAGGTAAGGTAGCGCTTGGTCTGTGCAACCTCGCGCGAGACCGGAATAAGCGATCCCGAGTTGTCGAGCGTGGCACGATAGAACGATGAGAACTCACGAAGCAGTTCGCGGGCCCGCAGCGGATCGGTGCGCGTAAACGATGCAATGGTGTTCAGCGTGTTGAACAGGAAGTGCGGGTTAATCTGCGCCTGCAGCGCACGCACCTCGGCGCGCGCTGTGAGTTCCTTTTGCACCTCGAGCTCGTGGATGGCGAGCTGCGTGGACAAGATCTCGGCAAAGCCCGAGGCAAGCGCGTACTGGGTACGGTCGACGGCGCGCGGGGTCTTGTAGTAGAACTTGAGCGTGCCGACGGTACGATCGCCTACCTTGATGGGGGCGATAATGCCGGCGGGAACTTGGTTGTGCGAGCCGTCCGAGCCCACGACATCCACCATACGGTTGAACGACTGCACGATGCCATGTTCGATAACGTAGCGTGTGGCAAGCGTGTGGATGGGAGAATCTGGCAGTAGTTTTTCCTCAAACTCTCCCGCGCAGGCAAGCACGTTGCCCTCGTCGGTGATGGCCACCGTCATGGCGCGCGTCTCGGGCAAAATGCGCCGGCACACCAAACGCGCCGACTCCTGCGTCAGACCGCCCTTAATGTCCTCGAGCATGGCCGAGGCCACCGAGAGCGTCTCCTCGGTGTACTGGGAGCGCACCGAATCGGGATTAAGCGTCAAAAAGATAAAGATACACAGAAAGATGCAGAGCAGGGCACAGGCGACAACCGTCGCAATGGGTTCGATTCCGGTCGCCAGTGCAAAGATGAAGTAGGCCATCACGCAGATGGCGCAGAACACGGCAACGATGCGGAAGAACGAAATTGAGCTGTCGCGCCCGTCACGGCGGTCGGCCATTACTTCCCCTCCAGAATGTCGATCAGCTGGGCGTCATGCCAAAGCCCGTCCATAATCTTGGGCCAGAAGCTCTGGAAACGCAGGTAGCTTGCAGCGTTTTGGCGCGCATAGGCCTTTGCCTCGCCGATACCATGGCGCCAGATGCGCAGGTAGCCCTCATGCTCGCGGGTAAACATGCTGCGCACCATAGCGGTCTTGCGCACGCGATCGTCGAGCTCGCGCGAAATCCACGAACCCGGATAGGGCATGAGCGATGCGGCCGTAACGGGAATGAGCTCCTTTTGGTGCGCTGCAAACGTCAGCTTGGACCGCTCGTAGTACCAGCGGTACACGTCCTGCATAAAGCGCGGCGAGCGCTTCTCGCACTCGGGCGGCAGATGGCGCACGGTCCACTCGTTGTCGAACCACACGTCGTAGCCAAACATGCGCATGTTAAAGAGATAATCCAGGTCCTCGCCGCGGGTAATAAACGGATCGAATGCCACGCGGGTAAACGCGCGGGCATGCAGGGCCATCAGGCCGCCGCACACGTAATTGGAGCGTGAGATGCGGGTACCCGAAAGTGCCTTTTTCATCCAACGGTTGAACTCGATGCGCTTGGTCCACCACCGATGGCAAATGCCCACTTTGTCGGTGGGGGCAAGCGGCGATCCATCGCGGTCGTAGAAATAACCGCTCTTGACCAGAATCGGCAGGCCCTGGCGCGTCTGCTGCCCTAGCGCATACGTCGCTCGCTTCATAAAGTCGGCGTCGATGACAGTCTCATCGTCGTCGACGAAGATGATGGCATCGTGGCCCAGCACGGCGGCACAAGCCAGCCCCATGTTGCGGATGGCACCATAGCCACGAAGGCTCACACACTCGCCTGAGCCCTTGGGTGCAATCTGCGCCACACGGTCCGCGATGCGCGACGCCTCGATATTGGTAACGACGGTCACGTTAAGCGTGGGGTGCGCGTCAACGATCTCGCGCACGCGCTCTGAAACGTCGGCCGTAACGGACGCCGGACAAACCACCAGCAAGATAATGCGCGGGATGTCACGCACCTGCTCCAGCGAACCCAGGCAGCGGTCGAGCTCGGGGTTGGCGGCGTTGAGCTTTGTCGAATGGTCATAGGTGCCAGGGGCGTTTGCGCAAGCGTCATCGCCCGCCCAATACGTTGGAATCACGACTGTGGCGTTCATGCCTTACCCTCCCTGCAACACAAAAACGGGACGCCGCCAAACACAGGCGACGCCCCGCGACCTAGCTGATTCCATCATACCCACTTGGGCAAATCATTGCTCGCAAGTCGCAATGTTTATTGCGGATAACCCCAAAAGAGTACCGTGGACAGGCACAATAGCCGCTCGCTCCTATGCGGCATGCTCTGCCGCCCGAGTCATGCGGGACAGGCGGACCAGCAGCATAAAGCCAACAATCAGCAGCACGCCAATGGAAAGGACGCCCAGCGACGGGCTGCCGGTCAGCGAGGTGACGACCGACACCAGGAAGGTGCCCATAACGCTTGCATAACGACCAAAGATGTCAAAGAAGCCGTAGTACTCGTTGGACTTTTCCTTGGGGATAATGCGGCCAAAGTAGCTACGGCTGAGCGCCTGTACGCCGCCCTGGAACAGGCCGACCATAATGGCAAGCACCCAGAATTCAAAGGCAGTCTTTAGGAAGAACGCGGCGAACAGCACAATGCCCATGTAGGCGGCGACCGCCACCAGAATCATGTTGAGCGTGCCCACGCGTCCGGCGAGCTTGCCGTAGATGATGGCGGACGGAAAGGCCACGAACTGCGTAACGAGCAGCGCAAGCACCAGCTGCGTCGAATCGATGCCCAAGGCCGATCCGTAGCTGGTAGCCATGGAAATGACCGTGTGCACACCGTCGATATAGAAGAAGAACGCGATTATGTAGACCAGCACGGTCTTGTTGTGGGCAATCTCGCGCACGGTGTGTCCGACCTCGGAGAACACACCGCCCACGATGTGGCCGATAGTGTCCTCGGGACCGCGCTCGCGACCGTACTTTTGCTTATAGGTGCGAATGAGCGGCAGGGTAAAGATGAGCCACCAGGCACCAGTGATGATAAACGACAGACGCGTTGCCAGCATGGTAGGGACGCCAAGAGCGGGGCCACCCATGATGAGCGCCAAGCAGATGACGAACGGCACGGTGGAACCGATGTAGCCCCAGGCATAACCCGAGCTGGACACGGCGTCCATGCGCTCGTCGGTGGTAACGTCGGGCAGCATGGCGTCGTAGAACGTCATAGAAGAGTTAAGGCCGATGGTGCACAGCACGTACACGGTCAAAAATGCCATGGCGGACATTGGGATAGCCTGCGCCAGGCAAAGAACCAGGCCCGTGAGGAAAAAGCCCAAGAAGAACTTGATCTTGTTGCCGGCGTAGTCGGCAAGCGCGCCCAGAATGGGCATGAGCATGGCGATGACCAGCGAGGCGATCGTCTGCGCATTGCCCCAGGCGACCACCAGGTCGGCCGAGGAAGCACCGGTATTGATGGCGTTAAAGTAAATGGGCACCACCGAGGTATTGAGCAGCACGAGGGCCGAATTGCCCACATCGTACATAACCCAGTTACGCTCGAGCTTGGTGTATTTCATGGACAGGGACCCTTCGTATTTGCCCGATATGCAGTTAGTTCATCGTACCCCAATTGTCCAGAAGCACCGGTAAGGATTCGGCAAAGGGGCACGCACGAGCCCTATTCCTCGCAGTCGAACTCCTCATCGGCATTGAGCGCGCGACCGCTGTAGTTGACGTGACTGGTCACGGCATCCATGTCACCGGTCTCGATAAAACGTGCGACCGTGCACTCGTAATCGACCAGCGCGCGATCAAAGACCTCGGGGAAACTCTCGTTCGAGACCTCGTCGGTAAAGGGATTCTTCCATGTCAGATGGCCCAGGTTACCGGTGCGCTCGGGCAGTTCCGTCGTCACGCGATGGGCAAGGCCGTCGAGCAGCGAGTAGTCGTGCACCAAGCCCTCAACCAGCGAGATCGCGCGCGTCTTTGCGGAGCCGGCCGGCTCAATCGCGCGGTAAAGTCGCTGCATATTGGCAACGGCAGCACCGTACTCCCCCGCCGGAATGTCTATGCCGTACACGCGTCCGGCAACATAGCTCATCAGCACGCCGGCCACGCGGTTGATGCGATCGGTGGTGACGATCTCGCCCGCCGGCGGGTAATCGTCGACCGTAGCGCCATCGCGTTTAAGCTGCAGCATCAGTACATCCAGGTCGCTCTCGATCACGGCATGGACCTGACTGCTCGAATCCTCAAGCTCTGAATCGGACTCCACGATGCCAAACTGCTGCTCATAGACAAAGGGATGGGCGTTGCGGTCGAGCACGTAATGAGACAGCAGGCCCAGCGCAAAGGCGCGACCCAAGCTGGCGTCGCGAGGCAGCAGATGTGACACGCCGTCGCGCAGGCACGCAAACTGACGAGACATGCGCGACCGATGCATGACCTGCGCCAGCAGCGTGCAGTCGGAAACACGCGGTGTCAGAATGTGAAAGAAGAACGGGTCGGGGCCTTGGTTGCCCAAGATAAAGGCAATGCGCTCTTCATCGGACGTGATGACGCCCTGCGGAAGACGGTCGATGCTTTCCTCGCCAAACAGATGATGGGTGATAAGCGCGGGCATAATGATCCTTTCGATTTCATTCGATGCCACCCATTATGCCCACCGCGCGCCCATGCCAAACCTGCGATGGTAAACGACGGCACGCAAGCCTCTTACGCAAGCCCCAGGTGCGACTTGACCTCGGCGGCACGACGACGGGACACCGGCACCGTCGAGCTCACGCGGTCGAGTCTGAGCTCCATCAACCCCGTGGAGCCAATCTCAACATTGTGCATGTCTTCCAAATTGACCAGATAGCTGCGATGAACGCGAATAAAGCCCTCGGAGCCCAAGCGACGCTCGAGCGAAGAGATCGACTCATTGATCAGGTACGTTCCCTCGGCGCAGATGGCATTGCAAAAATCGGCGCGCGCCTCAAAGTAGCAGACGTCTGCGGCGGGAATGAACACCTTTTTGCCCCCGCGGTCCACCGTCAGACGCAAAGGCTGGCGCGGAGCGTGGATAACACGACGGGCACCCAAGGCTGCCTCGATCTTGTCGAGTGCCTTTGACAGGCGTGCGTCCTCGACCGGCTTGACGACATAATCGACGGCATCGAGGTTATACGCATCGGCGGCAAACTCGGCAAAAGCCGTCACAAACACAACCACCGGCGGCGTCTTTAGGTTCTGCAGCGTCTCGGCAAGCTCATTCCCGAGCGGCCGGGCATCGTGATGTCCAAAAACAACACGTTGGGCTTGTTCGAGAGAATCGACTCCACGGCCTCGGTGACATTGCCCGCCTCGGCAATCTGACCCACACGCGTATCCTTTTCCAACAGATAGCGTAGCTCAGCCCTAATGGGAGGCTCGTCATCAACCACCAAGATGTTCCAGCCTTCGGACATATGTGCTTCCCCTCTTTTTCTCTCAATCCAACCGTGTGCTACGCCGTCAACGGCGCCGGCTCATGCGGCTCGCCGTTCAACTCAACGATGACCTGCGTTCCCACGCCCTCCTGGGACTTCACGCGCATACCAGAATCTTCTCCGTAAAAAATGGATGCGCTGAAGTACGTTAAGGAGCGCCAAGCCGCAGCCTCGTTTGATGGAGCCGTCGGCGGTAATGCTCTCGGGCTCCTCCAGGCGATGCTGCTCAAACAGATGCGCGCAGACTTCTTCGCTCATACCGATGCCGTCGTCCTCGACGATAATCTCCAAACCGTCATCGGTCTCGAAAACCCTAACATAAATAGAAAGCGGCTCGGTCTCGCGCTGCGCGTGCTTGATGCAGTTTTCGAGCAACGGCTGCAGGATAAACGGCGGCACCATGCAATCGCGCACCTCAAAGTCGATATCGACCGAGACACGCAGACGGCCGTCGCCATAACGAGCCTGCATAAGATTGATATAGCGAGCGCCCTGTTCCACCTCGCGCTCGAGCGTTGTGAGGGTATCGGAATCAGAAAGCGTCTGACGGTAGTAATTGGAAAAGTCGATCAGCAGCGACCTGGCCTTGTCCGGCTCGGTACGTACGAGCGACACGATGGTGCTGATGGTGTTAAACAGAAAATGAGGATCGACCTGCGATTGCAAGGCGCGCAGCTCCACACGGGCCGTAAGCTCGTCCTGGTGCTCGAGCTCAAAGCTCGCAAGCTGCGTGGAAATGAGGTCGGCAAAGCCCGAGGCAAGCGCCGTCTGGCGCATATCGATGCTGCTCAGACGGGGATAATACAGCTCGAGCGTGCCCACGCAACGCCCGCGCACGGTAAGCGGTGCGACAATACCGGCGCGCAGGCGCGGAAAGTAGCCACCCGTCTCGGTCGAGGCATCGCGCGAGAACACGCTTTGCTCACCGCTGTTGATCACGTTGAGCGTAGTCCGCAGCACCACCGGGGTGCCCGCGGGGCATTTTGCCGAGTCCTCGCCCCAGCTTGCCAACACCTGCTTGCCGTCGGTAAAGCAGATGGCAGAGGCGATAGTTTCGGACAGGATGATCTTAGAGGCGCCCAGGGCAGCTTCGGGCGTAAGGCCGCGCGACGTGTAGGCGAATATTTTTGAAGCGATGGCGAGCGTGCGGTCGGTTGCGCTCGATGTGAGGTCGTCGGGAACGACAAAGACGTACGAGAAGAAGAAGAAGCACAGCATGACCAAGCCGGCAATGACGACAACGGCCGGAACGGGATTGGGGTTATCGGTTAGATCCCAGATGAGCAGCAGGATAAGCAGCGGAACGACGATACCGAGCAAGATGGCTTGAACCACATGCTGAGCGGTACGAAAGACCTTGGTAGAGTTGTAGTCTTGCCCAGAATCAGCCTATTGAGATCCACCGTCATCTCCTTTTTACTGACGCACCCCATAGCAATAAAGAGGGCCGCAAGCGACCCTCTCCATTGCATTATGCAATCAAATACTGTATTTTACATCAAGCCATCGATGAACGGTAGCTTAGGCGCTGTACTTGTTTGCCTCGCCGAAGGTGCCGGCCTCGACAATCCAGCCGTCCTTCATGATGACGTCCATGTTGTCGGTGTTGAGCACGTGGATGTCGGCGGCGACGTCACCGTTGACGACCAGCAGGTCGGCGCACTTGCCGGCCTCGATGGAACCGGTCTCGTCCTCGATGTGGCACATCTTGGCACCGTTGAGAGTGGCACAGGTGATGGTCTCGACCGGGGCGAAGCCGATCTTGTCGACGAACTCGTACATCTCCTCGATGGAGCAGGTGCCGTACGGGGTGACGAAGGAGAAGGAGTCAGAACCGATCGTCATGACGACGCCGCGCTTCTTGGCCTCGCGCAAGCAGTCGTAGTTGCGCTGCAGCTCCTTCTCGACCAAGGTGCCCTCGTACTTGTCGTGCAGCTCGGGGACGTAGACGGGCGGATAGGTGGCATACCAGGTGGGCAGGAAGGCGATCGTCGGGGTGAAGAAGGTGCCCTGCTCGGCCATGAGATCCATGGTGCGCTCATCGATATCGAAGCCGTGAATCAACTGCTCGCAGCCAAAGCGAACGGAATCGTAGGCAGCGGCGTGGTTGTTGTAGCAGTGGCTCCACACGGGGATGCCGACCATCTTTGCCTCTTCGACCACGGCCTGAATCTCCTCGGAGCAGTAGTGCTGGTCGCGGCCGGAGTCCCAGCGCCAGATGCCGCCACCGGTAGCCCAGATCTTGATGGCATCGGGGTTTTCGCGCAGGCGACGACGGACGGCTTTGCGCAGATCCCAAGGACCGTCGACCTGATCGCCCCAGGGGTGCGATTCCTTGTTGAGCTCCTGACTGCAGTGGTGGGAGTCGCCGTGGCCGGCAACGCGGCAGAAGCCAAGGCCGGTGGCCAGAACGCGCGGGCCCTTGAAGACGCCCTTGTCGATGCAGTCACGGATCTGGACACCAAAGCGGCCGATCTCGCAGACGGTGGTGAGGCCGTGGGTGAGGCAGTCGTAGGCCTGCTTGACGGCGACGGCCTGCTTCTCGAGGAGCGGCTGCATGACCCAGTCGGTGTCATCGTCGGTCAGGTTGCCCGAGAAGTGCAGGTGGGTGTCGATCAGGCCGGGAAGGACAGTCTTGCCGGCGGCGTCGATAACCTCAACGCCCTCGGGAAGGTCCTGCATAGCACCGGCGTACTCGATCTTACCGTTGTCGTCGACGAGAACGAGGGAGTTCTCGACCGGCTCGGCACCGGTACCGTCGATGAGCTTGCCGCCAACGATTGCATACTTAGTGGACATGGTTCCTCCTTATGGATCCATATAGTGGGCGAGGCCGTGTTGGGTTAAGGCCTCACAAAGCTACCCAAGTGGCGCCGGGTTCGGTGCGCGGAAGAGAGGATTCCGCGCACCCGATCCGCCCCGGCTCGGCGTTACTTTTTGCGGGAATTGGTGAAAGCCATGAGGGCCAGGCCAATAGCCAACCATCCGATCACGATGCTCCACTCCACCATGTTGAGGGAGGCGGGAGAGAACGGAATCACGAGCAGGCCGATGATGATGGCGCCGGCAGCGATAGCGAGGCCGATGCCAAACTTGCCGCCGGGCACCTCGTAGGGACGAGGCAGGTCGGGCTCGGTGAAGCGCATGCGCAGGCAAGCGAGGGCGACCATGCCGCAGGAGAAGATGAAGGCGAGAGCCGACACGTTGGTCAGAGGGATGAGCATGTTCTTGCCCAAAAACGGTCCGACGACGGTGATGACGCCCAGAACGACGCAGGCAAGCTTGGGAGCGCCGGACTTGGGGTCGACCTCGGCGAACTGCTCGGGCAGCTGGCCCTTGCGGCCCATGGCGAGCATGATGCGGCTCGTGGCGCCGTAGAAGGAGTTCATCGGGCCCATGGGTCCAAGCGTGGCGATGACGAGCATGGCCAGGTACAGAAGCATGTTGATGCCCTTGAGGCAGGCAAGCGCGGGAACCGGGCTCTTAACAAACTCATGCCAGTCGAGGATGGTGCCGAACGAGTAGATGCAGACCATGTAGAAGCCGCCGGCGGCCAGCAGGGCCAGGGAGATGATCTTGCCGAACTTGTTCCAGTTGAGGCCCTCGGCTGCTTCCTCAGCCTGCTGAGGAATAGTGTCGAAGCCGGCGTAGAAGAACGGGGTCAGAACCAGGACCGACACGATGCCGGCAAACAGGCTGGTGCTCTCGGTAGCGGCCTTGCCGCCGCCAGCGCCGGTGACTTGGGAGAACACGGGCATGGCGTTGTCCGGCGAGCCGGTGAACAGCGAGACGCCCATGGCGAGCAGCATGCCGCAGAGCAGGGCCTTGGTCAGGAAGGCCTGGAGTTTGGCGGCCGAGCTGGCACCGCGGAAGTTGAGGAAGATGACGTAGACTGCAAAGCCGAGCGCGATCAGCGTCGGGAACAGGTAAACGTCGGCCCCCAGGATGGTGTAGAGCTTGACGGCGCGCAGCCACTCAAGACCGGGCAGGCTGCCGAACATCTCGGACACGAGGGTCGAGATGGCGATGGCCTCCCACGGGCACAGGATACCGTTGCCCAGGGCCAAAAGCCATCCGGTGATGTAGCTCAGCGTACGGCCAAAGCTGCGATCGACATACTCGACGATGCCGCCCGAGATGGGGATAGCAGCCGTGAGCTCACCGAAAACAGCTCCGACGGGCACGAGAAAGTTGCACCCAAGAGGAATGCGATCATAGCGGGAACGGGACCGCCGCCCACGACCATCCAGTCGCCGACCTGCAGGACCCAACCGGTACCGATGATGGCACCGAAGCCGATGGCGAAGAAGTTCCAGAGCGAAAGCGTTTTCTTCATGCCGCCGTTATCCTCGACTGCAACTTCTGCGTTCTTGTCCGCCATTGTTCCCCTCCTTTCCTGTTTGACGCCCTTGGCGTCACCCCTTGCGCGGTCTGTTTTGCCGCGCGCTTTTATTTCGTGGCTTTAAGATACGGCCTTGGCACAGCAGCGCCGCTTGTAGCTCGACCGAAGGCAGAACTGTAAAACGAGCGGCGCTGTTTTTGGGACGAACGGCGGGAGACGTCATTCGTCTTGGACGCCTTCATCTTGTCTGCTTTTGAAGACCTGTTGCCGTGACGCTTGGCACGCGGCGCGGCAACGTTCATACCATTTGTCAGGCTTTTGGCGCACATGCCCATGTGTCGTGCATCTTTTTATGCAGGATAGACAAGTTACACATGAGGCAAGGTGATTCGAATGGCATACGGATACAATGACGGCGACCAACGGCCACAAAGCGTGCGCCTTGCCGGCCGCACCACGCCAACGCCCAGAAGCACCTCCGACAACGACAACCCGCAGCGCCCCCAAGAGCAGCCCGGGGCTTCTTCGCGGCAACAAAGCCGTACCGTGCAGCAGTCAGACCGTGTGAGTACGAGCACACGCCAACGCCAGACCGACACATCGCAGCCACGCCGCTACGATCGCCGTAAGACCGACTACTACGTCAAGCGCTCCTTTTCGCGACCTCAACGCGATCGCGGCAATTCCGCCCCTCACCCCGCGTCGCACACCACAAGCCACGCGCTTCCGGCCCGCCGCCTACGCCTTGCGCTTTGCTCCATTGCCGCCTGCCTCGTCTTTGTGTTTTTGGGATCCTGTATCTCCCACGGATCAGCCGGTCTTGAGCCCACTGCCGAGGACAAACTGCTTAAAGCTCCCGTCGCGCCCGGTTACTCCTTTGCGTTCTCGACCCCACGCTCGCAATGGCAGGCCGGCACCATGCCCCACATCTACCAAATTGACCCCGCATGGTCGGAGCTGCCCTATGCCGGTGGCACTATTCGCGAAAACGCTTGCGGTCCCACTTGCCTCACCATGGTCTATATCTTTAAGACCGGCCACACCGATAAGACGCCGGTCGATATATGTGCACTGGCCGAAGTCGGCAACTACGCCCCCACTGGTGCCACCGAGTGGTCGTTTATGACAGGCGGTGCGTGGCAGCTGGGGCTCAACGGAACACAGCTCTATAACGATCGCGAATCGATTACCCAAGCACTTCGCTCGGGTGCGCCCGTCATCGCCGCAGTGCGCCCCGGTACGTTTACCAACGTAGGCCATTACATCGTGCTCTACGGCATCGACGATGCCAACCAGATTGGCGTCTACGACCCCAACTCGGCCAGCCGCAGCGCCCGCCGTTGGGGCGTCGTAGAAGTCCTCAACGAAATCGAAGCCATGTGGGCCTACTACTAGTCATTGGGGACAGACTTAAATGAGTGGTCTCTGGCTGCCCGGAACTGCTGGCACGGAAAATGCATCCCGCTTTGAAGTTCGATAGCGGGATGCACTTTCCGCGCACGGCCTGTTTGGGAAACTACGTTCCACTTTCCGGCAACATTCCGGGATGCATTTTCCGGTTGAGGCCCTCAAGGGAAACCATGTCCCATGTTGGACGCTCATTCTGGGATGCGCTTTCCGCAGTTGATTGATGCGGGCTTTAAGGACTGTTCCAAGCTGCCGGCAGAAAAGGAACGTCCCCAAGTGCCGGGTTTCCGCAGTCATTGGGGACAGACTTAAATGACTAGTCGTTTAAGAACGTCCCCAATGACTACTCACAGAATGAGGGTCTCATCGGGGACTAGGTAAATAGCAAAAGCCCCCGCAGCCGAAACGGGCCGCGGGGGCAGCAGGCTTGCAAGGGTTAACTCAAGTCCTCGCCATTTGATGCAATGACCTTTTGATACCAGCAGAAGCTGTCCTTTCGGTAGCGATCGAACGTGCCTTTGCCCGTATCATCGGCATCGACATAAACAAAGCCATAGCGCTTCTTCATCTGCCCCGTCGAGGCCGATACCAGATCGATACAGCCCCACGGCGTGTATCCCATCAGGTCAACACCGTCCTCGACAATTGCATCGCGTAGCGCAAGAATATGCCTGCGCAGGTAATCAATATGATACGCATCGTGGACTTTGCCGTCTTCCAGCGCATCGAGTCCGCCCACACCGTTCTCGGCGATAAAGAGCGGAAGATGGTAACGATCGTGGTAGCCGGCAAGCGTCACGCGCAAACCCAGCGCATCGATCTGCCACTTCCAGGCAGTCTCTTTATCCTTGAGGTACGGATTGCGCAACGTCGGGAACACGTTGCCCTCCGCCTTCTCGGCGATCACCTGATCATCGGCGCACACCAAGCGCGAGCAATAGTACGAGAACGAGATGAAGTCGACCGTATGCTCTGCCAGATACTCCGTATCGCCCGGCTCAAAGGGCACGTGAACACCCTCTTTCTCGAGTGCACGTAGCTTCCAAGCAGGATAGGCGCCCGCAGCCATCACGTCTGTGTAGAAGTAGCGGCCGCGGTCCTCCTCATACGCAAGCCATACGTCCTCGGGCGCACAACGGTACGGATAGGTCGCACCGGCAGCGACCATGCAACCCACCTTGTTTGCGGGATCGATCTTGTGCAGAATCTCGACAGCGCGAGCGCTCGCCATAAACATATGGTGCGAGAACGCCGCGGTCACGGCTGCACGGTCACGCTCATCCTCGAGCGTGACACCCGCGTTGAGATAGGACAGCGCCACGCTGTTGATCTCGTTGAACGTAAGCCAATAACGCACGAGGCCCTGGTACGCGCGTCCGACGGTCTCGACGTAGTGCGCATACCGCTCGATTATCTCTCGGCTTTGCCAGCCACCATAGCGCTCGACCAGAGCCAACGGATAGTCGTAGTGCGACAGCGTCACAAGCGGCTCGATTCCATGCTCGCGCAGCGCCTCGAATACCTGACGGTAAAACTCCAAGCCCTCGCCGTTGGGCTCGGTCTCCATCCCTGTGGGAAAAATACGGCTCCAGCAAATTGAAAGACGCAGGCACTTAAAGCCCATCTCGGCAAAGAGCTCGACATCCTCGTGCCAATGATGGAAGAAGTCGTTGCCCCAGCGGCATGGATACAGCCTGTCCGGATCGTCCACGGGCTTTTGCCTGCCAAACATTACATCCCAGCGGTCGGAACCCTGTGGGATCAGGTCGGAGTGCGACATGCCGCGGCCGCCCTCGTTCCAGCCCCCTTCGGCCTGGTTGGCGGCGAGGGCACCACCCCACAAAAAGCCCTCGGGCATACCGGCGGCAGACGTTCTGTCAAAGTAACTCATGCTACTCAGCATCCTCGGCAGAAGCTGCCGCGGCGTTCTCCTGCTCCTGAGCCAGGAGCTGGTTATCGTACACCTTAAAGAACGGGTACCAGACCACAGCCATGACCACGATCAAAACGATCGTAAACACCCAGATGCGCGGGTCGAGGCACTGGACAAAGCCCTGAACGAAGATGGGGAACGTGCCGCTCACCAAGATGTAGAAGTTAGAGACAAGACCCAGTGAGACCGCACCCCAATACAGCAGGGCCGAGATCATGCCGCCTAGCACAAACGGAATCATGAGGATCGGGTTGAAGATGATGGGCGCGCCGAAGATCGCGGGCTCGGAGATACGGAAGAAGCTCGGCACGATCGATGCCCTGCCAAATGCCTTGAGCTGCTGCGACTTTGCCCTAAACGCGCAGAGCGCCACAAAAGAGAACGTATTACCCGTGCCGCCGATGAGGTTGATGGCCAACGACATGAGCGCCGGGTGGAACTCAAGCGGCTGCCCGGCAGCATAGAGCGAGGCGTTGGCGGCAAAGGCGGCAAGCGTGACCGGGGCGGTGATGGGCATTACGATCATGTTGCCGTGGACGCCAAAGCACCAAAACAGCAGCGTCATGAAGCAGATAAGCAGTGCGCCGGGCACAGAGTCAACTGCGACGGAAAGCGGGGCAGCGAGCAGCTTCTCGATAACCGAGGGGATGGACAGCGCGGGATCGATCATCTGGATCAGCAGGTTGCCGCCAAAGAAGATGAGGATGTTGGCGAGCATAGGTACGATGGCGCCAAAGGTTTCGGACAAAAACGGCGGCACGCCATCGGGCATCTTGATGGTGATGCCCTTGGTCTGGCAGAAGCGCGTGACCTCGACGGAGACCAAGGCAACGATGATGGCGGTAAACAGGCCCTGCGCACCCAGATAGGTGCAGGGGACCGCCTGGAGCACGGACTCGTCAGCAAGCTGGTAGTAGGACGACGGCGCCGCAGCGATCAGGAACATCACCAGCGAGGTCATACCGGCGTTAAGCTTGGGCATCTTGTAGGTGCCCGCCAGGTTATAGGCGATTGCGAACGTCACGATCACCGACAGTATGCCCATCGTCATGTTGAAGGGAATGAGCAGCGTGAGCTTATTGGCCGTGGCAAAATCGAGCCAAGGGCCAAAGACGGACCAGAACCCGCCCTGCGCCACTAGGTCGGCCGTGACCGGCGGGTTGGCGAGGATCATAAAGACGGCAGATACCAAGATGAAGCTGATCGCGCTCATAAAGCCCTTTTGCATGGAGGCAAAGTGGCGCTCGGTGCCGCAGAAATTGGCGATAGGGGTCAGTTTTTCCTGAAGCAGGGTCATGAACTTCTCCATGGTTGCCTCCTAACCCAACAGCGACTGGGCGAGTGCCAGCACGTTGGCGGCGTTGCCCATGCCGTAGTCCTGTGCGGGGATGACCGCGGTCGGCTTACCGCTCCCCTGCTTGACGGTGTTGAGCTGGTAGGACACCTGCGGCCCCAAGAGCAGCACGTCATAATTGGCGCACGTCTCCTGATACTCGCCGATACCCACCGCATCGATATCGAGCTCGATGCCGTTTTGCTCCGCATATTTCTCGAGTTTCTTCATCAGAATGCTTGTAGACAGACCAGCTGCGCAAACAAGAAGGATCTTCATAAGGGATTCCCTTCGCATTGATTGGTTGGATAGTCACCGCACGCCGCTAGGCGTTCTTGGTTGCAGTGCGCTCATACAGGCAGATCAGCTCCTGCACGAGCTCCTGAGCAAGCATGGAGCACATGAGGTGGTCCTGAGCATGGACCAGCAACACATCCACCGACAGATGCTCGCCCGCTGCCTCAGTCGAAAGCAGCTGCGTTTGGATGTGGTGAGCCTTGATTCCCGCATCCTTTGACTGCTTCATGAGTTTGGCGGCGGCGTCAAAATCCCCCGCCTTTGCCTTTTCAAGGGCTTCGAAGGCAAGGCTGCGTGCCTCTCCCGCTGCAGCGACCAGCTGAAACGAAACCATCTCGGTTCCCTGATCGTCCATAACGGTCTCCTCTCCCGTGATGTTTGGTTTGTACTTGAATATTCGAAACGCCTATCTCCCGCCCGCAATCCTCGAGGTTTATTGCAGGTAGACTGACAGGGTCATCGACAAAAGAAGTCTTAAGCCGTATGCGCTTGCACAAGCGCCATCAGCTCATGCCAGGACCGGCGCTCGCGTAGGCGCTCGACCCCCTGGCGGTCCATAAAGATCTCGGCGAGCAGTGAGCTCAAGATCCGCGCCTCATCGCCGCCCGACCGGGCAAACGACACCATAAAGACGATATCGACCTCATGGCCGTATTCGTCCCAAAGAATGGGATGTTCGAGCAGGCCCACGGTAACAAAGGCCTCGGCGCTCAAGGGATGCATCCCATGGGGCATGGCTACCCCATTGCCAAACGAGGTGGCGCTCGCGCTCTCGCGCTCGGCGACCTCTTGGGCAAACTGGGCATCGACACGGCCGCTCTCGACGGCGCGCTCGGAGAGATATCGGAGAACGGCCTGCTTCGACGACGCCTCAACGCGGTTGAAGAACAGGGCACGGCTAAAGAAAGAGCTCACGGAGTCCGATTGCGCAGTGTCGTCGCTCAGCACCTTGCGGATAGCGTTGACATCGCTCGTCTCCAAGAAGAAATCGGCCTCGCGGACGGGCACGGGCAACTTGACGTTGAGCGGCACCGTTGTGAACACGTAGTCGATATGCGAAAAATCGAACGTTCCCACGCGGGCGACATCGCATGTCTCAATCGAATCGATATACATGCCAAACTGCTTGCGGTACTGGTGCTCGAGCATACGGGCGCTTCCCGCTCCCGAGGCGCACACGATCAGGATGCGTTTGCGACGCGGCTGGTCGGCTTGCTGCTCGAGGGCCAGGGCAAATGCCATGGCGATGTAGCCGAGCTCTTCATCAGAGGGCTGGCTGCCAAAATGACGCTCGAGTACCTGCGAGGTGCCAGCTGCCATCGAATAGGCCAACGGAAACCTCGTCTTGATATCGGGCAGCATGGGGTTATCCATATGCATGTGATATTCAAGGCGATAGCCCAGAGGGCCGATATGCCGAGCAAGGTTCATGCGAAGTTCAAGATCGCCGCTAAAGTCAAACCTAAACTCATCGTTGACCGCACGTACCATCTCGGAAGCAATCTCCCACATCTCGTCCGAGATAACGGCAGAGCCCTTCTCGGGCACGCCCGTGCCCCTGCCGAGCAAATGGATTGCGATAAAGGCAACCTCTTCTCGGGGCATGCTCACGCCCAGGGCATCCTTGATGTTTGCGGCAATCTGGAAAGCCGCGGCGTATTCGCGCGTTCCCTCCAGTTTTTGAACGTCCGATTCTGCAGCTGGAACATAGCAGCCCTGCTCGATGCGGCCAAGAGCAATGTAAAGATGCATGATGAGATTGCGGGATGCCAGCGAGCTCACCGTGACGGGCGAGGCCGTCAGGGCATCGTCCACACATGCGGCGATGGCCCGCAGGCGCTCGGCGAGCTTTGCATCGTCGGTGTCGGGCAACACGGGCCTCACCAGCGAGGCCAGGCACAGGCGCCGTTGCGACTCCCCGCCCGCAACGCGGATTCCGTAGCGTGGGCGCTTTTCGAGCGTTAAGTCAAATTGGGCGAGTTTCTGCTCTACCAGACGCATGTCATTGGACAGAGTTCGCGCCGAAACGTAGAGTAAATCCGCATACTCCTCAATCGTCACCCACTGGGACCGCATGAGGAGGTCGTTAAGAAGGAAGGACACACGGCCGTCGCGCGTATCAGGAATGCCCGGATGGGCCTGAGCCGCACCGTCTAGCAAGCGAGCAAGCTCATCTGCACGTGCAACATCGATACGATACTGCCCCTTGCTGCCAACGATGCGTGCAACCCCTGCAAGGTTGTCGTTTGCGCGATGGATATAGTTTCTCACGGCGCGCTCGCTTACCTCGAGACGCTTGGCAAGTACCGCGACAGCGACAGGCTGAGCGTCCTCGATCATATTTACAAGCTGCTTGACGCGAGCATCCATGTCCTCCTCCTTTCCCTGCGTCTAGTCTAACGCGGTAAAGAATGACACTCCACGTCGCGCTCGTTCCGCCAACTCGGAACAGGTTGCGGGGAGTCCAGCCGAACTTATAGGGAGCACGGAGAAAGGACCCGAAAGCCATGTGCCGGTGTGAGATGCGCTTTCCGCAGTCATTGGGGACAGACTTAAATGAGTAGTCGTTGTGGACGTTCTTGTTTGACTAGTCGTTTAAGAACGTCCCCAATGACTAGGTGAATAGCAAAAGCCCCGCAGTCGGAGCGGACCGCGGGGCTCATGAAGAGAGGCTAGTTTGCGGGCGCCTTGCCCGG
>CABUEK010000028.1:0-26071 GCA_902490565.1 uncultured Collinsella sp. | reverse complement strand
TCAGCAAGAATCGCGATGTAGCCGGTCGGGCGCTCACCCTCGGCAGGACCCGGCCAGTCCTTAAGTGCGCCGGCCCATGCGAGCTCGTCAAATACACGCGCGCAGTCCTCTGCACCGCTTACCACATGAAAACGCAGACGCTGAGCATTGGCACCACAGGGAGCCAGGTGCGCAAGTTCCGCCAGCTCGAGCAAAAACTCGCGCGGCACGCGCATGGACTCGTCAAAGCGGCGGCACGTGCGGGCGCGGCGAACCAACGCATCAAACGCGTCCAAGCCGAGCTTTTCGCAACCCTGCTTTGCCATCGACTCAGCGCTTACCGGCGCCGCGGGAACTGTTTCGTTCATAGGGACCCCCAATTTCGGGCAATTGTTCTTAGGAAAATCTAACCTAAAACGTAGGCAATAACGAACAGGGCTGCAATGTTCTACACCTGTTGAATAGAAAATCGCGACGTGGGGAACAACGGAAACAATTCGGGGCCTTTGGGTTACGTTTCGCCCTCCCCGACCCATACGTCAGCGCCCTTAGGGGATACTGGTTGTAACGATCAAGGCTTACGCCGCACGGAAAGGAGACATTATGGGCATCTTTAAGAACGATGACCAAAAATCGAGCCAGTTTGGATTTGACGAGAAAAGCATGGCGGGCAAAGCCGTCAAGGCCGTACGCTGGATCTACGCCATCACGGGCGTCGTGGCGCTCATTGCTGGTATCGCGCTGCTTTTTGCACCTGCCAAGTCCCTCGTCTTTTTGACGACTGTTCTGGGTTTTTACTTTGTAATCACTGCTGCCATCAGGCTGTTCACTGCCATTTTTGAGCCGCTGCTGCCCACCGGTTGGCGCGTGACGAGCATCATCTCCAACCTACTCATTATCTTGGGCGGCGTCATAATCCTGCGCAACCAGGCCTTCTCGACCGCGACGCTCACCACGATGGTGGTTATCGTGGCCGGCTTTGGCTGGATTGTCGAAGGTGTCATGTCCATTCTGGAGTCCGAGCTTTCGTCCAACCGCGCCCTCGCTATCCTGAGCGGTGCACTCTCCATCATCGCCGGCATGTTCGTGTTTATCTATCCGCTATGGTCGGCCAAGATGCTCGTCATCTTTAGCGGCGCCGCGCTGCTGGTGTTTGGCGTTACGCTGATTGTTCGCGCTATTCAATTTGGCAAACTGGTGCACTAGATGCCGCGAACGCTCTTTATTGATGCCGACGCCTGCCCGGTCACGCGCGAGTCGATTGACTGCGCGCGGCGGGCGGGCGTCGCCGTTGTTATCGCCGGCAACAGCACGCAAAACCTGGAACGGCACATTCGCCGCGACGACCCGCGCGATGCCGAGCACGCGCGACGCGGCTTTTGGGTCACGACGCTCGACGTGAGTGTGGGCGCCGACAGCGCCGACTTTGCCATTGTCGAACGCCTGCAGGCGGGCGACGTGGTCGTGACGCAGGACATTGGCTTGGCGAGCATGGTGCTCGGGCGCGATGCCGCCGCCATCGGTGTGCGCGGGCGCGTCTACGACAAAGCGACCATCGACATGCAGTTGTTTATTCGCCACGAGGAAAAGAAGGTGCGTCGCGCTGGCGGTCGCACCCGCGGGCCGGCAGCCTTCACCAGCGAAGATCGCGCTCGCTTTAAACGCAACCTCACCGAGCTGCTGCGCTAACCAAGGTAGATTTTTGGGACATGTCCGGAAATCTGCTTTTTGCTTTGGGCGGTGTGAGCGCTCAAAATCCATGGCTCAACAAAAAACGGGTTTCAAAATGCCATGCGTCGCCGCATTGTGCAGGCGCCGAGCATGGCTATTTTGAAACCCGTTTTGTTAGGCCCACTTAGAGGCCGAAGGCGGATAGGATGAGGCCCCAGCCGGCACCGATGACGTACATCATGATCAGGAACAGGACGTTTTCGCGGGCACTGCGGTTGGTGCGGAACAGCACCAGGTAGCCCACACCGGCGGAAATGAGCGTGCCGGCGAGCATCGGCGCCAGCTGTAGCGCGCCCTCCAGGTACAGCTGCGTGATAACGACGCTAGCCGAGCAATTGGGAATCAGCCCGACGAGTGCCGAGCCCAGGACCGCAAGCGTCTCGTTACCGCGCAGGAACTGCTCGATTGCGGACTCGCCGAACGTCTCGAGTACGGCGACCAGAATCAGCGTCACCAGAAAAATGAATACCGAGACCTGCACGGTGTGCGAGATCGCGCTGCGGATGATCGACAGGACAGGCGTCCCTTCGTGGGAATGAGAGTGACCGTGACCATCATGGTGTTCATGTTCGCCCTCATGACCGTGATCGTGGCCATGTCCGTGTTCGTGCTCGTCCTCGTCTTCATCGCAACCGCAATGGTCGCGCTCGCACAGCTCGTGGATGTGGTCGGCGCTCACGCCCGCCTCGGCCACTTCATCAATGATGTCGCCCCCGGTATGGTCGTCGTGCGCGCAGTTCACATGAGCCGGATTGGCAGCGGTCCCCAGCACGGTACGGCGAATCGCCGCATGCGCGCGGGCATTACGACGCAGGCCGCGAATGGCGGCGTCCACGATAAAGCCCGTGATCAGCGCGATCAGTGCCTTCGAAGCCAAAAGCATCGCCATGGTCTGCACGGGCACCTGCTCGGCGAGCAACAGCGGCAGCATCTCATCGGAGGTCGAAAGGAACACCGCCACCAACGTGCCCAAGGTCACGACACGACCGGCATACAGCGTGGCCGCCATTGCCGAAAAGCCGCACTGCGGCACCATGCCCAGCAACGAGCCAACCACGGGGCCCGCGGCACCGGCGCGCTTGATGGCCCCGTTAACGCGGTCGCCCGCAACGTGCTCAAGTGTCTCGAGAGCAAGATACGTCACCAACAAAAACGGCGCCAGCGAGAGCGTGTCCTTGCCGGCGTCGAGCAGAATATCAATCAGCAAATCCATGACGGATGGAACCTTTCATGTCTTTCGGCAGCATTGTAAAAGTCCTAGCGGTCAACTAGGGTATTGTAGTTGTCCTAGGCGCGATGCCAATAGTTGCCCATGGTAAACTATCATCTCGCCATAACTCAATGCCACCGAGCCGCGCGACACGGCCCGTCCAAGGAGCAGTTATATGAACGTTTCACAAGCACTCGAATACGAGCGCCAGCCGTTTATTCCCATGTTTATCTATGGCGATCACGGCGCCATGGAGTCCGAGCGCCAGAAGGGCGAGGAGGCCCTTAAGGTGCTCGAAACCGAGTACTTTACCGCCGAGGGCGACCCCAGCTTCGACTTTGCCACCGTGCGCGACCTGGCTGACCGCAACCGCGACCTGTGCGACCAGATTGGCGAGGCGCGCCTGCGCAACGTGACGCCCGCGACGCTTTCGCGCGGCCTGTCCGATGCCGACACCTGCGCCGCCATCGGCAAGATGCAAAAGCGCACCGCCGCGTCCGTTATGCGCGAAATCCGCGGCGACCGCGACGCGCTCGGCGTGGCCTACGCCCGCAAGCCCATCCAGGGCACCGTGCTCGGTATCGACATCGAGACCACCGGCCGTGCACCCGAGCGCGGCTATATCATCAACGTGGGCTGGGAGATCATGGAGCTCACCAGCGACGCCGTCCCGCATGACGCCGAGGCACACTACTGCGGCCTGCCCGACATCTACCGCGGCGAGGATGTGCCGCTATCGAACATCCATCACATTACCTGGGACGACATCGACGGCAAAAAACCATTCCGCGAGAACAAGGAACTGCAGAAGCAGCTGCTCAAACTTATGAAGAAGTACCCGTACATGGCGCATAACGCCGCGTTCGAAGACAGTTGGTTCAAGATCCACCTGGACGGTTACGCCGAGGCACGCCGCGCCGGCAAGATTATCGTCATCGACTCGCGCCAGATCTGCCGCAGCCTGGATGCCGACGTCCGCTCGCTCCCCCGCGAGTCCGCGCCCGCCGCGCTCGAGAACTGGGCCCGCCGCCGCGGCACCCTCGCCGCCGACGCCAACGAGCAGCACCTGGGCCTCGACGACACCGACCTCATGCTCCGCACGGTTCAGGCCGAGTTCAACCTCAAGAACCTATTCGCCAAGTAGAAACGCCTGCGACAAACCCCGGCGTAGATCACGAGCGGTCTCGCAGCGGGAAACCCCGCAGCGGGGCCGCCCTACGTTCCACAGATAGATTTGCCATCACAAATTCTGAACACTCATTGCGAACGATTTCGGCCAATTCCCGACACGTAATTCGTTGTCGGATGGTGATGCATCACTATCAAATGTGCGGCAATTGAGTATTTATATGCTATAGCTAAGCTGCGAAAACTTTTATTTAGGGCATACCAACTCATAATTGCGTCAAGCTTTTGGACAGCATTTGGTTAGACCTCTAAAACGGCTTTTCCACTCAGCGCCGTCAACACGGCATTAGCTGACACGATATATATCATGAGTATCGTATTGTCACATACCACTGCAAAAGCGGTCTACCAGGCCGCGCATTCGGTGTCTGCGAAAGGCATCGAGTCCTGTAGTCCTGCCGCGATTTACGGATCATGTCCCACCGGAACGCTCCTTGACGCAGCCACAGAATGGCTCACCAAAAATGATGTTTCCCTCGACGCAAATGATTGCCTCGAGGTGATGGTGTTTGATCGCAGGAATGCGCGCTATACAATGAACTGTCAGTGCCACGTTTCTTCAAAACGATTCTCAAACTCACGCTTTATAGAGATCAAAGATGGCATCTTCATTGTTGGCGTTGAGCTTTGCGCACTTCAGGCCGCCACCTATCTTTCTTTTCGCGAACTAGTGGAGTACTACTTTGAACTGTGCGGCGCTTATTCCCTTGGAACCGACTCTTCCACCTCCTATACCGAGCGTTTCGCGCTCACCTCGACCGAGAGGTTAAAGCAGTTCTTTAATTCCATTACCAGATGCGACGGTTTGGCCCTTGCCCGAAAGGCGATCCAATGTGTACGCGACGGATGCCGGTCTCCTATGGAAACAGCCTTTGTCATGATTCTAACGCTGCCCAAAAGCGAAGGAGGGCTTGGTATTAAGGGAATTGAGACCGATTACGAGGTACAGGTCACCGCTGCCGCAAAGAATCTCACGAGACGCAAAAAGTTCTTTATGGATGCGTATCTAAAGAAATCTCGCACAGACATTGAATACAACGGTTTTTATCATGACGCGGAAGAAGACCGCGCCATCGATGAGGAGCGCAAGAATGCACTTGCGTCCATGGGGTACGGAATCATCACCGTCAGTCGTTATTCCTTTATGCATGCCAGCTCTTTCGTTAGGGTCATGGAAGCAATCCAGCGGAAAGAGGGCGTACGCCCCTCGCGTCTGCCAAAAGACTTTCAAATCATGCAAGAGGACCTGAGACAGTTTGTGCTCAGAAGGTTTATAGAAGAGAAAAAGCGAATTCAGAAGCAGCTTCGCCAGGATTCCGAAGATCGTCAACGAATCGACCTCGAAAAAGCAATGCTCGAAGGCACTACGTTGGATGATCCAACGATTAACGAAGCGCCGGCAATCGATGACATGCAAACAGTCAAAATCGACAGCCCATCATTTGCTCAAACAAGCAGCCTCGCGCCCGAGGGCAGGATCTTCGGGGCCGGAAGCTAGACCGGCTAACAAGGTGGGTACCCTAGCGATGTGCAAAATTGCGAGTATTCAGCAGGGTCGGGTGTCTATCACCCTCGAGTGGATCCAAATGTGAAGCGAAATCACTCTTGCGTGAGAGCGTTAGGCAACATTTGAGGAAGAACTCATCGGATTAACACCCTAAGATAACTCTTGAACTGCATTATATGACCTGCAATAAATTAACAGACCCCCTATAGTTGCAGAATACTCCATTTTTTGCACGGCTCAGGGGCACCCACCCCGGCATCGGCTATCAAAACCGCTCAGTCCGGGATCTCGTCCACTATTCCCCATCATTTTGTGCAACGAATTACCTGAACGTCATTGACACATGAACATACACTCATATAATCGAAAGTAAATTATATGAGCGCATGTTCATATGAAAGGATATTGCAATGAGCATCCGCGTTGATGAAACGAAACCCGACATCGAGGCCACCGAACCCGCGATCCCCACCACCTGCTCGCCCGAGGACCTTCCCGACGAGGAGCTGCTGTACGACCTTGCCGACCTGTTCAAGGTCTTCAGCGACACCACGCGCATCAAGATCCTCTACGCCCTCATGGGCCGCGAGCTCTGCGTGGCCGACATCGCCGAGGCGACCGCGACCTCGCAGTCCGCGGTGTCGCACCAGCTGCGCACACTCAAGCAGTCGCACCTGGTTAAATTCCGGCGCGACGGGCGCAATATCCTCTACTCGCTCGCCGACGACCACGTCTACACCATGCTCAACCAGGGCATGAGCCACATCTGCGAATAGCAGCCAACCACGGTACCAGCGCGGCCTGCACCCAAGCCGCAAATACAGGGAAAGGAACCCACCATGAAAAAGCAGTTTAAGCTCGATGAGATCGACTGCGCCAACTGTGCGCGCGAGCTTCAGGACGAGCTGGCCAAGCTCGAGGGCGTCAAATCCGTGTCCGTCAACTTTATGACCCAGAAGTTGACGCTCGAGGCCGATGACGCCGAGTTCGACGAGGTCCTCGACCGCGTTGTGGAGTTCACCGCCGACGCCGAGCCGGACTGCGAGATTATTCTCTAGCCCAGGTTTACGCCAACCTGCAAGGCCGCGCTTGCTGCGGCCTTTGCTCGCGAAATTATATGAGCGAATGTTCATACATTCAAATGGGAGGATACGAGTCATGGCCACCGCCGACCCCAAAAAGAAAAAGAAGAAGCGCAAGAAAAAAGAATCACTCGAGCATAAGCGCAACCGCATCCTGGTAGCGCTGGGCATTTTTGCCGTGGTGTACGCCCTCGATGAGTTCGGCACCCTTACCGCCGCATTCGGCACCCCGGGCGACATCTACGCCAGCTTTGTGCTGTTCCTCGTGCCGTTTTTGATTGCCGGCTACGACGTACTGCAAAAGGCATTCAATAACATCCGCCGCGGCAAGGCCTTCGACGAGAGCTTCCTCATGGCCGTCGCGACCATCGGCGCGTTTGCCATGGTGCTCTTCCCCGATACCGACCCGCACATGGCCGAAGGCGCCGCCGTCATGCTGTTCTACCAGGTCGGCGAGCTGTTTCAGGCGTACGCCGTGGGCAAGAGCCGCAAGTCGATCAGTGCCATGATGGACATCGCGCCCGACTACGCTAACGTCGAGCAGCCCGACGGCACACTCGAGCAGGTCTTCCCCGATGACATCGCCGTCGGCACCGTGATCGTGGTCAAGCCCGGTGAACGCGTGCCTATCGACGGCGTCATCGTCGAGGGCGAGACACAGCTCGATACCGCCGCCCTTACCGGAGAGTCGGTCCCCCGCCCGGCCAAAACTGGAGACGATATCATCAGCGGCTGCATCAACATGACGGGTCTCCTCCACGTGCGCACCACCAAGCCCTTTGGCGAGTCCACCGTCGCGCGCGTCCTGGAGCTCGTAGAAAACGCTAGTGAGAAGAAGGCACGCACCGAGAACTTCATCACGCGCTTCGCCCGCGTCTACACGCCCGCTGTCACCGGCGCGGCCGCGGTACTCGCGCTCGGCGGTGGCTTGGTCACCGGCGCCTGGTCCGACTGGATCCTGCGCGGCCTGACCTTCCTCGTCGTCAGTTGCCCATGCGCGCTCGTGATCAGCGTGCCGCTCAGCTTTTTTGGCGGCATCGGTGGCGCATCCAAGCTGGGCGTCCTCATCAAGGGCTCTAACTACCTCGAGACGCTCGCGGATGTGGACACCGTCGTCTTTGACAAGACCGGCACGCTCACCAACGGCACGTTTTCGGTCGTGGCGGTACACCCCGAGGCAGGCTATACCGAGCAGTCGCTGCTCGAAGTCGCGGCCCTTGCCGAGTCATTCTCCGACCATCCCATCGCGCAGTCGGTACGCACCGCCTTCCAGGGCGAGCTCGATCCCAAACGCGTAAGCGACTCCACCAATGACGCGGGCCATGGCGTGACGGCGATTATCGACGGCAAGCGCGTCATCGTCGGCAACGCAAAGATGCTTGCTGTGGCCGGTATCGAAGCGCCCAATTGCGAGATCGTCGGCACCATCCTCCACGTGCTGGTCGATGATACGTACGCCGGCCACATCGTAATTGCCGACACCATAAAGACCGATGCCGAGCAAACGATTCGCGACCTGCACGCCGCCGGCGTCAAGCGCACCGTCATGCTCACGGGCGACCGTGAGGAGGTTGCGGCGTCTGTAGCCAAGCAACTCGGTCTCGACGAGTTCCACGCGCAGCTGTTACCGGGTGATAAGGTCGAGCGTGTCGAGGCGCTGCTTGCAGCAGAATCGGGCAAGGGCAAGCTCGCCTTTGTAGGCGACGGTATCAACGACGCACCCGTGCTTACCCGCGCAGACGTTGGCATCGCCATGGGCGCTATGGGCTCGGACGCCGCAATTGAGGCGGCGGACGTCGTGCTCATGGATGACAAGCCGTCCAACATCTCCCGCGCGATCCGCGTGGCGCGCAAGACCATGTCGATTGTTTGGCAGAACATCATCTTTGCGCTGGGCATTAAGTTGCTGATTCTGGTGCTTGCGGCACTGGGCATCGCCAACATGTGGCTTGCTGTGTTCGGCGACGTGGGCGTGGCGATTATCGCCATCCTGAATGCCATGCGCGCGATGGGTGTCAAGAACCTGTAGCGTTCGTGGGCTGTCCGGCCGGGACCGGGCTTGGTTTTGAAAACGTCCTCGCGCATGAGGCCCGTCTTTCCTGCTCCTGCGGAGCAACGGAAAGGCGGGCCTCGCGCTGTGGAGTGTTTTCAAAACCAAACCCGGCCCCGGCCTGCGGTGACGTAGGTGGCAGTTCTTGGGCATCGCTTGCTGGCGGGGTTCCTTTGCTGAAATGGACTTGGCCGAAAGGACCGCTGGTCCCGGTCGCTGGTTCGCGCTTTGCGCGAACTCCGCGCTACTGGGGGTTCGTTAGGATTCCGCCGCTTGGCCCGTCGCCTCGCCCCGGTTCAGCATCGCCCTCAGTTTCTCGAAGCTTTCCTCGCTCAGGCAGTGCTCCATGTGGCAGCCCTCTTGCGACGCGACCTCAGCCGAAACACCCGCATCCTCCAGCAGCCCCACGAAAAAGCAGTGACGCTCCCACATTTGGCGAGCGACCTCCAGACCACGCTCCGTCAGATGAACGTCGCGCTTGCCCATTTCGACATAGCCGTTGCTTTCCAGCGTCGCCATGGCCTTGGAAACGCTCGCCTTGGTTACGCCGAGGTACTCCGCAACGTCGATCGAGCGCACGATGCCCTGGCGTTCCGACAGAACGTAGATCGATTCGAGATAGTCTTCTCCGGATTCACGTAGGGCCATGGGCCGCCTTTCGCGATGATTGCTAGTTAGCCTTTGGATACTTTCCACGGCTTACTTTACCGCAAAAGTTGCCCATGTCTTACTACTTTGCCTAAAAGTTAGCCGTGTTTCACAAAACGAGCGGGACGAAAACAAAATGGGAACACGCCCCGCAAGGAGTGTCCCCAAGTGCCGAGCCGCAACTATAGCAGTCCAAAGTACTTCGCGGCGTTGTAGATCCCATCGTCGTCCACGGCGGTCGTAACGTAGGTCGCCGCGGCCTTCACGGTATCCTGCGCGTTGCCCATGGCCACACTTGTGCCCACGGCCGAGAACATCGACAGGTCGTTCTCGCCGTCGCCAAAGGCGATCGCCTCGCTCGCGTCGATGCCCAAGCGCTCCAGCGTCGCCGCCACGCCCAGGTCCTTGCCGCCGTTAGCGGGAATAATATCGCAGAACAGATCGCACCAGCGCGTAGTGAGCGAATGCGACACGGAATCGGTCACGATATGCTCGTCGGCCGGATCAACAAAGGCGCAAAACTGGTAGACCGGCGCGTCAAAGGCGTGCTCAAACGGCTCCTCATGGTAGACAATCCCCGCGTTACTGCCAGCCGTCACCACGCGCTCGGACAGGCGGTTCACAAACGAATTCTCGCCCTGCATGCACAGCGAGTCGTAGCGCCCCTGCGCCACCTGGTCCACAATCGCCGCGACGTCGTCCGAATCGATCGGGCAGCTGCGGTAAACGCCCTTGGCATCAAAACAGTGCTGACCCGAAAGCGTGATGTACGCATCCCAGCCCAGGTCGAACAGCCAGTCCGGCATCTGGTAGGTCGGACGGCCCGTGGCGATCACGCACGCGATCCCCTGCTCGCGAAAGCTGTCGAGCACCTGCTGCGCCGACGCCGGAATCCGATGGGTCTTAAAGCTCAGCAGCGTACCGTCGATATCGAAAAACGCGGCCTTGATCATCCTCGCCTACTCCTCGCCCTCGAGCTTCTCGCTCGCCTCGAGCCACGCCATCTCCAACTCGTCCATGGCGGCGTGGGCCTCGTCGATCTTTGCCTGCTGCTCGCCCAGCGCCGTGTAGTTGGTGGGATCGACCTGGGCCATTGCTGCCTCGGCCTCCTCAACGCGGGCGCGCTGCGTCTCCATTTTGCGCTCGAGCGAGCTCACCTCGCGGCGAAGCTTCTGGCGTTCGGCGTTGGAAAGGCCATTGGGCTGGCCGCTCGACTTGGGCTTTTCGGCCGCAGCCGCCGCGGCACCGGTGTCAAACGTGCCGGTCTTGGCGCTCGGCGCACCCACGGGCTCGCCCTCGGCGGTAGCGTTGCACAGGCGCAGGTACTGGTCCACGCCGCCGGGCATATGCGTCAGGTGGCCGTCGAGCAGCGCCCACTGCTGGTCGGTCACGCGCTCCATCAAGAAGCGGTCGTGCGTCACCAGGATCAGCGTGCCGGGCCAGCCGTCGAGCAGGTCCTCGACAATCGCGAGCATGTCGGTATCCAGGTCGTTGCCGGGCTCGTCCAGGATAAGCACGTTGGGCTCGTCCAGGATCGTCAGCAGCAGCGACAGGCGACGGCGCTGGCCGCCCGAAAGATCGCCGATGCGACTCCAGAGCTGCTGTGTCGTAAAGCCCAGGCGCTCGCAAAGCTTCTCGGGCGAAGTCTCCTTGCCGTCGATGACGTAGTACTTCTTATAGTTGCCGAGCACCTCGCGGATCGTGTCACCCATGTAGGGCTCGAGTTCCTCGAGCTGCTGCGACAGAACGCCAAAGCGCACCGTCTGGCCAATCTTCACACGGCCGCGCGTGGGCTCAATCTTGCCCTGGATCACGTCGAGCAAGGTCGACTTGCCGGCGCCGTTCTCGCCCAAAAGACCATAGCGGTCGCCCGCGCCGATGAGCCAGGTCACATCGGTGAGCACCTGCTTGGGCGCACCATCGGTATCCGCATAGCCGGCATCCACGTCGATGACATCGATGACCTGCTTGCCTAGGCGGCTCACGGCAAGGCGCTTGAGCTCCAGCTCGTCACGCACGGGCGGTACGTCGGCGATCAGCTCGCGAGCAGCCTCAACGCGAAACTTGGGCTTGGTGGAACGCGCCTGGGCGCCGCGGCTCAGCCACGCGAGCTCCTTGCGCGCCATGTTGCGACGGCGCTCCTCGGTAACGGCGGCCATGCGGTCGCGCTCCACGCGCTGCAGGATATATGCCGAGTAGCCGCCCTCGAAGGGATCTACCTGGCCGTCGTGGACCTCCCACATGCTGGTGCAGACCTCGTCCAAGAACCAGCGGTCGTGCGTGACCACGAGCATGGCGCCCTGGCCGCGCTGCCAGCGGGCCTTTAAGTGACGCGCAAGCCAGTTGATGGTGCGCATGTCCAGGTGGTTGGTGGGCTCGTCGAGCATGAGCACGTCGTAGTCGCCGATCAGCAGGCGCGCGAGGTCCACGCGACGGCGCTGACCGCCCGAGAGCTCGCCCACCATGCCCTCCCAGGGTACATCGCTGATGAGGCCGGCGAGGATCTGGCGCGTACGCGGACTCGACGCCCACTCATACTCGGGCGTGTCGCCCACGACGGCATGATGCACGGTGTCGGTATCGACCAGGTTATCCTTTTGGCCGAGCAATCCAATCGTCGTGTCGCGGCGGTGCGTCACGCGGCCGTCGTCGGGCTCCAACGTGCCGGCGAGCACGCTCAGCAGCGTCGACTTACCGTCGCCGTTTTTACCGACAATACCAATACGGTCGCCCTCGCCCACGCCGAGCGTAACGCTATCGAAAATATGCTTGGTGGGAAACTCTAGGCTGACGGAATCGCATCCCAAAAGAATCGCCATATGCCCTGCTCCTTCGTAGAAATTCAACGTTGTCCATGATAGCGAAAACCACCACAAAGGGGACAGGCACCTTTGTGGTGGTTTTGGGCAAGCGCACCAGCACGCGACGCAAAAAGGCGGGCCATCTCCCGCAAGAGATGACCCGCCTCTCCAATCAGCCCCGCGGCAACCGTGGCCGCCGCGGGCCTCAAGCATGTCCCGGACTAGGAGAACATGCCGGTGAGGTAATCATTCAGCCGCTTATCCTTGGGCCGTTGGAAAATCTCGTCGGTCTCGTCGTACTCGACCATATCGCCCATGTAGAAAAACGCCGTGCGGTTGGACACGCGCGACGCCTGCTCCATGTTGTGCGTCACGATGACGATGGCGCGGTCGGCCACGATCGACGACATGAGGTCCTCGATCGCCAGCGTCGAGATGGGGTCGAGCGCCGAGCAGGGCTCGTCAAACAGGATTACGTCGGGGTTGAGTGCCAGCGTGCGCGCGATGCACAAACGCTGCTGCTGACCGCCCGAAAGCGCGTAGGCGCTCTTGTCGAGCTTGTCCTTGACCTCGTCCCACAGGGCCGCACCGCGCAGGCTTTCCTCGACCATGCGATCGAGCTCGTCGCGGTCGGTGATGCCGTGGCGCTTGGGCGCAAACGTGATGTTGTCTCGAATGGACTTGCGGAAGGGGTTGGGCTGCTGAAACACCATGCCAATGGACCGGCGCAGCTCGTAGGTATTCTCGGTCTTGGTGTTCACGTTGCGTCCGCGGTAGCTGATCTCGCCCTCCACGCGGCAGCCGCGAATCTCGCGATTCATCAGGTTGAGGCTGCGCAAGAAGGTCGACTTGCCGCAGCCCGAAGGCCCGATGAGCGCCGTGATCTCACCCTTGTGGAAGTCGAGCGACGTGTCGTGCAGCGCATGGTGGTCGCCATAGTACACGTTGACGTCCTTGGTGGAGAGCACGACCTCGTCGCTCACGGCCTTGCCGCTCACGCGCACGTGCTTCTCGCTCTCCCCCACACTCGACAGAAAGTCCTGGGTCTCGGACGTGGCCGCATCGGTTGCGGGCGTCGCATTCATCTCGCTCATTCGGCCGTCATCCTCCTTGCCAGTTGCTTGCCCACGATACGGGCGACTACGTTAAACAGCAGCACGCAAATCATCAGCAGTGCCGCGGTGCCCCAGACGATCTGCTGGGCCTCGGGGCTGCCCTCGCCATAGATCTTGTAGATGTGCACGGCCAGCGACTCGCCGGGACGGAACACGTTCCAGGCGCAGGTGGGGCTCGACAGGTTAAAGCTCAAGAAGTTCAGGCGAACCGGCGAGCTCATGCCCGAGGTAAAGAGCAGCGCCGCGGCCTCGCCAAAGACACGGCCGGCCGAAAGCACGATGCCGGTCACGATGGCGGGCATGGCCTCGGGAATCAGAATGTGCAGCGTGGCCTCCCAGCGGGTGAGTCCCATGGCCAGGCACGCATCGCGCTGGGCTTGCGGCACGTCCTCGAGTGCCTGCTGGATCACGCGCACCAGGATGGGGATGTTGAACATGGTGAGCGCGACGGCGCCGGAGATGATGGAGTACTTCCAGCCCAGCTGCACCGAGAACACCAGAAAGCCGAACATGCCCACGACAATGGAGGGCAGCGAGGACAGCGTTTCGATGGCGGTGGAGGCGATGTCGCGGATGGGCCCATCGGGCGCGTACTCAACCAAAAAGACCGCGCCGCCCAGACTGATGGGCACCGAGATGACCAGGGTGATCAGCAGCAGATAGAACGAGTCGAACAGCTGGTAGAGCACGCCGCCCTGCGTTCCGTTGGCGCGTGCGGGCTGCGTGAGAAAGCCCGGCTGGAACAGCGTCGAGATACCCTCGAACAGGATGTAGGCCACCATGGAGACGACGATAAGCATGACGATGGCGACAATCGCCGTCAGCACGCCCGTGGCGATGCGGTCCTGCTTTTGGACACGCCCGAGTCTCGCCTCGTCGATGTGGATACGCGTGCTAGCCACGAGCCTTCGCCCCCTTGCGGCCGATAAGGTGGATGATCAGGATAAAGATGAGGCTCATGCCCATCAGCAGCAGACCGAGCGCCCACAGAACGTCGTCCTGGGCCGAGCCCTCGGCATAGACCGCCATGGACGTGGTGAGCGTGGTGGTAATGGTCGAGGCAGGCGACAGCAGCGACGTCGGCATGGCCTCGATGCCGCCGATAACCATGCGCACGGCGAGCGTTTCGCCAAAGGCGCGGGTCATGTCAAGGATGACCGCGGTCATGAGCGACGGCATGGCGGACTTGAGCACCACGTGCCAGATGGTCTGCCAGCGGGTGTAGCCCAGCGCGAGCGAACCCTGGCGGTAGCTATCGGGCACGGCGCGCAGGCCATCGACCGAAAGCGTGGTCATCGTCGGCAGAATCATGACGGCCAGCACGATGGCGCCGGGCAAGATGCCCAGGCCTGTGCTCACGTGGAAAACGCTCTTCATAAGGCCGACGACCACGTGAAAACCGATCAGGCCAAAGACGACCGAGGGAATACCGGTCAAAAGCTCAATGAGCGGCTGAAAAACCCTGGAGCCAAACTTAGGCTGGATCTCGACCGCAAAGATGGCAGAGCCGATGGCGATGGGCAGCGCGATAAGCGTGGAGAGCACCATGACCGCAAACGAGGTGACGATCAGGGGCAGGGCACCGGTATAGGGCAGGCCGTTTTCGGCCGTGTTGGCCAGGTCCCACTTGGTACCGGTAAAAAACTCGACGACCGAGACGCCGTCCTTGAGAAAAGCCGAGAGACCCTTTTGGGCGACCATAAAGATGAGCGCGGCAACGACAAGCGTCACGAGCGCTACGCACGCACCCGTGACGCCCAGGCCCACGTTCTCAAGCTCGCGCTTTGGCAGCTGTTTTGCCATTGCAAACCTTTCCGGGGCGATTGCTTATTTAGCAGAGACCTTACCGCTGGCGTCCTTGACGACCTTCATGGCAGAGACGGGGATAAAGCCCTGCTCCTCGACGAGTTTGCCCTGGACGTCGTCGGAAAGCATGAACTCCAGGAAGGCCTTGGTGGCCTCGTCGGCGTCCTTCGCGCAGTACATGTGCTCGGTAGCCCAGATCTTGAAGGAGTCGTCGGTGACGTTTGCGCTCTTGGGCTCCACGCCCTCGACCTTGATGGCGTTGAACTTGGAGTCGTCGAAGTGCGAGAAGTCGAGGTAGGAGATGGCATTGTCGGTGCTGCCCATCTGAGTCTGGACGTCGCCGGACTTGTCGAGCTCGGCGTCGCCCTTAAAGTCGACGGCCTCGTCGCCAAAGACGGCGGCCTCGAAGGTGGCGCGGGTGCCGGAGCCTGCCTTGCGGTTGAGGACGACGATCTTGGCGTCGTCGCCGCCGACCTCCTTCCAGTTGGTGATCTGGCCGGAGAAGATGCCCTTGAGCTGCTCGAGGGACAGGTCATCGACTTTGACGTTCTTGGAGACGACAGGGCCCATGCCCACGACGGCGACCTCGTGATCGACGAGGTTCTTGACCTGATCGGCCTCGAGCTTGGTCTCGGCGAAGACGTCGGAGTTACCGATAGTAACGGTGCCGGCGGCAACAGCGGTCAGGCCCTTGCCCGAACCGTTGCCCGAACCGGAGACGGAGACGTCGGGATTGGCATCCATAAACTTCTCGGCAGCAGCCTCGACGAGAGCCTGGAACGAGGAGGCGCCGTCGTAGGTCACCTCGCCGGAGACGGACTCGGCAGCAGCGGCGCTGCCCTCAGCAGCGGTGTTGGCGGCGTTGGAGCCGCCGCAACCAACGAGACCGAGACCGACGATGCTGGCAAGACCACCAGCGAGGCCGAGGAACTGACGACGAGAATAAGCCTGATCGAGCATGATCTTCCTTTCATACATGCGACTCGCGGGCACCCTGCCCGCTTTGCTGTTTGGAAAGATACGGTCTCGATCGGGCGACGACCGCCTTATCTGCGGTTTCTTACGGACATTTGATAGACCCTTACCGCAAGCTCTGCCCAGCCTTTACAAACGGATAACAAACCCGCCACCAAGCATGACCCGCCTTTTACACCAATAAAAACAAAGTTGCGGTGAAATAGTTCCTGCTTGGCCATCAAATGGCCCATTCTAGGAACTATTCCACCGCAACTTAAAAAGCCCGGACGAAAGGGGTGCTAAGTTGTTAAAACGCCGCAGCCTTAAAGCTCAAGCTCGTTCAAACGTAAGATCGCCACGATATAAATCTTGAGCGCCTGCTTGAGCTGTTCCTCGTTGGCGCACTCATTGGGGCCGTGCATCTGGCCGCCCCATGCGGGCAGCTCCAGGCCGGTCTCCTCGGGGCCAAACGAGACGGCGCGGGCAAAGTTGCGCGCGTACGTGCCGCCGCCCATGGCAAAGGGCTCAGCATGCTTGCCCGTAAACTCGTTATAGGTATCAATAAGCGCCTTCACGGCCGGATCGTCGGCAGAGACCGAGAACGGCACCTTCGCACGACCCACACGGCACGTCACGCCAAAACGGCCCACGAGCGGATCGAGCTGCTCGCGGATGGTATCGGCACTCGTGCTGTCGGGGAAGCGCACGTCGATGACCTGCTCAATATGGCCATCCGCCACGCGGATGACGCCAGCGTTGCAGGTAAGCGGGCCAAACGCCGGACTCGTCGCATCGATACCCAGGCCGCGACCATAGGCGTCCGCATGCACAAAGGCCAGGAACTTGACGAACTCGTGCTCGGCAGGCGTCAGCAGGCGCTCGTCGCGTGCACCAAACGCGTCCTCGGCCTCGCGCAGATACGCCACGATCAGCCCGACGGCGTTGATCGTTCCCTCTGGCATCGAGGCATGACCGCCAATGCCGTGGGCGAAAATCTGCGCATGCCCGTTATCAAGCGCCGTGATCTCCAGGCGGTCGGCGTTCTCAACGGGCGCCGGCAGCTCATCGGCGGCAATCGCGAGCTCGCAGATGGACTGCGACGGAATGGCATTGCTCGCCTCGGAGCCGCTCCACGACACGATGCGCCCGCCGTCGATCTTGGGACTCACGAACGTCGCCCCAAACTGGCCCTTCTCGGCATTGCAGACCGGAAACTCGGCATCGGGCGTAAACAAAAAGTCGGGGTCTGCGTGGTTCTCCAGATAATGGTGAACGTCGGACATGCCCACTTCCTCATCGCAGCCCAGCAGCGCGCGGAAAGTATAGCGCGGGGTAATGCCGTGCTTGAGCAGATAGGCGCCGGCGTAGAGTGACAGCACCGCCGGACCCTTGTCGTCGATAACGCCGCGGCCGAGCAGCCAGCCCTCGCGACGCTCCAGCGCAAACGGGTCGGTGTTCCAGCCCGGGCCGGCGGGCACCACGTCCACGTGGCAGATGGTCGCGAGCTGCTTGTCGCCGCGGCCAGGGATATCGGCAATGCCCACATAGCCCTCGTCGTCGCTCGTCTGATAGCCAAGCTTCTGCGCGATGCCGAGCGCACAGTCGAGCGCGTCACGGACCGGGCGGCCAAACGGCGCGCCGGGCTCTGCATCGGCAGAAACTGCCACGGACGGATAGCTCACCAGCTGCTCGATATCGGCGACGACATCTTCCCAGACCTCGTCGACATACTCAGCGACGCTCTGCTCCACCTGATTCATAGACTGCCTCCTTACCAATGAGCGGCAAGCGTACCCGCCCCTCACATTTAGTTCCTAGATAGAGAAAAGTTTAGCAAGCTCGGCCACCGAGTGCACCACTGCATCGGCACCCGCCGCCTCATGCTCACCCGGCGCCGCCGCGCCCGAATAGATGCCGATGCACGGCATGCCCATCGCGTGCGCGCCCTCGACGTCGTTAAAGCGATCGCCGATCATCACGGCATCGTCCGCCGTCGCGCCGAGCGCCGCCAGGGCATCGCGAACCGAATCGGCCTTGGTCTCGCGCCCCTGCGGCGGATTCATGCCAACCACGGCTTCGAACTGAGAAAGACCAAGCTCATGCACCATGTCGATGCATTTGGCCTCCATGCGTGACGTCGCCACGGCCATACGCTTGCCCCGGGCGGCCAACTCATCCAGCAGCTCGGGAATCCCATCGAACACGGGGTACTCCTCCGGTCCCAGCTCATCAAAAAAGGCGCGGTACTCGTCGGCCACCACAAGCGACTCCTCGCGGGAAAAGCCGTAAAAGTCGTGAAAGCTCTTCCACAGGGGCGGCCCGATCATGCGGCGCAGATCACCCATCTGCGTCTCCGAAAACCCGCGCGCAGCCAGCGTCTTGCGCGTCGAGGTCATCACTGCCCGACCCGTATCGGCCACCGTGCCGTCAAAATCGAACAGCACAACCGGCCGCTCGCAAAGTTGCAATGCCGCCATCGGCACCCTTCTTCCCCAGTTGATGATTTCCACACCACCGCTTCAAACTGTTGACTATTCAACAATTGAACCTAGCAATGTAGAGCAACTCCACTATACTTGTCGCACTTTGCTTTCAGAAGGCGGCGCTGCCGCGCCCCAACGAAAGGTGCAATTATGTCTTTTGCCATCATAACCGACTCCACGTCGGACATCTCCCCCGCCCGTGCCCAAGAGCTCGGCATTTACGTGATTCCGCTGCATGTGATTATCGAGGGCGAGGACCTGCTCGACCAGGTGCAGATTACCGCCGAGGAATACGTCGCCCGCATGGCTGGCTCCGAGCAGCTGCCGCACACCTCGCAGCCGAGCGCCGGCGAGTTCAAGGCGCTGTTTGACCGCGTACGCGCCGATGGCCACGACAGCGCGATCTTTATCTCGCTGTGCAGCGAGTGGTCCGCCTGCTATTCCAACGCATGCCTGGTCGCCGAGACCCACGAGCTCGACGTGCGCTGCATCGATTCGCGCACCGGCTCGGGCGCCGAGGGCCTGCTGGTGGAGTACGCGCTGGCTATGCGCGAGGACGGCCGCAGCCTGGACGAGACCGAGGCGCAGATCCGCGCGGCCCTGCCCGACGCCCACCTGCTGCTGATTCCCCGCACGCTCGAGAACCTCGTTAAGAACGGCCGCGCGCCCAAGCTTGCCGGCCAGCTCACGCAGATGCTCAACATTCGCCTGGCCGTTTCGCCGGAGTGGAAATCGGGCGAGATCAAGGCCATCAAAAAGGGCCGCGGCGCCAAGCGCATCGTCGCCAACACCATGGCAGATTGCCTCGCGTTTTTGGACGAGCACCCGGGCTCAAGCGTGCGTGTGCTCACGACCGGCGCCGCCGAGGAGCAGGAACTTGTCAACGAGGCACTCGCGGGCCAGGATTACGTAGACGCCGGCACCGGCCCCATCGGCTGCACCATCGCCACCCATGTAGGCGTCGACGCCATCGCCATCAGCTACTGCCCCCGCTACCAGCCCATCCACTAGGGGCACCTTTACCACTTGCGGTGGAATAGGAACTGTTTTTGGCTTATCAGCCGCAAATCAATCCCTATTCCACCGCAACTTAGAAATCGGCGATCAGCCCAGCGGACCCTGAAACAGTTCCTGATGAGTGCCCATTCTCACCAGCCTAATCACTGGGTTAGTCTTATGGGGAAGATAAAGAACGACCACATCGACCAAGCCATCGGATAGGTGGAAATCGATGTGGCCGTTGTAGTTTCCGCCCGGGTTTGAGAGCTCGTGGGCGCCATACTCCGCCGGAAGTGACCCATGAGCCACAAGCTCTGCAACCGCCGCTTTAAACTCACTTTTTAGCTGCGGATGCATGCGCATCGTTCGTTTGTAGTCCACCTTAAATTGAGCCTCGACTTTAATCTCGAACATCGCTATTCCTCATCGAGGAATGACATAAGCTCATCAGCGTTATTGAATGACAGGCTATCGTCCGGCAAAATCCCCAGCTCATGAGCCTCGGCGATCACCATGGCGCGCCTCGTCACCTCGTTGGGCACCTCCGCCCTTCCTACAATCTCAAAAGGAATCTTTCGCTGATTTACCAGCTGCCGAACGGCAAGATTGAGATAGGAATTGAGGCTGAGGCCGACCGAATCCAAGAACTCAGTCGCCTGCTCCTTGAGCCCCTCTTCGATTCGAACCGTCGTAGGCTTAACTGTTGCTGTAGACATTTGCGACCTCCTCGCCCTCGTCTTTTACACCAGTATACCCAATATAAATGGCAATCTGATGTTAGATAACATCAGATTGCCATGCGTATTCATGTCGCGTGGGCACGATTGATCTACATCAGCCCGCTGAGCGCAATGTCAACGGCCTCGTTGAGGTCGTCGGTAATGTGTACCAGATCCGGATCGAGCGGACTGATCATGCCGGCGTCCATCACCGGACCGTTGAGCCAGTCGAACAGGCCCTGCCAGTACTCGCTGCCCACCAACACGAGCGGCATGCGCTTGACCTTGTGCGTTTGCACCAGCGTGAGAACCTCGAACATCTCGTCGAGCGTGCCAAAGCCGCCGGGAAATACGATGGCGCCCGAGCTGTACTTAACGAACATGGTTTTGCGCACAAAGAAGTAGCGGAAGTCCATGCCGAGGTTCACGTATTTGTTGAGCCCGTGCTCGTGCGGCAATTCAATGCCTAGGCCAACTGACTTGCCGTTGACACTCGCCGCTCCCCTGTTGCCCGCTTCCATGATGCCAGGGCCGCCACCGGTGATGACCGCCACGCCACGTTGCGCGATCTTGCGCCCGACGGTGCGCGCCGCCTTGTAGAGCGGATCGGTCTTGGGCGTGCGGGCGCTACCGAAGATAGTCACCGCAGGTCCAAGCTCGGCAAGTGCGCCAAAGCCATCGACAAACTCTGCCTGAATTCGCAGCACGCGCCAGGGGTCGGCGTGCAGCCAGTCAGTCGACTCCTCGGGCGCCAGCAGGTTGGCGTAGGTGTTGTCCTTAGGAATCATGGGGCCGCGCATGACCACGGGGCCGCGGCGGTACGTCTCGTCGTAGGCAGGCTCACCCTCGACGTTCTCATTCTTAATCATGGGTACTCCTATCGAGAAAAAGAAAAACGGGCGGGGTCGACGCCATGCGTCAAACACCCGCCCGAGCATCAACTATTCGGTATGGTACCCACGATGCATCAAGCACTTGCAAGCTATCGGTCAGCGGTCGCGCAGCCGGTGTCAACGAATGTGACGACCGGCTGGCGCCCGACCATTGCCGTTGCCCACGCTCTGCAAGCGTGTCTGTCGCCCTTAGTAATCCACCGCGGCAGGACTATTCATCCAGTCGCTCACGAATGCGCCGTAGCGGCCCTCGATAATGGCCTGGCGGGCACGCTGCATAAGGTTGAGCAGGTAGTAGATATTGTGCATCGAAAGCAAAATGCCGCCGAGCATCTCCTTCTGCGTGACCATGTGGCGAATGAGCGCGCGGCTGTAGCCGCCCGTGCACACCGGGCAGGTGCAGGTGGGGTCGATGGGGCCGTCGTCGTGCGCAAAGCGCGCGTTACGGAAGTTAAGGCGACCTTCACTGGAGAACGCCGTACCCATGCGACCGGTGCGCGTCGGCAGCACACAGTCGAACATGTCGATGCCCACGCCCACGCCGCGTACGAGCGTGGTGGGGTTGCCGACACCCATCAGGTAGCGCGGCTTATGCTTGGGCATGTACTCGCTCACGAGCGGCGCCAGGGTCTCGAACATGGTCTCGTGATCCTCGCCCACCGAATAGCCACCGATACCATAGCCCGGGAAGTCGCCGCACTCCTCCAGATGGCGCAGCGAACGCAGGCGCAGATCCAGGTGCATGCCGCCCTGAACGATGCCAAAGAGCGCCTGGTCATCGCGGGTATGCGCCTTATAGCAGCGCTCGGCCCACATGCTCGACAGCTCAACGGCGCGCTCAACGTAGGCGCGCGTGGCGGGATAGCCCGGGCACTGGTCGAGCTGCATGCAGATATCGGAGCCGAGTTTCATGGCGATTTCCATGTTGTCCTCGGGCGTCCAAAACACGTGGCGGCCGTCGTAATCGTTGACAATAAAGCGCACGCCCTCATCGGTGAGCTTGACGGCATCGTTGTGGCTGAAGACCTGGAAACCGCCCGAGTCGGTGAGGATGGGGCCGTGCCAGTTCATGAACTTGTGCAGGCCGCCCAGCTCGGCGATGGTATCCTCGCCGGGACGCATGGACAGATGATAGGTATTGGCGAGCACGATCTGGGCGCCGAGCTTCTTGACAGTCTCGGTAGGAATGCCCTTGACGTTTGCCTTGGTGCCCACGGGCATAAAGATCGGCGTCTCGATGTCGCCGTGCGGGGTGTGCAGCACGCCGGCGCGCGCGTGCGTCGTCGGGTCCTCGGCGATCAGGTCGAATTTAAAAAGGTTCTGGTCCATAAACTGGAACTCCTTGGTTGCGGTTCATACGCAAACCATTATACGGGCAACCCGCAAGAAGCACCGACTCGACAGAAACTAGTGCATTAGGATCAGGTTCCCGCGCTAGTCGTTGGGTAGTCGTTGGGGACAGTCTTAAACGACTAGACGTTGGGGACAGTCTTCAGCGCCATCTTGCAAATGAGCGCCCCAATCTGCCGGCACTCAGGGACTGTCCCCAAGTGCCGGCAAGAGTGTCCCTTTCGACTAGTCATTTAAGAACGTCCCCAACGACTACATCCAACAGTCAAGGTAACGCCGATGCTCTGACAACATCAGCGAGCGGTCACCAGAGCGAACAAATTGGCATGAAAAGAGGACGGCATAGACCTTCTGGTCATGCCGCCCTCTTTGAATGACAAGTTGTCGCTCTGGTGACCGCGCAGCGTCGGCCCGTTACGGCGTTTGGTAAAACGCCGTAACTCCTACGGACGCTGGCCCATGCCACCCTCGAGGGTGACGGTCTCGCCGTTCATATACTTAAAGTCGGGACCGCAGAGCTGAACGACAACGCGGCCGATTTCCTTCTCGACGTCGCCGTAGTGGCCAGCCGGCGGCATGTGGACGTTGGCCTTGAACGCCTCGGGATAGGCATCCTGGAAGTTCTCGAGCGCAGCGGTCCAAGCAAGCGGGCAAACGATATTGACGTTGATGCCGTCCTTGCCCCACTCGTTGGCAGCGACGCGGGTCAGACCGCGGATGCCCTCCTTGGCAGCGGCGTAGCTGCACTGGCCATAGTTGCCAAACAGGCCGGCGCCCGAAGCAAAGTTGACCACGGAGCCCTTGGTCTCCTTCAGGTGCGGGTAGGCCTTCTGCATGTACAGGTAGGTGGCATACAGGCCAGAGTAAATGGCCAGGTTAAACTGATCCATGGTGTGATCGGCAATGGTCACGCCCGAGGCGCTGGCCTGAGCATTGTTGACGACGGCGTCGATGCGGCCGAACTCCTCAATAGCCTTGTCGATGACGTTCTGGACGACGGCCTCGTTGTCCTGACCAGCCGAGACATCGGCCTGAACAGGCAGAACCTTGACGCCGTACTCGGCCTCGAGGGATTCCTTGGCAGCCTCGAGCTTGGCAACGTTGCGGCCGGTAATGACGAGGTTTGCGCCCTCCTTGGCAAAAGCGATATCGATACCGTAGCCGATGGAGCCAGCGGAGCCGTCCTTGAGCGTGGCCTTGCCGCCGCCGGTGACGATCACGGTCTTACCAGTGAAAAGTCCCATATAAAGTCCTTTCAAATCGCGACGGGCCTGCCCGTCGACTGCGCGCATCCAACTTCACGCGCCAAAAGCTGAAATGCAACTTTAGCGGGTTCAAGTGAAAAATAAAGCCCCTGGCAGGCGAACGGCGCAACGTCTTTCGGCGAAGGGAATGTCAAGTACAAACTGGATAAAGTGGCCGAGTTTTTGCTATCGACGCGAGCCATCGAACACGTTTTGAAACTTTGCTGCAGCGCGCGGGATGTCGGCGCGAGACTTTATCATAGGGTGACAAACAACGATGAGGAGCACATGCCTATGACAGACGAGCTGGACCCCCAGACTCAACAGCATATTGATGATTCCGCAGACGTCACTGCAGATGCCGACGCTGTGACCTGCGATGATATTGACCTCGACGGCCCATTCTTGGACGAAAGCGCTACGGCGGAAACCCCTGGCGCCGAAGATGCAGACGAGCAAAACGACGATGCGCCCGCTCAGGACGACCGCCCCGTACAGGATGCTGCTCCGCAAGCTGCGGGCCCTATCGAGGTTTCTTCGGAAGAAGAGCTCGACGCCGTCATGGACTCCATGATGGATGCCGTCAAAGCGATGAAAGACGCCGTGGCCGACGCTGACGTTGACGCCGAGGAAGAGGAGGCCGCCGAGGCAGCCTCGACCTTCGTACCCGGCGAGACTCCGGTTGCCGACCAGGGCAGCACCATGCCCTCGTTTCTGCAGCTCGAGCATCCCACGATTGGCACCGATGCGGTCGACCCGCACGCAGCAGGCTTTTCTGTGATCGAAGGCGGTACCGGCAATATCGCCGTGCCGCAGACTGCCGATGCGGACGCTGCCGACACCGCTCGCCCGACTGCCCCGCACTCCCCCGCCGCGAGCCGCGATCTGGGGACCGCTGTCTCGAACACTGCGAACGCCGTGGGCACCTTTATCGCCCAGGGCGCCTCGGCCATGCGCGAGATGAACGCCGCGAAAAAGGCACTTGCCGATGCCCGCGCCCACCTGGCCGAACTTGAGCAGCGCATTGCCGATCAGGCCGAGGAACTCGAGACGCGCCAGGATATCGCAGGCCGCTACGACCAGATCGTCGCCGACCAGCGCCAGGCGATTGCCACGGCCCAAAAGACTGCAGCGGTCGCCGAGATTGACCGTGATGTCCACGCCTCCAAAGCGACAGAGCTCAAGGGTCAGCTCGAACAAATGAAGACAGAGGATGACGCGACTGAGCTCCGCCTGAAGGCCGCGCTCGACGCCGTGGAGGCCCGCGAGGCGAGCTCACGCGAGACCGGCAACCGCCTCGTTCGACGTCTTGAGGATTCCAAGCGCATCCGCGACAAGGTGAAGGCAGAGCGAGACGCCGGCATTGCCGCCGCACAACAAACCGTCGACGCCACGCGCGCCCAGCTCGAGACGCTGCGTCATGAGTATGCCGAGCTGCAACGCAATCCCTCGGCAAATCCCGCCAACTATACGGTGCGCACCAGCGAGCTCTCGATGCAGATTTCCGACACGGCAGATGCCCTGCGTAAAGCCGAAGAAGATGTCCCGCGCATCACCGCCGACCTTGAGCACTCGCTTGCCGCAGCCGAGCAGGCCGTCGAGCAGGCTCAAGCCCCTATCGCCGACGCAAAACGCGCGCACCAAGCCGTGACGACCGAAGCCGATGCCGCGCGCGACGAGCTGCAGACGGCGAAGACCGCCGCCGCGACTCGTCAGCGCGAACTGCGCGAGAAGATCGCTGCCGAGGACAAGGCGCGCCGCGACCAGGAGCAGACCATCGCCAACGCCCAAGCAGATGCCGCACATGCACAGTCGATCATCGAACAGGCGACCGAGGTGCACGACCACCCAGAGATCACCGAGTCGCTTGCAGGGTCCTTGGCCCGAGACAATGCCGAACACACCGAGACCGAGCGAGAAGTCGCCCAGCTCGAGGCCACCGAGGACGCGGTGCGCGAGCGTACCCGCGACTCACGCATCAAATTCACCGGCGCCATCGTCTGCATCGTCGCCGTAGTTCTAGTGATCATCTTGATCTGGCTGTTCGCGAGCAAGTAACCACTCCCCAACGATTACAAGGACTGTCCCCAGGTGCCGGCAAAAAAGGAACGTCCCCAAGTGCCACCTAATGAGAGTGGATAATCTCCCACTTTTGACGAAGAAACACGCCTAAAACGGGAGATTATCCACTCTCATTCTGCAGGCACTCATTTAAGTACGTCCCCAATGAGTACCTGCCGATGCTTTGGCAAAGTCAGACACTATGACCCAATCCAGGGGCACGGAAACGACAGGAGCCCCCGCTCGTG
>CABUEK010000027.1:0-26855 GCA_902490565.1 uncultured Collinsella sp. | reverse complement strand
ACTCGCGATCGATCAAACCCCGCGCCCATCCCGGCGAGCCTCTGGCTAGCAACAACAACCCAAACGCAAGTAGGGGCTCCCCCGCCCATCAACGGGGGAGCCCCTACTCGTATCTATATATCAGCCCACCCGGCTCTCCAGACCAAAAAGCGAACGAGCAGAGCGATGTTCGTCCAGCAACGTTACCCAAGGACCTGGGCGGGTGTATGGGGCAACATCGATCGCGAGTTCCGCACGCAAAGGAGGCCACTTAATGTGGCCTCCGTCTTGCGCAGGACTGTCCGAGCAGGTGATGTTGCCCCATACGCCCGCCCAGGTCCGCCGGGATCACGACAGCTTGACGATCGGTGCAAAACCTTTCATCAGCTTTTTGGTCTGGCCGGTTTTTTCGAACTGGACCTCGATCATGTCTCCGGCGACCGAGATCACGGTACCGGTGCCAAAGGTCTTGTGGCTCACGGTATCGCCCGCGGCAAAGTCCTGTGACGCGCTGGCGCGATCGACCTTGCGCTCCACCGTCGGCGACACCTTGGACGACGGCTTTTTAGCTCGCGGCGCGCCCGAACCAAAGGTCGAGGCAACACGGCCGGCGTCGGGCGAAACCCCGCGATGGCGCTCGGTGCCATAGGTGCTGCCACCAAAGAAATCGTCGAAGCTCGATCCGCCGCGCGAACCGGAACCGCCGGTCGAGCGCGTATGCGAACCGAACACCTTGCCGCCATACATATCCGAGCCCATGCCCGAGCCAAAGGTGCCGTGACGGTCGCCGCGCTTCTCCCAGCCCGTGCCCTCAAAACCGGCAGAACCGATACCGCTAAACTCGATATCCTCAAACGGAATCTCGTTGAGGAAACGAGAGCGCGGGTTGGCAGAGGTCGAGCCGTAGGTGCGACGCGTGGCCGCATAGGTCAGGAACAGGCGCTTACGGGCACGCGTGATGGCAACGTAGGCCAGGCGACGCTCCTCCTCGAGCTTGCCCGGATCATCGCTGCCGCCAAAGTCGTGCACGTGCGGGAAGATGCCCTCCTCCATGCCGGCCACGAACACCGCCGGGAACTCCAGGCCCTTGGCGGAGTGGATGGTCATCATGGTAATGGCATGCGTCTCGCCGGCCAGGGAATCCAAGTCGGAGCGCAGGGCCAGCCACTCCATGAGAGCAGGAAGCGCCTTACAGGTGAGCGGACCGTAGGTGCGCTCGATCTCGTCGGCATGCACGGCACCCGCCGGCATCTCCGTCGGCGCGGCATACGCGTTGCCCGCAATGGCGGCAGCCAGGGCATCCTGCGGCGAGAGCGCCGGGGCGGCTAGGCTATCGAGCGGATTGGAACCTGCGGCATCACGCGCGCCAACGAGCGCCTCAAACGAGGATACCGGGGCAGACGGTCCCGGCTCGGGCGCAGGTGCGCTCACCACGACGGGCTCGGGCTCGGCGCCGGCAGGCACGTCGGCAACACCGGCCGCGCGCAGCTCCTCTAAGCTCTCGAGCGTACCCTCGATATCCTCGTGCGTCTCCTCAAATTCGGCGGCCACGCCCAGGAATTCCTGGATGTTCTCGGCGCGGCTCTCGGCCTCCATGGTGCCCTCGGCGCGAAAGGCCTGCAGCAGGCCCGTCTTGTCGACAATCATCTCGACAACGTCCTTGAGCTCGCCGTCCATGCGGCGGCCCTCGCGCACCAGCGACACAAAGCTCGACAGGCCATTGCGGACCTTGGCGCTAAACATGCCCGTCTCGGCGCACGCGATCTCGCAGGCTTGGAAGAACGAGCAGCGGTTGTCGCGCGCCAGCTGCTCGATCTTTTGAATCGAGGTGGAGCCGATGCCGCGGCGCGGCGTGTTGATGACGCGCTTGACGCTCATCTCGTCGGCCGGGTTCACGATCATCTTGAGGTAGGCCATGACGTCGCGAATCTCGGCGCGGTCGAAGAATCGCGTGCCGCCGACGATCTTGTAGGGCACGCCCGCGCGCAGGAACATATCTTCGAGGATACGCGACTGGGCGTTGGTGCGGTAGAACACGGCGATATCGTCGTAGCTTGTACCCTTGGCATGCAGCTTTTCGATCTCGCCGGCAATCCAGCGACCTTCGTCGCGCTCGTCGCTTGCCTGGAAAGCCTGAATCTTCTCGCCATCGCCCTCGGCCGTAAACAGGCGCTTGTCCTTGCGCTGCGAGTTGTGACGCACCACGGCGTTGGCGGCGCTCAGGATATGACCCGTAGAGCGATAGTTCTGCTCCAGCTTGACGGTCTTGCAGTTTTTAAAGTCCTGCTCAAAGTCCAGGATGTTGGTGATGTCGGCGCCACGCCAGCTGTAAATGGACTGGTCGTCGTCGCCCACGACCATGAGGTTTTGGTACTTGGCGGCCAGCAGGTTGGCGATCTCGTACTGGACGTGGTTGGTGTCCTGATACTCGTCGACGCTAATGTAGCGGAAGCGCTCCTGGTACTTGTCGAGCACCTCGGGGCGGGTGCGCAGTAGCTCGAGCGTGCGCACGAGCAGGTCGTCGAAGTCCATCGCGTTGGCGGCGCGCAGGCGGCGCTCCAGCTCCAGGTAGACTTGCGCGGCCTTTTTGTCGTTGGGGCTATCGGCGCTCTTGAGCATGTCCTCGGGCCCGATCATGGCGTTTTTAGCAGAGCTGATCTTGCTGCGGATCATGTTGATGGGGAACTGCTTTTGCTCGATGCCGAGCGCCTGCATAATGTCGCGCACCATGCGCTTTGAGTCGTCGTCATCGTAGATGGTGAATTGACCGGTATAGCCCAGCAGGTCGGCGTCCTCGCGCAGCATGCGCACGCACATGGCATGGAAGGTGCACACCCACATGCCACGAGTGCCGCTGGGGATGAGTGCCGCCAGACGCTCGCGCATCTCGGCCGCAGCCTTGTTGGTAAACGTAATGGCAAGAACCTGCCAAGGCTTAACGCCCAGGTCGCCGAGCATATGTGCGATGCGGAAGGTCAAGACGCGGGTCTTGCCCGAGCCGGCGCCGGCGAGCACCAGCAACGGGCCCTCGGTGGACAGGACCGCCTCGCGCTGGGCGGGATTAAGGCTGTCGATGTCGACGAGCGGCTTGATAGGCTTGGGCGCCGGCGCGGGAGCGTCATAGATGTCGAGCGGAACGAGCTCGGGCTCCGGCGCAGCGGGGGCGGTGTATGCATCGAGCGGCACGGGTTCCGGCGCGGGCGGCACGGGTACCGCGGCGTTCTTTTCCCAGGGCAAGGGCTGGGTCATGGGCGACTCCTCATCTGACAGACGGCGCGCCTGCGGGCAGCGCCATAGTTTGAGCCGTACCAGTATACCGAGCCGCGCGGACACCGACGCAAATCACACCACGACTCCGTGCGCCGCCGTCAGGTCCGCCCCAGCGGATTTGGCGCAAAGGTGTCAGGTTAGTCTGCACCACGTTGGTGCAAAGAAACCTGACCCCAATGTACCAATCACGGAGCCACCGATGTCATGGCAACGGTAGCGAGCGGCGGCCAGGGCGAACAAATTGGCATGAAAAGGGGGCGGCATAGACCTTTTGGTCATGCCACCCCCTTTGAATGACAAGTTGTCGCCCTGGCCGCCGCGCAGCGTCGACTAAGTTAGAGGCCGAGCATCGGCTCCAGAACGAAGAAGTATGCGAGCACTACGATGCCCAGGATGATGCGGTAGACTCCGAAGCACTTGAAGTCGTGACGGCGGACGAAGCCCATGAGCCACTTGATGGCGATGAGCGAAACCACAAAGGCCACAACGCAGCCCACGCCCAAGATGGCGATCTCGTTGGTGCCGAACGTGCCGCCCTTGATGAAGTACTTGACCAGCTTGAGCGCACTCGCGCCAAACATAACGGGAATAGCCAGGAAGAACGTAAACTTAGACGCCACCGAGCGCGTGCAGCTCAAAAGCAGGCCGCCGATGATGGTAGAACCGGAGCGAGACGTACCAGGCACCAGCGAAAGCACCTGGAAGCAGCCGATACCCAGCGCAGTCTTCCAGCTGAGGTCCTCGAGCGTGGCGATGGAACCAAAGTCCAGATTCTCGTCATCGTCCTCATCCTCAGCGGTAGCCGTGGGGGGCGCCGCAAAGTGCGCACCGGCGGGACGTCCACCCGACACCACAGCACGCGAACCAAACGAACCGGCAACGGCCATTTCCTCGCGCTTGCTCGCGCGCCAGTTCTCGATCACGATAAACAGCACGCCGTACACAATGAGCGCCAGCGCCACGACGGGAGCGTTGTAGAAATGCTCCTCCATCCAGTCGTTGAGCGGCAGGCCGATCGCCGCCGCAGGAATGCAACCGAGCACAATCTTGCCCCACAGCACCCAGGTGTCGCGACGGCCCTCCTTGCCCTTGCTGGGCGAGAACGGGTTGAGCTCGTGGAAAAACAGCACGCAGACGGCCAGAATGGCGCCGAGCTGAATCACGACCAGGAACATATTCCAGAACGTCTCGCTCACGTTCATCTTGACGAACTCGTCCACCAAGATCATGTGGCCCGTCGACGAAACGGGCAGCCATTCGGTGATGCCCTCGACCAGGCCCATGAAGGCAGATTTTAGAAGCTCGATAATATCCAAAGGGACCCCCTCGTTAGACACCCGCCGGTAGATGTTCTGCGGACGATGCGGGCGATGTCCCATTATCAACCGTTGGCGGTGCGACCGCGCCTACCCTTACCAAAAAACTCGCCCGTTCACAGAATTGCGAGCAGTTAAACCGAAATCCTTGGGTATAACTGCAACAAGATAAAGTGTCCGGCGGTCAACGCACCCGCGCCCGCCCGACGCACGAGCCCCGCGCCCGTGCGATAGACCAAGGAGGAAACCATGAACGAGGGTTACACCAAGGTATTTGTTTCACTCGACGGTACTGAGCAGCAGGATTTTGTGCTCGCACGCGCCATCAAGGTCGCCGCGAACAACGGCGCCAAGCTGATTATCGGCCACGTTATCGATTCCACGGCGCTCGAGAGCGCCGGCTCCTATCCGGTCGATTTGGTCAACGGTCTGGAGGAGGCCTTTAAGAACTCCATCGAAAAGCAGCTCGAAGAGGCCAAGGCCAATCCCGATATTCCCGAGGTCGAAGTCATGATTCGCGCCGGCCGTATTCGTGAGACGCTCAAAGACGAGATGCTCGACGTGGTCAAGCCCGACCTGGTGCTCTGCGGCGCCCGCGGCCTGTCCTCGATCAAGTATGCGCTGCTGGGTTCGATTTCGACGTTCCTGCTGCGCAATACGGACTGCGACATTTTGGTCGTGAAGTAGCGTTGCTCCCACCGGCCGCGGGGCCTGCGGGGTTTCCACGGGCACGTCCTCGCCGCGTTGCGGCTGCGGGATGTGCCCTTAGGAAACCCCTCCCGGCCCCGCGGCCTTCGCAGCCTTACTTCAGCGAGTTGGCTGATAAAAGATGGCGTGCCGCCCCGTTTGGGGCGGCACGTTTTGTTTTGGCTGCACGTTTTTGTTTGGGTGGGCGTCTGCCGCGTGCGTTACTCGAAATATTGAAACTTATTCGTTGAAAACGCGAATGTTACGACGAAGCCTTCGCCGGGCTCGGATGCCGCGGTGACGTCGATGCCCATCTTGGAGCACAGGCGCGCCACCAGGTAGAGGCCGATGCCCGTTGCGCGCTTGGTGGTGCGGCCGTTGTCGCCGGTAAAACCCTTCTCGAACACGCGCGGCAGGTCGGCCGCGCTCACGCCGCAGCCGTTGTCCGCGACGGTAAGCTCGATGCGTTCGCTCGCCAGGCCCTCGTCCAGCAACGCGCCCGAAAACACGATCTTTGCGCCGTCCTCGCGCGCATATTTGATGCTGTTCTGAATAAGCTGGCCTAGAATAAACTCGAGCCACTTCTCGTCGGTAAAGACCTCAAAGTCGAGGTTCTCGCACACCGGAGCCACGTGCGCCGCGATAAGCTCGCGCGCGTTGGCTTTAATCGCGCCCGTCACCAGGGTCTTGAGATCCCAACGGCGAATCAGGTAGTCGCGCTCCACGACTTCCGAGCGCGCATAGTACAGCGCCTGGTCGATATAGCGCTCCATGCGAGCCAGCTCGCGACCCAGGTCATCCACACGCGACAGGTCGTCTTCGCTGCCGTCCAGGTTTTCCAAAATCAGGTGGGCCGCCGCCAGGGGCAGCTTGGCCTCGTGAACCCAGCTCTCGATATAGTCGCGATAGTCTTCGGTCTGACGCCGGCCCTCGGCAACCTCGTCGCAGGCGGCTTTGCCCACCCGGCACAGGACCTCGTACTCGAGCTCGCCCTCGGCATAGGTTGGGCATTGCACCATCTCCTGCACCCATGCGGGACTCTCGAGCTCCTCTGCCGCGCGCTCCAACTGACGCAGAAAACGGCGACGGCGAGCGTACTCGATCACGATGCCGAGCATACCGAAGATAAAGGACACGCCAACCGCCACGACCACGATAGAAACGGGTGCGCCGGCGACCGTCAGCACAAAGCAGCTCAGCAGCACGCCGCACGTCCACACGGCGACGGGAAGCAGTGCATCTTTAAAGAACTTGCCAAACGACATAGCCGGCCCCTAGACCGAATAGCCTTGGCCGCGATGCGTCGTCAAATACCCCTTGATGCCGATTTTTTCGAGCGTGGTGCGCAGGCGGTTGATGTTGACGGTGAGCGTATTGTCGTCCACGAAGGCGTCGGAGTCCCACAGGTCCTGCATGATGGCCGAGCGCGAGACGATCTTGCCCGCGCGGCTCAGGAGCAGCGAGAGAATGCGCAGCTCATTTTTGGTGAGCTCGGTGCTGTCGCCGGTCGCCGTGTTGGTGACCATAGAGCGGGCGAGGTCGAGCTCCAGCCCCTTGTGGACGAGCGTGCTGCGCTCGCCTGACGCCGCGGTGCGACGCAGCAGTGCGTTGATGCGCGCCACGAGCACGCGCGCGCTATAGGGCTTGGGAACAAAGTCGTCCGCGCCGAGCGTCATGGCCATGACCTCGTCGATCTCGGTCGTGCGCGAGGTGAGGACGATGATGGGGACCTCGGATTCGCGGCGAACCTCGTGGCAGATATGCTGGCCGTCCTTGACGGGAAGCGTGAGGTCGAGCAGCACCAGGTCGGGCGCGGCGGCGAGAATATCGCGCGAGACATGCTCGAACGATTCGCAGGCCTCGATTTCAAACCCGGCGCGGGCAAGGATGTCGACAAGCTCACGACGAATGGGCTCGTCGTCCTCAACGATATAGATCAGCGCCATTGATTCCGCTCCCCTCTTGGTTGTCTTGTCCCATTATGACCGCAAAGCTGCAGGTACACGCCTCGCGCGGTGCCAGGTGACAGAACTGTTCGCGAGCGGGGGCGTTTTGTCCGCCTCGCACTCGCAGCGGTGGCGGGGACCAAAATGATTCTTTAATCCCCGTCCCAGAAAAATCATTTAGCGGCGGGCGCGGAGCTTTTCGTAGCCTTCGGCGAAGAAGGCGACCGTGGCGGCGTCGGCCTCGGCGGCGTCCGTCTCGGTTGCGGGGACCACGCCGTGCTCGTCACTCACCAGGAACAGCGCGCCCTTGAGCTGCGCGGGAATGTCCACGCGCGTGACCGGGATGCCCTTGGTCTGGGCCAGCTGCTCAATGAGCGTCGCCGTGCCGCACAGACACTCGTCCGCTGGCGCCACAAAGGCCAGCTCGCCGTTATCGACGGCGGCGAGCAGCTCGGGCGCCACGCCGGTTTCGTCGGCCTCGGAGCGGGCCTCGGCGGAGCGGGCACGTAGCGCCTTGGCCGACGTATCGGCCAGCGGCTCGTACTCGCCCACCGTCATGGCGGCGTTGCCGTTGATGTCGATCACCAGCATGAGCACGCCGTCGTGTGCGGTGTAATCACCCTCGGCAAGCGACCACTCAACGTGTTGTTTGGCCCAGCTGAGCATGTTGTGGGTAAGCGGCTCGCCCTGCACCAGGCGCTCGGACAGCGCGCGAATGTGGCGGTTGAGCATGGGCACCTTTTTGTTGGACATGCGCCAACGGCAGACAAGCGCGGGCTTGTCGAGCGTAAACTTCTCGACCGCCTCCTGATTGGCGCAAAAGTCCTCGTACGCACGCTGATCCTCGGCATTGCCAAACAGCTCGGCATCATCAATCTGGGGCATGGTCATACCTTTCGTGTTAGTCATTCCGTCCTCTTATACCAAAAAGACGGCCCTCCAAACGGAGCAGCCGTCTTTTGCAGAGATTATTTTGACGATACGGTCAGGCGACCGATCGGCTTAATGGGATAGAACAACATCCCATTAAGGGTTTTCCAAGTGCCCGAGATTGCCCCGAAAGAGGAGCGCCGCGTACTAAATGTACGCAAGCGACGGTTTGAGGGGCAAGGTCGGGTGCTTGGGAAAGCCTCTAGTGCCTAAAATGCCTGGCCCCTGTGAAGACCATCGCAATACCATGCTCGTTGCAGGCCTGGACGCTCTCGTCGTCGCGCTTGGAGCCGCCGGGCTGGATGATGCAGGTCACGCCGTGCGCGGCGAGCACGTCGACGTTGTCGCGGAACGGGAAGAACGCGTCGCTTGCACAGGCAAAGCCGCCCTTCTCCACGCCCTCGCGCTCGCAGAAGTCCTCGGCGCGCTCGCAGGCAAGCAGCGCAGAGTCAACGCGGTTGGGCTGACCCGGGCCCATGCCAATGCCGGCCTTACCCTTGGAAACCAGGATGGCGTTGGACTTGACGCCCTTGCAGACCTTCCAGGCAAACTCGAGCTCGGCCATCTCGGCGTCGGTGGGCTTGCGGTCGGTGGGGAACGTAAAGGTCGCAGGATCCTCGGTCACGTGGTCGACCTCCTGCACCAGCATGCCGCCGTCGACGGAGCGCAGCTCCACCTGGGCGCCGTGGTCCACGCCGCCGGTGGCCAGCACGCGCAGGTTGGGGCGCTTGGCCATGCGCTCGAGCGCCTCGGCAGTGTAGCTCGGAGCGATGATAACCTCGACGAACTGCTTGTTCTGATCGGCAAAGTGCTCAACCAGCTCATAGGGAACCTCGCGGTTGCAGGCGATGATGCCGCCGAAGGCGCTCTTGGGATCGCAGGCGAAGGCGCGGTCGTAGGCGGCCGTGATGTCCTCGGCCACGGCGGAGCCGCAGGGGTTCTGATGCTTGAGGATCACGCAGGCCGGCTCGTCGAACTCGCGGACTAGGTTCCAAGCGGCGTCGGCATCCAGATAGTTGTTGTAGCTGAGCGGCTTGCCCTGGATCTGCTCGGAGCCCACGAGCGGGAACTGCGAGCTCGCGGTATTCTCGCAGCCCTCGGCAAAGCGATAGACCGTGGCCTTCTGCTGAGGATTCTCGCCATAGCGCAGGTCGTCGACCTTCTCCAGCGAGATCTCGAGCTTGGCAGAGGTGTCCGCCACGTCGCTTGCGTGGGCGGCGAGCCAACGGGAGATAGCCGTGTCGTAGGCGGCGGTGGTCTGGTAGACCTTCACCTGCAGGCGACGACGGGTGGAAAGCGTGGTGCAGCCACCGGTCTCGCGCATCTCGGCCAGGACGGCATCATAGTCGGCCGGGTCGGAGATGACGGTAACGCTCGCGGCGTTCTTGGCGGCAGAGCGCAGCATGGAGGGACCACCGATGTCGATGTGCTCGATGGCATCCGCGAAGGTGACCTCGGGGTTAGCGACGGTCTTCTCGAACTCGTACAGGTTGACGACGACCAGGTCGATCAGCTTAATGCCATGCTGAGCCGCCTCCTGCATGTGCTGCTCGGAATCGCGGCGGGCCAGCAGCGCGCCGTGAACCTTGGGGTGCAGGGTCTTAACGCGGCCGTCCATCATCTCGGGATAACCCGTGAACTCCTCGATGGGGGTTACGGGAACGCCCGCATCCTCGATAGCACGAGCTGTGCCGCCCGTAGAGATGATCTCGACGCCAAAGTCATCGACCAGCGTCCGTGCGAAATCGACGACGCCCGTCTTATCGGTAACCGAGATCAACGCGCGTGCGATCTTCACATCAGATCCCATGCAGTCCTCCTGTCTGGTACGCCGCCGTGCTCTGTGAGTCGGTGATACGTCGATCTGCAGCGCTCGCGCAGCGGCATTGAAAATACTGATTTAATGTAGCGCATCGAGCGCATCGATGCACCCCGCAACGGGCGCATGTGCAGAAAAAGTTTGCGCGCGGAGGGGATGGGCACGGTGAGTTCATGGAACACAGGGGCACCATAATTAGATGCCAATAGCGTGGTAGAACTGTGCTCGATATGCATCCGCAAAAGAAAGAGGCACCATGGTCTCGCGGGTTCTCTACCGACCGTTTGATACCGAAGACTTCGACGCCATCGCGCTGATTCTGCAGCAGCTTTGGCATAACAATTCGGATAACGATGAGTACAACCGCCTTGAGGCCGCGTGCGACCTCGCCTATTGCCTTTCGTCATCGACGTTTTCGCAGGTTGCCGTAATCGACGGTCAGGCGCGTGGCATTTCGCTCGCGCGTGCGGGACAGAGCTCCGGCGCCACCGTTAAGGAACATTGGATGGATACCGAACGCGCGCTGCTTTCGCAGATGCGCGAGCTGGAGCCCGATGTCTGCGCCGAGTATCTCTCGTTTGTGCGCGCAACCATCCGAACCAACAACCGCCTGCTCGAGAGCAGCCCGTTGCCGCACGACAACGAAGTCACGCTGCTCGCCGTCGATCCCGATGTCCACGGCCTGGGTGTAGGCTCAGTGTTGCTCGATGCCGCGGTCTCGTACCTGTCCTCGCGCGGGGCGACAAGGGCGTACCTGTACACCGACTCCAACTGCTCGTGGAAGTTCTACGAGTTGCACGGCTTTAAGCGCACGGCCACGCACCGCGCCAACCGCGAAGAGCGTCGTCACGACATGCCGCGCGAAAGCTTTCTCTACGAACTCGACCTAACAGCCTAGCCCAAGCAGCCACACCTAGTCATTTAAGAACGTCCCCAATGACTGATCCCCAACAACTAGTCATTTAAGTCTGTCCCCAATGAGTGGCCTAGGGGGTTTGTAGATAGCCGTGGTCAAAATACATCAAATATGAGTACTGTTACCTTTTTAGTAGCAGCGATTCGGGGCATTTTTGATGCTTATAGGCATGACGACCAGCTGCACGAGCTGACGTAACTCCCCAAATGTTCAATAAAATGGGCTCCTAACGAGAAGTACTCTCATTAGGAGCCCATTATTATGTGCAAACATGTGTGACCAACGCAGCAACAGTACTCATATTTGGCATTTTTTGTCCACTGCCCCTTGCGCGAAGGTCCTCAGCGGAAAGTTTGACCCGTTTCGATGCACAAAAATGGGATGAATCTTCCCTGGCAACCGCCCAGAAAGATCCACCCCAAAGCAAGCGCTCGCTAGAACGTTCCGCCGCCGCCTCCGCCGACGCCGCCGCCTCCGCCGCCCGAGAAGCCGCCACCACCGCCGCCACTCGAGCTATCGGAGCTCGAAGCCAACTCGCGGATGGTCTCGTGATACACATCGTTGAACGAAACGAGCGGAGACTCGTTGCCGTAGTGATGGTAATACCACCAGTAGCAGGGGTAGTTGTCGTAGAAATCGTCGCTGTTGCGCAGGTCCGCAGGCACGGCCTCGGCCAGCTGTCGCAGCACTTCTTTCGAAACGCCTAGGGCAACGCCCATCACCAGCAGCTTGTTCCACAGCACCAGATCGCCCGGGACGGCTTCCTTTAGGCGTGTGAAATCCTCGAGCCAATGCTTGAGCGCCTTGCAGCGAGCCGCCACCTCGGCGCCCTCCGGCGTGTAACGGCGGAAGGTGCAGCTCAGGACAAAGCCCACGATCGTGACGGGGATCGAAATCACAGCGGCACCGACGTTGGCGTCCGCAAAGTCGGTATAGAACAGAGAGCCCAAAATGCCAAAGACAATGATGATGCCGAGAACCAGGCCGGCCACCATCGCGATAGTGCCATCCGATGCGATAAACTCGCGCTCCTCCAGCTTGCCCTTAACCGTGCTCTGATAGTCCTCGAGCTTGTCGCCAACAGATTCAGTACGCTCGCTGGCATACTCCTCCAGCTCGCTAAACGTGCGCGAACGGACGCCGTCTTTATCGGGCTTAACGCCAGCGAAGAAGACCTTGAGCACGTCGCGATCGATGCCGTCCTTCTTGGCGGCCTTCCAGGCCTCGTCGGTCACTGTGATGCGATACGTCTGCTCCTCTTTTTCGCGACGGAGCAGACCCTTCTTCTTGGTCTCGGTCGCTTCTTCTAGCTTGATCACGCGGTCGTCGGTCAGCTTCATCAGTGTGGCGATATATGCCTGATCGGGCACGCCGTTCCAGCTCATAAGAGCTGCAAGCACCGCGGGATGGTCGGCGGAGGGCACATCGCGGAAGTACTCGTCCTGGAAGAGCGGCTTGGGCTTGGGCCTGCGCAGCTTGAGCATCACGATCACACCGGTATAGGCAACCGCCACGACAACACACGCCACGGCGATCGCACCGGCAACCGCACGCGCGTGCTCACGGCGGGCGTTAGCTTCGTCGGCCCATTCCTTCTCTTCACTCAGGATCGTTGACATGCGATCTTCGCCCGAAGCGGCAAGCTGCGGCACCCAGTCGCTAGGGAAGGCGATGCGTGCCTCGGCGAATTCGCCCTGGTGCACGCAGGGAATGGTATAGGTGACCATGGGCTCGTCCTCATCGAGCGACACGTCGCCCGTCAGCGGACCATGGCCCCATGCGCGGAAGTTATCGCCCTTGACGGCCGCCGTCCCGGCAGCGGCATTCGCGAAGCACACTTCCATCTCGACGTCATCGGAATCCGCAGACCAGCCGTCACCCACGAACTTCCAGTAGAGCTCGGCGGTATCGGCCCAGTTCATAACCGCACCGGTCATGGTGTAGCTCACGTAGTAGATTGCGCTGTCGCCGCTCTCGTGAGGGCTGAACACCTTAATCCTTACGCCGTCACCGGTCTGCTCGACCGTGTAGACGCCAGAGTCGCCCTTGTTCGCGCTATCGACTTTGTTAAACGCGGTGTCCTCTTCCTCGACACTCAGCACGTCAACGCCCGCCGTGCCGCCCTGCTGGTTGGTGCCCGTATTGATCTCCCAAAACACGCCGTTGATGTCGTCGTCGAAATCAAACTGGCGTCCCTCGACAACGGTCAGCGATCCATCGGCCTCGACCGTGGCACTGATGTAGGTTTGGGTCATGGAATACCCGTCGGCACGTGCAACGGCGGGCAACAGCAGCAGCGCGCACGCGACGAGCGCGCAAATGGAAGCAAATCGCGCAAACGGGCAGCGCTGCCGACAGGTCTTGGCAACGGGGGCGTTCATAGGCACATCCTTTGTCTGTGATACCAGTAGCGTCATTGTCCCACGTTTGCGGGTTCATGTGACGAACATCTAGGTCAGCGGAGTATTAAACGGGACGAAAGTCACGCCCGCGACCGGCACCTGGGGACGTTCCTTATCTGCCGGCAATCTGGGACACTCCTTGGCATAGCCCGCTCCGGCATAGATACCACTTCATAGCTCCGTCACAGGTGTAGCGGCTTTGTGTGGGCGCGGCGTGAGCCGATTAAGCCGGCGAGCGAGGGGCATAAAGCAGTTGAGCGAAAACGGTTTGCCCCTTTGCCGTTCGCTTGAGGATCATGTCCCCCTTTTCCGCGGAAACCCCGGCAGTTGCGAAGAGCTGCCGGGGCTTCTGTCGTTTGAGGGGTTGAAGGGGCTGAGCTTGGGGCGGTAATCGAGGTGTTGAGTCGGTGCCCGCCGCGCACAACACGCAGCCTCGGCAACTCGCGAGCATCGACGACGCCCCCTCACCTCACCCCGCGCTATACTCGTCCGCATGGATATCAACGCATGCAACATAGCAACACACGCCGCGGGCGCACCAGCAGCGGCCGCTCCCGCGCCCGTCGTGGGCCGCTTTGCCCCGTCGCCCTCGGGCCGCATGCATCTGGGCAACGTGTTCAGCTGCCTGTGCGCGTGGCTTTCGGCCCGCAGCCAGGGCGGCAGCATCGTGTTGCGCATCGAGGACCTGGACGATCGCTGCAAGCGCCCGGAACTTGCCGCCCAATTGATTGACGACCTAGCCTGGCTGGGGCTTGAGTGGGACGAAGGCCCCTACTGCCAGCACGATCGCCTGGACTTGTACGAGGACGCCCTGCACCAGCTGCAAGACGCCGGCCTCACCTATCCCTGCTTTTGCACGCGCGCCGAGCTCCACACCGCAAGCGCGCCGCACGCCAGCGACGGCACGCCCATCTACCGCGGCGCCTGCCGAGGCCTTTCTGCCGAGGAGGTTACCCGCCGCAGCGCCCTGCGCGCTCCCGCCACGCGCCTGCGTGTGCCCGCCGTCGACGACCTCGCCGGCGACGTGATCGAATTCGTTGACCGCACGTACGGAGCCCAATGCGAGGCACTCGCCACCGAGTGCGGCGACTTTTTGGTGCGCCGCAGCGACGGCGTGTTTGCCTATCAGCTGGCCGTGGTGGTCGACGACGCTGCCATGGGCGTCACCGAGATCGTACGCGGATGCGACCTGCTTGGTTCCACGCCGCGCCAGATCTATCTGCAACATCTGCTGGGACTGCCCACACCGCGCTACGCGCACATCCCGCTGCTCATGTCGCCGGACGGCCGCCGCCTTTCCAAGCGCGATCGCGATCTGGACCTGGGCGAGCTCCGCACCCGCTTTGGCACACCCGAGGCACTGTTGGGATGGCTCGCCGGGCAAACAGGCATCGCGCCGGACACCACGCCGCGTACCGCCGAGCAGCTGGTCGAGCACTTTAGCTGGGACGTCATCCGCGCGCACCGCGAGAACATCACCGTAATGGCCGAGTAGTCAAACGCCCTGCCCCCTTCACTACCCCCCCCGACGAGTGCGTAATTCTGTATCTTGTTATGTACGGAATAGTTCCGTACAATGATGCAAAGGAGGTTTTACCATGCCAACGATTGAGAAACAGCGCCGTATGGATCTAAGGCTGACCGAGCGTCAACGCCTTACTTACGAGCGCGCCGCGGCCTTGCGCGGGCAAACTCTCACCCAATGGGCCACGGCTCACCTTGACGAGAGCTCCGCACGTGACATCGCCGAGGCGTCAACAACCTATCTTTCTCCTGATGGTTTTGATGCATTTTGCGAAATGCTCGACTCACCCATGCCCCAAGCCGCAAAAGCGTTGCTCGACCGTAAAGCGATTTGGGAATGAGCACGTTTACCAAGCCCGTTCAACTCCCCGTTGGTCAAGGCATCGAGGCTTTCCACTGCGGTAATACCCTTGTAGACGGATGGGCTAAAAACAGATCAGCCTCGGCGCGAAGAAGAGGGTCGGCGGTTATATACGCATCGTATTACGACGGCGCAGTCGCCGGGTTCTATACGCTATGTACGCACTCCGTAGCTCGCGAAAATGTTGACGGAGGATGGTTCGTTCGGAACTCCCCCTCCCAAGTTCCCGCAGTGTTGCTTGGAATGATGGGGGTTGATGAGAAATTCAAGGGGCTTGGTCTGGGAGCATCGTTGCTCAAAGATGCCATCGAAAACGCCTTAAAAATTTCTGCCCTAGCGGGAGCGCGAGCTTTGGTTGTCGATCCAGTAGATGATGAGGCGGCAGCGTTCTATGCGCATTTCGGCTTTGCAGCCCTACCCGGCACCAACCGAATGGCGTTGAAACTCTAGACCGCCAGCAGCATCTCCTCCAGCTCCCAGTATGTCTTAAGTTACCCTACAGATAATGACTATTGCCAAAATGTAGGGTAACTACCCAAGGCATCATACGAAGAGCTCGCTATGCCTGCCCCTACGCAACGTCCCAGGGCTGGAGCTCGCCGCCCAGGCGAACGATGCAGTCGTAGAGCACGGTGTGGCGCTCGGCCGGGTTGGCATCCCGATGAAAATGCCCGTAGTACCAGCGCTTGTAGTCCAAGCGATCTTCCAGCTCGTCGAAAAATGCCGTAAGCCGATCGACAGCTGGATAATTCCAGCCAGGTGCCGGATAGAGCGTGGGCGAGAGCATGCGCGTGGAGCAGGTGTGGGTGATCACGTAGTCGACCTTCCAGCCCACGCTATCGAGCTTTGCCCGCGCCTCCTCAAAGTTGCGCTCGCCCGGCAGCTCCTGCGGCCACCAGCTGGAATACGGGATGCGGTATTCCTTGTCCACACTCGTGGCGCCGCCCATGGTAAAGATCGTCGACCCACCGAGCTCAAAAACCTCGCCGCGCGTCAGGCGCCGTATAGGCGAGGTGTCCGACAGGCGTTGCGTCAGTCCACCGTGCCACAACTCCAGGGGGCGCTCCGCCCAATGGTCGTAGCGTTCGTGGTTGCCGTCGACGAACAGCACGGTATAGGGGCGCGACTCCAGCCAGGCGATATCGGCGCATTCCTCGGCAGAAAAATCCCACGGAAAGCCAAAGTCTCCCGCGATAATCAGATAGTCGTCGCTCGTCAGACTATCCCCAAGCTCCCAGTCGCGGAGCTTTTGCATGTCGATGCCACCGTGGACATCACCCGTCACATAAACCGTCATCGGATCACCACTTCCCTCTTATAGGCTTCGAGATCGTGCTCGATCTGCTCGTCGCCCGTGGCGTTGACCCACCACGGCCATTTAACGCAACACGCCGGCTCGTCGACCTGCGCAAACCACGACTTGAGCTCCTCCAGGCTCACCGGGGCGTAGCCGTTGGCGTCCACGCCCACGTCATAGCGCAGCAGCCCCTGCCTAAGGTTGAACGTGTTGTACGCGCCGCCGCAGCTGTGGATATGTCCGTGAAGATGCCAGCCGCCGTGCGACATGCCTTGCCAGTCGACCATGGGATAGTGGCTCAGCACGATTTTTTGGCGGTCGATCTTGAGCACACAAATGGGCGGCTCGACGATAAAAGCATCCGCCACCGCAGGCTGCGTCCAGTCTTTGTCGTGGTTGCCAGGCAGCAGATGGACGTGCTTGCATGCAATGCTCTTACGCAGCTCGTAGGCGTCTTGCACCGTCATCTTAAAGCTGAAGTCGCCCAGAATATAAAGCTCGTCGTCTAAAGCGACCTTGCTATTAATGTTGGCGACCATGGCGTCGTTCATCTGCGCACCAGTCGACCAAGGCCTGTCGGCGAGCCGCAGCATGTTCTCGTGTCCAAAGTGGGTATCGCTGGTAAACCAGATCATGGGAACCTCCTAACGCTGTTGCCCAGAATTTCCACTCGCCGCCCCACCCTACTCATCGGTGCATCGCGCCTCAATCGGCACGATATCTTGGTAGATCAGGCGATGCTTGTCGTCGCGCCATTCATCGTCATGGTAATGGCCAAAGAACCAGGTGCGGTAGTCGAGTCGCCCGTCGAGCTCGCCCAAAAAGGCCTGCAGCGAATCGTCGTAGAACTCGCGATTGCACTCCATGCACAGCTCGTCTGCCAAATCGACCGGCGCCTCGTGAGTCACAACATAGTCGACCTTCCAGCCCACACGATCGAGCGAGGCGCGACAGTATTCCATCTCGCTCTCACTCGGCATTTCCTCGGGCCACCACGTCTTTCCCTCCCGGCGCCACTGTTTGTCATGGCTCGCGGCGCCACCCATGGCGAGCACCGTGTTCCCCGCGATGTCGAACACCTCTCCGCGCATCAGGTGCAGCACATGCGGGCGAACCTCGTGAACGAGGCCCCCGTTCCACTCTCGGATCGGCAGCCCCGCCAGCAGATGATAGTTCTCGTGATTGCCGTCGACAAAACACGTAGTCCAGGGCTTGGACTCAAACCAGTCGAGCCAGTATTTGTCGGTGTTTGAGCCACTCCATATAAAGCCAAAGTCGCCGGCAACGATCACCACGTCATCGCGCGTCAGCGTACGGCCCAATGGCCAAACGCGCGACGAGAAGCGGCTCGCCCCGTACTCGGCAACACCGTGAACGTCTCCGGTAACGAAAATGGACATTAAGCGGCACCTCCGTGCTGTGCGACTCTAGACAAATCGATGGCAGAAATTGCGGATCAGCCCCGGCATCCGCACCCCTTAGGGCTTACCCCTCGTTCTTCCATCCAAACGGATCAAACACCCAAAAAACCAGATCGAGCACACTGTTGGCGGGCAGCATGTTGGGCAGGGCGTCTTGCCTCGCTTGAGTGCGGTTGCCAATGGCACGCTCGTTTTAATGGCGTTTCGGGACAAGTTTTTGCATCCCGCAGAACGGTGGTAAATCTTGCCGTTCTTGGTGACGGTTACCTTGATTTTTGAGGTATCCACACTGCGGGGCTCGATGGGCGCGGTCGCTTCTCGATGAGCCGACGCTGTTTTCCAAGGCTTGCCTCTCGAAAAACCAGAGTCGCGGAATCGATTGATATAGCTGTCGAAACATCCATCGAACAGCAACCCCGTTGCCAGGCCCGCCATGAATCCGCAGGCGATCGCGGCCTCTCCTCTAATTTGCATATATCCCTCCTTAATCAATCTTGAAGAAAAAGGCGGCGCGCGCCGCAGAGCCCATGCCCCTGCGGTGCGCGCCAAAAACAGCGCGCTTCCCTGTCCCTAACGGATCAGCTGGCGGCGCTTATCGGACAGGAATACGCCGGCGGCCACCAGGACCGTGCCGCCGATCACGAAGGTCTCACCCAGCAGCTCGGACGCATCGCCCGTGGCGGGCATCGCCGTCTGCCAAGTCGTGGCCTCGGTCTTTGCCTCCGCATGCTTGGCCTGGTACGTCACTTGCGTGACGGGCTGGGTCTGCTCGCCGTTTCCGCGGTCGGCGGCCTCTTGGCGAGCGATCTCGGCGTTAAGCTCGGCAATAGCCTGGTCGAGCTCGACCTTGGCGGCGGTGTAGTTGGCGAGCGCCTCCAAGTATGCCGGCGCCACGGCATCCGTCGCAGCCACGGCGGCATCGAGCTCGGCCTTGGCGGTCGCGGCACGCTCGGCGACATCGTGGGCCGCAGCGATCTTGGCGTTGAGCGCCTCGTCCGCATCGTCAGTGCTGCCGTTGACAATGGCTTCGGCAAGATTGATTCTGCGCAGGCGGTCAACCGCGGCGGCAGAGGCGTCGCGGGCGGCAGTCGCATCCGCCACGGCATCGTCAGCCTCCACCACGTCATACTCGGCATCGCTCACGGCCATCGCCGCTGCATCGAGCGCGGCATCGGCAATCGCTTTGTCCCCAGTGGCCTTGGCAAGTGCTGTGGCGGCATTCTTAAGCTGAGAGGCGCGGGCGGCAGCTGCATCAGATTTTGCCTGAGCCGTTGCCACGACGGCATCGGCATCGCTTACAGCCCGCTGCGCCATATCGAGCTCCGCCTGAGCGTCAGCAGCATCGATATCTGCCTGATTGGCATCGCCTTGGGCAACAGCGAGCTCAGCCTCCGCTTCGCGCTGATTGGCACGGGCGTCTTCGAGCACAGACGATGCCGCATCAAACGCACGCTGAGCAGTGACGATATCGGCTGAGTACGCCGCCAGCTCATCCTGAGCCGCGGCAAGTGCATCCTGCTTGTCGCCAACGCCGGCACGAGCGGCGTCCAGCGCGCGCTTGGCAGCAGCCACCTTGCCCTTGGCAATGTCGAGCTCGCCAGACTTGGCGGCCACGGCGTCCTGCGCTGCCGCAACAGCGTCGTTGGCAGCGCTCAAATCGGCGCGAGCATCGCTGACGGCACGCGCGGCGGCGTCAGCTGCAGCCTGCTTTTGCGCCACGGCGGCCTGGGCTTCCGAGACCTTGGTGGCCGCGGCATCGATGTTGGCGGCAGCGCGCTCAACCTGGGCTTGCTTTGCCGCAGCGGTTTGCGATGCTGCGTCCACCTTGTTGCCGGCATCGTTGGCAACGCCCTGCGCCGCAGTAAGCTCCTTGCGCGCCGCATCCACGCCTTGCTCGGGATTTGCCAAAGAGTCGCACCACGCGTTCAACGCAACCTCATACTCAGCAACCGTCATCGGATTGACGTTGTACGGCTCGTACCATCGACCAGAATATACGAATGTCTGCGCCTGCGTGCTCCGACCGTACAGCGTCCCACGCGTGCAAACGCCCATGCCCGTCACGGTGTAGCTGGGATCGATTACGTTGATGTAATGGCCGACCGAATCACCATGCTTCGCGGCGTAGGTATCAATCTCGGAACTATGCGCCGTATAAAAATCGTAAGCGGCCTTTCCCGTAAGGCCCGTCGCGCCCAGCGAGGCGGCAGCAGCGTCAAAGACGGCCTTCTCCTGATCGACCCGCTGCTTAAACGGATTGCTTCCGTAGTTCCACGCCACATTCTCGCCCACGTTAAACTGCTGAGCGTGCGCGACCTTCGTATCGGAGAAGTTCGCATCGGCAATGGCGGTCGCCATCATGGCATACGTCACCTTGAGCTCACCCAGGCCAACGCTCGCGCGATACTCGTTGCACGCCTTGAGCCACACGACCGCCTGCTTCATGTTGGCCAGGCTCGTCGCATCGGCCTCCTCGCCCACCTTGTTGTAGCTAGCGAGTTTGCAGTTGAGGATGATATCTGCCGCGTCGTTGGCGCCCACGCCCTTAAAGAACGCGATAGCACCCTGGCGGTAGTTCTCCGCCGATGCATTCGCCGTTGCCTGAGCGGCATCGAGCTTGGCCTGGGCCTGAGCCACAGCCTGGTCGGCCTGCTGCTTTTGAGCCGTCGCCTGATCGAGCGCCTTGTCGGCAGCGTCTTTCTCGTCCTTTGCTGCCGAAAGCTTGGCCTGGGCATCGGCCAGCTCCGTGAGCGCGGAGGCATGATCGGTCTTGGCCTGGTCGAGGGCGGCGTCGGCTGCTGTCTTGGCGGCAACAGCGGCACCCAGCTTGGACTGGGCTTCGGCAGCGACCTGTTGCTGATCGGCAACTGCCTGCTGTGCAGTCTGCACCTCGCCCTCGGCGGCACTCACCTCTTGCTCGGCAGCAGCAAGCTCATCCTCGCGCTGCGACTGCGTGGCCTTGGCGGCCGCCAGCGCCTCGGACGCAGCGTTTACCTTTGCCTTAGCGTCCTCGTACTCCGGGCCCGCAGCGCCCTGCTCGGCTCGATCCAGATCGGCCTTGGCCGCGTCATAGCTCGCCCGTGCGGCGTCCACGTCCGCATCTGCCGCGGTCTTTGCCTGCTGAGCTGCCGAAAGCTTGACCTGCGTATCCTGCTGCTTGGCAGCGGCGTCATCGGCGGCAGCCTGAGCATCCGAGAGCCTGGTCTGCGCATCTTCGGCCTGTTGCTTTGCCTGCTCCAAATCGATCGCCGCCTGCTCTGCGGCAGCCTGGGCGGCGGCTACGGCCTCGGGCGTGGCATCGGATGCAGCGGCCTGTGCGGCCTCGAGCGCAGACTGGGCATCGCTTGCCGCCTTCCGGGCGGCAGTCAGGGCTTCGTCCTTGTCCGTCAGGTTCTTCTTGGCGGCATCGAGCGCAGCCTGAGCGTCCTCAAGCGTCTTGACATCCAAATCGGCCTTGTCTTGCGCAGCGCCCAGCTGCTTTTCCAGCTCGGCCGAGGCAGCAGAGGCCGCGCTATCGCTTGCACCGCGGGCCGCGTCATAGGCGCCCTGCGCCCGCTGCTGGTTGGCGGCAGCGGCATCGTAGGGAGCAGCAGCCGCTTCCAGATCGGCCTTGGCAGCAGCAGCTTTGGCACGCGCCGCATCAACTGCAGCCTGCAGGTCGGCGACCTTTTGCGCCGCAGACACAGCACCCGCGCCAGCACCGGCGACCGCAGCGCTCGTCAGCGGCGACATCACCGCAGCCGTTGCGCCCGCAGCGCCAATGCCATCCGCACCCTGCGCCGCCGCGGCCAGGGGCGACAGCAGCGAGCCGCCCGTCATGGCAATCGTCGCCGCAGCAACTATCGCCACGCGTCCAGCCGCCTTGGCCTTACCCAAAGCCTTGCCGTTCATGTCCTTATTCATGTTCTTGCTCATTGCCGATTCCTTCCCACGGTGAGCCGTTGTTTGCCACAGATAGTCGATCCAACTTGCCCCATTAAAAAGAGGTGATAACGGGGTAATTAAATTGAGCGATTTGAATCGCGGCGAACCTGGCATTCGCAAAAGCCAAACTCATAGTTCCGCTCGCGCTCAATCTCATCCAAATACTCGAGATCTTCGCCACTTGGCGCCTCTTCACCTAGGCATACAGGCCAGTTCTCTGTGCGAGAACGGTCAGTACGGCCATAAATGGTCTCGAGATTAATGAAATCGATATTGCCGTTGTTAAAGGAGAAATTGCTGGTGCTCATGCTCAAGTCCCGTCCACATAAACTCAAATTGCTGTGCTTGGCCTCTTTTAGAGACCCCATCTCATACGCTATGACTGTAGTATATGCGCTCTGCTTGCATGTTGCAAGAACATTTTTATTTTTCTAGCGCTTATAGCTAATCTGTTTCCTCTGTTTCCTCACGAGCAAATACCAGGCCCCCCCGCCGCGCCCTCACGCGCGGCACATTCGTTGAGATACTTCACCGGAATCGGCCACCTGGAGGGAGCTCCGTGGCGCGAAAGCCCCACATTGACCAGCTGAACCAGCAGCTCGGACAGATCGTCGCCTTCGAGCACCTCAATCGAGCGCACATGAATCGCCGTCGCCAGGTCCTCCTTGGTGCCGTTGTTGACGCCCACAAAGTAGCAGGTCATCCCTACACGTTCAAACGTTCCAATGCCGTAATAGGGCGAGTTGTAGCTTTCGAAAAACTCCTTCTTACGGCCCGCTTTGCCCGTAAGCTGGTAATCGCGCACCAAGGTCGCAAAGTTGTTAGAGAAGGTCGTCAAGCCCGTATCGCGCACGCGCGCGAGCATAGACTGTCCACCTGCCCGCACGTCAAAGATATAGGCATCCTTGTCGAGCTTGCCGTCGGCCGTCAACAGCTCAAGCTCTATCTCGTCCACGGGACCATCCTCGATGGAATGCGAGGTGTAGTCCATGGCCCCGTCAGCACCAATCGTTAGCGTTGCAAGGCGCGCATCCAGCTCAATCTTGTCTTCCTCTTTACGCGGAACATTGACCACGCCGCAGACCGTCACCGACTCAACGCCAAAAGAGCCAAGGTCAAACGCCTGCATCCGTCCGTCGACGACGTTCTGCTTTACCAGCAGCTCTTTGAGCATGGCTCCCAGGATTCCCTCCTGTGCGCCCCGTACCTTTGTATTCGGCATCGCCTTAACCAGCGGCTCGCACACATCCGGCGTCACATGCTGCTCCACCACGCCAGCGTGCAGAGCATAGCCATCGTCCTCGGCGACCTCGTTGGCTACCACAACGATATTCCACGCCAGCGGATCAACAGCCCTGCCGCCATACGACGCGCGCACGCCCCACGAGGAATCGTTGAGCCGATCGGCCAACTGGCGCGCTACCCTATCAAGCCCGTCACCCGCGAACGAAACCACAACCCGCCGCCCCAACGAACGCTCCGCAACCACATGGGCGTATCGGTCGCTTTTCAGAACCTCGTAGAAGCTCTTGCGCGGATACTCCCTGAGCGATATCTGGGCAAAATCGCTGTACCGACGCTCAAGAATCTGCAGCTCTCGGTACAGGATTCCCTTCTTGGTATAGGCGACCTTTTCCGCCTGGGCAGAAAACGTAAGGTCACGGCGTTTGGACGGCTTATCGCCCTTGGCACGGCGCAGGATATACTCATCGCTTTGTCCGTGAGCCAGCACCACCGTAGCCACAGGCGACAGCCTGTAACCCACCTGGCTGTTGATCTTCTCGAGTTCCAGCTTGTCGCCTGCCGCACGACCGATGAGTACCCGCCGCTTGGCAAACGTTCGGATCTTAAGTTCAAAGGTGCAGTCCTCGTTGATAACAGTCTCGACCGTCTCAATCTTGGCAGGGCCCGTTCCTGCTTCCTCAATGGCGTCGCGGCGGTCGCCCTTGGCACTAATGACATACAGGTGTCCCGTGTCATTGGGAATCTCGTCCTCGACCCCCTCAAACTGCGAGCAAGAGTTGAATAGCAGGCGCAACACGACGCAATCTTCCAGCTCGTCCCAATGAGTTTTAATCGGAACCATTTGCTCATGGGCGAGCGGGGCGTTAAGGTCGCCCGTCTGCGCGCCCGCCTTGACCATCAGAAAGACGCGGTTGTCCTCGAGCTGGGTGAGCGCCACGACCTTGCCCGTCTGGCACACATCGGCCATAAAGTCCGCCACGGCATGCTTGCCTGCATCGCCAACGTTGCACCAAAAGACCGAGTAGCGCTTCTCGGCAGCCGCGGCATCGAGCTGCAACACAAGCTCGGACACAGCGATGTCTCCCAGGCCACACGGCTGGTTATGCTTCGATTGCACGGCCGATCGCCTCCATCATCTCCAGACTGATTGCTCCATCAGCTGCCATATAGGGGAAGGAGTAGACCATTCCCACGTCATCGATTGGCTTTTGACGAAGCTCCAGCGCCGCCTCATCGGCCAAAACATTCACGATCAGCAGGCGCTTTGCCCCAACCTTTTGAGCCTTTGCCTTAAAGCACTCGGCATCCGTAGTCTCGCCGCCGCTGCGCCTGTAGGCCTCGTAGGTGCCGATGCGATAGTGCTTAAAATCGATCCACACCCCGGTCTTGTTGCCAGCGGCATCGAGCACCTCAAAATCGCCGCCCGTCTCGGCATGGGCCGCATCGCCACGAGCAAGCGAATAGCGGCCGTCATAATACGCCTCGAAGACGGCCCTACCAGCAGACTCTCCCAGTCCCCCCAGGTACACCGCCTGGAACATATAGGGCGTCATGTGCGCCGTCGCCGCCGGCTGCAGCGCCGCAGGCACCCCGTCGTGCGACCAACGCTCGCGCACCTCCCGAATCGACAGCAACTCGGGCACGCGGGCCGCCGCCTGGCTTACCTGGCGAACCTTCGCGCCCTCAAGGCCCTCGTTATAGCGGCAGCGCTCCTCCAGGCGGGCAGCAATCTGCTCGACAGGTTCACCCTCATAGCTGGGAAACTCAAAATGCGGCACCTTACACGCTCCGCCCTGCGCATACGCATAGCCACTCGCGGCAAACGGCATGTGCAGTGCGGTGCTTTTGCGCGCAGGATAGCTTGCGAGGTCCTCCCACGGCAGGCAAAAATGATGCAGATAAAAGTCGCGCTCGCCATCGAAGGCGGCCAGATCTTCCTCGCGCGCATCGAGGGAGGTAACCTTCCATGCCAGCTTTTCGTGCTTCTCTTTCGCCAGGTTGTTCCTAAAGGCAGCAAGGTTCTGCTGTTTGTTAGCAGCGTGCTGCTTCTTGTCCGCCATGTGATTGTTGACGGCCGCGCAGGCGCCAACCACCTGCTCCAGCTCGTAGCCCATCGGCAAATCGTGCAGGAACGAAAAGTCGCAATCGCCGGCGATTTTGCGATCGAGCATCACCTGCACGTGCGGCATCTTTACGCTCGTACGCATCAAGCGACCCACCGCCTGCGCCACAATGCGGGCACCTTCGACCTGATACGAGAGGGTGTCGCGAACTGGCAGACTCTGCTTGGCTCCGGACAGCAACAGTCGTACGTTGCGGCGCTTTTGAGTAAACGGGACCTCTCCGCGCGCCACCAGCTCCTCTTGCTCGATCACACCGAGCAGCGCCTGCTGGACAAACTTCGTTGAGTCAACCTCAACACCCCAGGTCAAGCGACTTGTGGGCGACTCAATGTACAGAAAGTCAAGATCCATCTTGGGACGGCAGTCGATGCTCTCAAAGCCGCAATCAACCTGTCGCACCATACGGCACAGGCTCTCCGGAACCTTGTATTTGAGATTTTTTGAAAAACCGCCCACCGACAAATTGATGAACATCAGGGTTGGTTGGCCCATCTCGAGGCGCTTTTGAGTATCGTCCCAGCCGGTATCCCATTCTGCAGCGTTAAAGCACGGCACCATATCCTTGGCCTCCGCGAGCGACTCCTCGTACGACGCCTCGGGACGCTTAACGTTCCGAATCACCAGTTCGGCAACGATTTCTCGGCCAAGATCCAGCGCCAAACTATTAAAGTCGCCATGGTTTCCCATGTGACGGGTGGTAAAAACGGCACCCGCCTGCTGTTCGTTGCGCGCGACGCCGCGCGCCCAGGCGCTCACGGCAACGAGCGCTTTACTCAGGCGTTCCAGCTCAAACTCGGTGCTTTTGGCATCGCTCGTGCCCACCCTATCGGCAACCTTTCGGCGCAGACGCACCGCAAGACCTTCACTCACGCCAATTCCGCCAAAGAACTCCATCGCGCGCCCGTACGTCTCGTCGGGCGATACGATTGCGCCGCCAAAAGCGCCGCCGGCCAACGCAGCCATACCGGCAAGATTCTTGTCCTCGTCAACCCAAGCAACGTCAATGTCGTACGTCTTTGCCGCCCGTTTGTTAAACAGCTTGGTCTGTCGTACGATCTCTTGGTTGAGCTCGCCGATCCACATATCCTTGCGAACCACGCCGTGAACCTCATCGAGGTAATCCAGGTTAAAGTTCTTTACGGTCGGCGCGCTCCATGTTGCGCTCATGCACACACAGGGCGCTTTGGCAGCAATGGAGGCCAAGTATGCCTCGGGCATGCGCTCAATGCCATGACTGGTTAGGTACGTGGTTAACATATGGTCTAGTGTGGTTTCCATTACTAGGTAGTCAACGCCATGCGCATACATCGAGTCATCGGCTGCATCAATATCGTCGTTCTTACGGTTCTTAAAGAACAGCGCCATCATCAACGCATTCCAAAAGCATTTCTCACTGGTTTGGTCGTTCCTAATGCCCAGCGCATCGATGATGTTCTTGCGCGAAAGATCGTCCTTGTACGAAATGCTGCCGTAATACAGGCTATCCATAAGGCTGGCGCAGATGGCAAGGTGACCTACTACCATCCTAACGACGCCGCGCGCACGACGAACCGCCTTGTTAACGGTTTGCTGTCCATTCGCCCCATGAGCCGTAATCATATTGCGGGTACCGTCCTCATTGAGCTTGTAGCACAACGGGTGGTACCGTCAAGATTCTTTCGCAAATTGATCGAGGCGGCCTCGGCCCCGCCTTGC
>CABUEK010000026.1:0-31068 GCA_902490565.1 uncultured Collinsella sp. | reverse complement strand
AGGGCACGAGCTGCTTGGTGAGCACCAGGCGGCCGAGCATGGCGAAGCCCATGGCAGGCAGGATGTTGGCGGCAACGCCAAAGCCAGCAAGGACAAAGGGCGGGATGAAGTCGAGCATGCCCTGGATGGCGTCAGCACCCAGATAGAACGACAGCGAGCACAGCAGGAACGCCATGATGATACCGGTCAAACCGATCAGGAAGTGCATCGCATAGACACCCTTAAGGTTGCCCTGGCCGGAGAAGACATCAGCGCGGTCAACCAGGATCGGCAGGGCGGCGTTGAGGATGTTCTTGATGGCAAGGCACAGCGTGGCGATGGGCATGGCAAGCGCGATGGCTGCCTCGGTGCTCTGGCCCAGCTGGATAGCGAAGGCGCAGGCGAGCACGCCGCCGATCGTCTCATCAGGCGGCACGTAGGCGCCGATGGAGATCGAGCCCATGAACAGCAGCTCCAGGCTGGCGCCAACGGCAAGGCCAGTCTGCAGGTCCCCCAGCACCAGGCCCACGAGCGGGCACAGGACGATGGGGCGGAACGCATAGAGCGTACCGAGCTGGCAGTCGAACTTACCAAATGCGGCGATAAGTCCGATGAGGATTGCTTGGGTAAGCATATATCCCCCTTTCCTAATAGGAAACTACGAAGAGCTCAGACTCTTCGAAATTGAACGCCTAGAGCACGCTGGCGCAGTCAACCTTGGGGTCATCGGCCAGGGGTCGAATCTCGACCTCAACGCCACGATCCAGCATCTCGCGCACATCGGCTTCCTCGGCCGCGGTCAGGAAGATCTGACGAGAGACCTGACGCGCATCGGGACGCTTCTCGTCCTTGGGCTTGGTGTTGCCCAGGTTGACCGACTTGATCTGCGGGCAGCCCTCAACGAGCTGCTTTGCCTCAGCAATAGTGGCGACACAGATGATCATCTTGTACTTGTCGGTCACGCCCGAGTTGATAGCTTCGATTGCATGCTCCATATCTTTGATGACGAGCTTGCAGCCGGCAGGCTTGCCCATCTTGAGCGTCGTCTTCCACACCGGGTCGTTAGCGACCTTATCGCCCACGCAGAAGATGCAGTTGGAGCCAAGGCCCTGAACCCAGGAAACTGCGACCTGGCCATGAAGCAGGCGATGGTCAACGCGAAGTAGCTGAATCATAATGTGACCCCCCAAAGGTCTTGTGCCGTCTTACGGCGTGTCAGTAGGTGCTGCGGATTAGAACTCTTCTTCCTCGTCGTCATCGACCAACAGGTCGTTGACAAACTTCACGCGCGTATCGTCCGCAGCGACGATGGCGCGAATCGTCTCCTCAACCGGCGCCGACTCGTCAGAAAACAGCAACTGGATGAGGAGAGGAAGGTTCATGTTGGTAACGAGGTACGTGCGGGGACGCGTCTGGACGATCTTGGTGAACTCGTTGTTGACGCTGCCGCCAAAGAGGTCGGTGCAGACAACGACATCATCGTCGGCAGACATGCCTGCCAGCAGTTTTTGGGCCTCCTCGGCCACGTCCATGCGGCCATCGACGAACATCGAAAGATCGTGGACGTTGTCGCGAGCGCCCGAGAGCAGCTCGACGCTCTCCTTGATGCCGGTGGCGAAGTGCGCATGGCTGGCGATGATGTACTGTCTCATTCTGTGTTCCTCTCAATAGCCCGGCACGTTCCCGCACCCGTTTTCTTTAGTAGTCGAACTGGTGATAGTAGCGACGATACTTGAGGTTGTGCTTGGTGACCGTCTCGTAGTAGCGAGCCAGGCGGTCGGTCACGAGCACCGTCAGAATCCACGGGGAGACGATGACGCGGAACTCGTCGTCAAGGCCGGGGATCGCGAACTCGGCGGTGTCGATGATGTTGATGTCGGTGTCGCCGGTCACGCCGCGGGTCAGGAACGCGCGGACGCGCTCGTCGAGCTTGCGGTTCTCGTCCTCGCCCATGAACAGGAAGACCGGGACGCCCGGCTCCACGAGCTCGAGGGTGCCGTGGAAGAAGTCGGCCGAGGTGATGTAGCGGGTGCGCTTCCACTGCATCTCCTCCAGGATGCACATCGAGAAGAGGATCGTCTCGCCCCACAGGGCGCCCGAGCCGATGAACATGGTGTAGGGGGCCAGGGCGTACTTCTTGGCGAGCTCCTCGGCGCGCGGCTCGAAGCTCTTGCGGATGTCGACCAGGTGGGTCCAAACGTTCTTGGTCTGCTCGATGAACTTATCGAACTGCGGGAAGCAGCCGCGGCGGTTGAGCAGGCGCAGGCCGAAGCAGTCGGCGAGGTAGTAGCCCTTCTCGCAGCCGCCCGAACCATGGTCAGAAGCCATGGCGACGCAGTTCTCGGCGCCGACAGCCTGGCCGATGGGGCCCTCGGGCTTGGTCATGGCGTAGACGCGCACGCCCATGTCCTTCATCTTCTTGACGGCCTCGAGGACCTCGGGGGTGGTGCCGGACTCGGAGGCGGTGAGCACGACGGACTTCTCGGTCATGCGCTTGTGGCCCATGACGTTCCACTCGGCGGCGTGGATCAGGTAGACCTCGAGGTCGCGGTCGCCGAACTTGTTCATGAGGTACTCGAGCTGCATGAGCTCGTCCCAGGTGCCGCCGACGCCCATCAGGAACACGGCGTCGTAGCCCTCGTCGGCGACCTTGTCGGCGAGCGCGGTCATCTTCTTGCCGGCCTCGTAGAGCGCCTTACCGTCCTCGAGATAGCCCTCCTGGTCGAAATGCATGATCTCGATCTTCTCGGTTTCCTTCATTTGTCTCTCCTTTCTGGGGTTGTTTCCACATCCCCATGCCAACGGGCATCAAAACCCGCTTACATTCCGTAACACTCAGCCGCTTTGGCCTTAAGCGCATTGACTGACTCTTCGTAGCCCTCTGCCTTGACCTCCATTTGCTTGGAGACGGCATCGAGATACGGGTGCACGTCCCATGACTTCAGACGTTCGGCGATCATTGCCGCAATCGTCTGGAAGAACACAAGGTTGGGAATTGCGCTGAGCAGCGGAGCCACCTGAGGCACCGCAACCTCGTGAGCCCTACCCTTGGGATGGGCCGTGAGCAGCACCGTTTTTGTCGTAACGTTCGATAGCGCATCGGCGATATTTGCAAGACGCTCCGACCCCTGTGGATCGTCGACGATAAACACCAGATAGCCCGGAACGATCTGCATCTCGGGACCGTGAACGAACTCCTCGCCCTCGTGATGCATGGCAGGAATCTTGATGGTCTCGCTCAGCTTGAGGGCCGCCTCTTCGGCAACACCGTAGTTGGGGCCGTTGCCGACGACCATGGCGGGCATGTGCTCAGAAAGCTCGAGCATGTGGCCTTGGACATATGCCTCGGCGGTCTTGCACATCACGGCATTGGCCTGGATAGCCTCGCGCAGGTCGTCAAGACGCTGGGCAACGCCCTTGGCGTCAATCGTTCCGCGCGCCTGACCGCCGTAAATACCAAAGAGCACCAGGTACTCAACGAGAACCTCGACGCCCAGAGTCACAAAGTCCACCGACTCGACGCCCACACCGTAGTCAAGAACGATGTCAGTGTGCTCCTTGATGGGTGCCTCGACGTTTGCCGTGAGCGCAACTGCAGCCATATCGTGTGCGCGCATGTAATCGAGCGCCGCAATCGTATTGGTCGAATAGCCGCTCTGCGAAACGGCAATGTTGAGCGCATGCTGCGGATAGGTGTGTTCAAAATCGACGAAGGCCTCGGGCGTCACAACGGACACCTGCATCTGCAGCGCATCTTGCAGGTAATCGCGGGCGCAATCGGCGGCATGGCGCGACGAACCCGAAGCAACAATGCGCAGCGCGTCAAAAGAACCGGATTGGAAAATATCAACGAGCTGCGCTACCAGCTCAGACGAACGCTCGAGGTTCTCTCCCATACGCACATGGGCGAGTTGAACGTAATCGAGCATCTTCATCGTCTCACCTCGCAACAAATCATTAGTATTTGATACCAATCACGATTACAGGTTACGGCTTTTTGATACCTCTTTGTCGATTAATTTATTCCCTTCGGCGAACGGTCGATTTTGAGCCCTGTAAGGTTGTATATACAGCTGACCCAACGATCAAAACTGGTTAGTTTCCCAGCCGTTATTCACAAAATACCAGCTAGTACGTATAGGTGTAGCCGCCCGTATCGCCACGATTGAAGGACTTTACATACTCAATAGCCTGACCGCTCGCGTCATAGCTCACGCATTCCAAAAGCAAAACAAGATCGCCCTGTTCCAGTCCAAGGAGGCCGGCATCTCGTGCGCCCAGCGCTTCGATATCGAGCTTTTCCTGTGCCATGACTGGCTTTCGGCCCAGCATCTCATAGGTCTCGTACAAACTGAAGACCGACACGTCAATATCTTCGATGGTTGGGAACAGCAGGCAGGGAATCAGCGCCGTCTCAATCGATACGGGGCTACCGTTTATGCAGTTCAGGCGTCGAACGGAATAGAGCAGGTCGTCCTCGGCGATGCCAAACAGGTCGGCGTAATATGGCCCCGCATAACGCTTGGAACGCGCGAGAATACGGACGGACGGCTCGCCGCCCGAAGCACGGACCGATTCACGGAAACCGACCGTGCGTTCAAAAAAAGCAGGTACTTTCTGCGCCACAAAGGCACCTTTTCCCCGAACACGGCGAATCTGCCCGCGCCGAACCAGCTCATCGACAGCGCTTCGGATGGTCAAGCGTGTCGTACCAAATTCCTCGGCAAGGTCTTTTTCGGACGGAATCATGGAACCCGTGGGATATATACTGCGCTCGATACGTTCCTCGATGCGGCGTCGAATGCGCATATAAACCGGGGTGGCATCTACTGTTTCAGCCATTGTTCACCTGCCACGCTCCTCATGCCGTTCTCTTCGCCGTTATCGGCAAAGCGGAACTTTGTGGGCAAAATCACCGATTTGCAATGCTCCACAAAACGCATGTCCTTATCAAATTCGATCGAGCTCTCATAGAACACCGGCGTTCCCTCTTCTTGCTGGAGCAGCTCGGCCTCTTCGGCGTTCAAACGCGAGATGGAGATATGCTCACGTCCATGCTCAACACGCACGCCACCTTCTTTGAGCAAGACATCGTAAAGGCTCTCACACTCAAAATCGTGTTCGGGAAGCGATGGGCACAGGGACAGGTTAACGTGAGCGGTCTCGATTGACGCCGGCTCGCCCTCAATAAGTCGAACGCGCTGCATGCGGAGCAAGGGAGCGCCTACAGCCACCCCAAGCTTGTCGGCAAGCGCCTCATCCGCCTCGATGGTCCCGGTGGAAACCAGACGAGAAGAGGGGTGCAGGCCGGCAGTCCGTACAGCATCGGAAAAGTTATACGTTTCCTGGAAGATGTTCAACGGCTTGGGAGGACACACATACGTACCCGATCCGCGACGGCTCTCGAGCGTTCCACACGAGATGAGCCGCGTGATACCGGCACGCAACGCCGTACGCGAAACGCCAATCTCTTCGCACAGCACGCGCTCGGCCGGCAGGCGATCGCCGCCGGCAAGCTGATGGTGCTGGATATACCAAAGAATTCCCTCAACAGCACGATCTTTGGGGGGAATTGCATAAGATTCGCCTGCCATTGCACAGACTCCTCATTCAGACACGTATGCCGCCAAAATTAGGCCAGCCCTCCCATGGCATCAAATTCGGCCTTGATCTTCTCGGCGACATTCCGATACGACTTATATAGACTTGAATCGCGTTTGACCTCGTCGGTCATAACGGGAATCTCTAATTTGGAAACCTCGTCTTTTCCCGTCTGAACCGCCACAACAACGCCCATACCAAGACACATATTACGCTTGGCAGCGTTTATTTTCGCCGCCTTGGCAGGATTTGCCAGGATACGCTGGGCAAATTCCTGTTTAGAGACCGCTTCTTCGGCCTCCGGATCGCCCGCCTCGGCCACTTCGCACTGCAACACGTCCGCATAGTCAAAAATCTTCGGCTCTGCACCACGCTGATGCACGGCCCACTTGCGATGCGTGGCATCCTGGTAGATAGCCGGCAAAAACGTAAACCGCGGCGGGTCCAAAATCGTATCCGTGATGGTAAACACATCGGGATCAAAGGCATCCTGCGGGTTTTTCTTCTTGAACAGCCCCATATCAGCCTCCCGTACTAGCATTAAACAACTCAAGCTGAATATAGCACCAATTTCAAGCCGCCGCCTTACCCTATCGGTGCGCGGCGTCTATAGCTCGCCCAGCGGAAGAGTTCACGGACGAGGGCCGGGGTGCCTGCCTTGTTTTGAGAAGTTCGCGGAGCCCACTTTTCAAAACAAGGCAGGCACCCCGGCCCCGCCGGCAAATAGCGGACACTCCGCATGCAATCTATGCAAACAAACAAGTACGCTTAGCTACATTCGGTAAGATCGAGCACGCTGCCCTTCACGATAAGCGCCGGCTCCAGAACGACTTCTTCGGCACGCCTACCGCCCCTACCGGCAAGACGCTTGGACATGCAGCCAAAAGCATGCTCCGCAAGGACACCAGGATCCTGCTCAATGGCGGTCAGCGCCGGCTCAAAGAGAACGTCGGCCGCCGAGTTGTCATAGCTTACGACCGAAATATCGCCCGGAATGCTCTTCCCCATCTCGTGCAGGCGCTTGAGCAAACCAAGGGCAATGTTATCCGAGCTTGCGAACACGGCGGTGGCATCAGTTGCGAGCACCGCCTCCGAGGCCTCGTATGCACTCGGAATGTAGTACTCGCTCTCAAACTCCAAGCGTGCGTCGATAGGCAGGCCAACCTCGCGCAGCGCGCGCTCATAGCCGGCAAGTCGCTTACGCCCCGTATTGGAACGGCGCGCGTTAACCAAGCAGGCAATGCGACGGTGGCCCTGCTCGATCAGATAGCGGGTGGCCATGTAGCCGCCCATCTCGTGATCGAACATCACCTTGTCGCACTCGAGTCCCTCAATGGCACGGTCGACCATTACGGCCGGGATGGGCAGGTGGCTGACTTCTTCGCGCAGGGCGCGGTCGTCGGAGAACTCGTCGCCCACGACCAGGAAGACGCCATCGACGCCGCGCGTCACCAGCTGGCGCAGCAGCTCCAGATCGTCATCGGCGCTTCCGCCCGAGCTGGTAATGAAGAGCGCATAGCCGTCCTCGCGGCAGCGCTTTTCCAGGCTACCGGCGAGCGAGGCAAAAAAGCGGCTCTCGATGTTAGGGACAATAAGGCCCAGCGTGCGCGACTCGCGCATGACCAGACTACGCGCAATCTGGTTAGGAACATAGTGGTTGCGCGCCGCGACCTCCTTGATGAGCTTGCGGTTTTCTTCCGAGATGCGACAGGGCCGATTATTGAGCACAAGCGAGACCGACGAGGGGGAAAGCCCCACCTCCTGGGCGATCTGCTTGAGGGTGACTTTGTTGGCCATCTCGCTCCTTCCGGGTTTACGCGCAATCTCTTGAAAGTATAGCGACTACCCCTCTACCTCGGTGATAAACACTTTACCAATCCGGTAGACGGCTGTTTTATCGCCGCCAGCGCACCAAATCCGTCCGGGTGGGGTATATTGCAATCGATTGATGACAACGACCACCAAAAGGCGGATATTCGTATGCACGAGAACGACTTTTTTAACGAGGACCTGCTCTGCGCGCTCGCTGGCGTTGCCGGCGAGGACAACGTGCTGATGAGCGAGCCCATGCGCGAGCACACCACGTTTAAGATCGGCGGCCCGGCCGATGTCTTTGTCACGCCCGATACCGAGCAGGGACTCGTCGCCACGCTTGACACCTGCTATCGTTGCGATCTGCCGCTCACCATCGTGGGCAACGGCTCCGACCTGCTCGTCGGCGACAAGGGTATCCGCGGCGTCGTCGTGGCGTTGGGCGAAGGCCTCTCCGACATTACGGTCGACGGTACGCACGTCACGGCGGCGGCCGGCGCCTTGCTTTCCGATGTCGCCGCGGCGGCAGCCGAGGCCGGTCTCACCGGCATGGAGCCCATCTCGGGCATCCCCGGATCGGTCGGCGGCGCCTGCTACATGAACGCCGGAGCTTACGGCGCCTGCATGGCCGATGTGCTGGAGTCCGTGCGCGTCTACAAACCTGCTCGCCAGCTCGACGACGGCACCCGCGGCAGCGGCAACATCATCGAGTTCGATGTCGATGAGCTCAATCTGGGCTATCGCAAGAGCCGCATCGCCGACGACGGCTTTACCGTGCTTTCAGCCACCTTCAACCTCGCCCCGGGCAACGCTGCGATGATCAAGGCCGACATGGACGACTACCGCCAGCGCCGCGAGGACAAGCAGCCGCTCGACATGCCGAGTGCTGGCTCCACTTTCAAGCGCCCCGAGGGTTACTTTGCCGGCAAACTCATCATGGATGCGGGCCTGCGCGGACACGCCATCGGCGGCGCGCAGGTGAGCGAGAAGCACTGCGGCTTCATCGTCAACGCCGACCACGCCACCGCCGCCGATGTCGACGAACTCATCCGCCACATCCAAACAACCGTCAAAGACCAATTCAACGTAGACCTAGAACCCGAAGTCCACCGAGTCGGCGAATTCCTCTAACAAAGAAGGCCCCGAAAGGGGCCTTCACTTTCTTTTATTCAGACAACCAGTCCGGTGCGTAGCGCCCCGAACCCAAGAGGGCCGGGACAGTCCGAGAGGCATAAGGTTGATCGCGAGTTCCGCACGAGCCGGAGAGCACTTAATGTGCTCTCCGTGCGAGCAGGACTGTCCGAGCGGGCAACCTAATGCCTTTCGGGCAGCCACGGACCAACTTACTTCAAACCGCCGTTACGACAGCGCAATGCCGCCAAGCCAGCCCCAACGCACGCCAGAGCCCGTACCGTAGAACGAAATAAACGAATCGAGCGACTTCGACGTAATGGGACCCTCGTTACTCATAACGATGCCACCGCCGATATAGATGCCCACGTGGCCATACAGCAGGCCCGGCGCACCGGTGCCGCTATGTGAGGAGTCGGCCACGATCATGCCCACCTGCAGCGCCGAGCGGTCGGAGCTATAGCACCAGGCGTTAAACATATCGCACGCGTTACCGCCAAAGTAGCCAACGCCGGCGTTACGGAAGACATTGGTAACCCACGCCGCGCACCAGTTCTGACCCGGCGAAGGTGTGGAGTAGCACGCGTTGACGACGGCCTGCTGCTTGCCCGAGCCGGCATTCTGCTGCGGAGTTCCGGGCGCATACGATCCACCGCCCGAGCTCGAACCACCCGAGTAGGAATTGTTCTTGTTCGCGGCGGCTGCGGCAGCGGCGGCGGCCTTCCTGGCAGCCTCCTCGGCCTGGGCGGCAGCGAGAATCTCGGAATCGCGTTGAGCCATGAGCTCCTTGACGTCGTCGGAAAGACCGTTCAGCACGGTCTGGACCTCTTGCTGCTTGGCCTGCATGTCCTGCATCTGGGCAGTCTGCTGGTCCTTGAGCTTCTCTAAGTCGGCCTTCTGCGACTCAAGCTCTGTCTTTTGCGCATCGAGCTCTTCCTGGATGGTCTGAATGTCCTCGATTGCGTCGCGGTCGCTCTTGTTGATCTTCTCAACATAGTGCGCATTGGCGACGAGCTCCTCAAACGAACCCGAAGCGAGCAGCAGCGACAGGATGTTGGTACCGCCCGACTTATAGCTGGCGGAAACGCGATCGGAAAGATCGTCGCGCTTCTTTTTGAGCTCGGCCTTCTTTTCATCGATCTGCGTCTGCGTGCTGTCAATCTTGCCCTGTACGCCCTCGATATCGTTGAGGGTCTGGGCGTTCTTGTTGGCCAGCGCCGCGTATTCATTTGCGATGCTGTCGAGCTGGGCCTGAACCTCGTCGAGCTGGGCCTGGGCGGCATTCAGTTTATCGGTGGTTTCTTTGGAAGCCTCCGCCGCATGGGCGCGAGTGGGCAAGCCAAAAAGAACTGCCGCAGAAGCGGCGCCGAACAGGGCCTTAAGGACAGTGCGGCGCGAGAGCTCCTGGGAAAGGATGGAATCGCTGTTTGGTGACATATGTACTCCGTTACATGCTTATTTATATGTCGCTCAACTCATACATATTAGCGTACATATGGCGCGTCCCAACGATTTCCACGAACGGCAGGAAACTGCAAGGTCGACGGCTCGTAAGCAAATGCCAAAGATCAGGTTATGCGCACGCAAGCTCTTGTATGAGTACGTTAACATAATCCTTTGCTTTTCCTGCCGCGCACGTTCTTGGCACCCCGGCCTGCGCTATACTCCCCTCAAGAAGTGTTCCTGATTCGATAGGAGACTACATGTCCAAAGCACTCGACCCCAAAGACACCTGCGTCCTCGTAACCGGTGGCGCCGGCTTTATCGGCTCGCACACCGTCGTTCAGCTGCTCGAGGGCGGCTACCAGGTCGTCGTCGTCGATGACCTCTCCAACTCCAGTGCCGTTGCCATTGACCGCGTCAAGACCATCGTGGGCGACGAGGCCGCCAAGAACCTCACCTTCTACGAGGCCAACGTGCTCGACCGCGATGCGATGAACAAGATCTTCGATACCCACCAGATCGACCGCGTCATCCACTTCGCCGGCTTTAAGGCCGTCGGCGAGTCGGTGAGCAAGCCCGTCGAGTACTACCACAACAACATCGAGAACACCCTGGTGCTCATCGACGTCATGCGCAACCATGGCTGCAAGTCCATCATCTTCTCGAGCTCCTCGACCGTCTACGGCGACCCGGACAACCCGCCCGTCACCGAGGAGGATCCAAAGAAGCCCGCGACCAACCCCTATGGTTGGACCAAGTGGATGATCGAGCAGATCCTCATGGACGTCCACACCGCCGACCCCGAGTGGGACGTCGTGCTGCTCCGTTACTTCAACCCCATCGGCGCTCATCCGTCGGGCCTGATCGGCGAGGACCCCAAGGGTATCCCCAACAACCTGGTGCCCTATGTCGCCCAGGTCGCCGTGGGCAAGCTCGAGGCCGTTCAGGTCTTTGGCAACGACTACCCCACCCCCGACGGCACCGGCGTGCGCGACTACATCCACGTGTGCGATCTGGCCTCTGGTCACGTTGCCGCCCTTAACTGGATGAACGGCAAAACCGGCGTCGAGATCTTTAACCTGGGCACCGGCACCGGTACCTCGGTACTCGAGGTCGTCGCCGCCTTCTCCAAGGCTTGTGGCAAGGAGCTGCCCTACGTGATCCGCGAGCGCCGCGCCGGCGACATCGCTGCCAACTGGTGCGATGCCTCTAAGGCCGAGCGCATGATGGGCTGGAAGGCCCAGTACGACATCGCGGACATGTGCCGCGACAGCTGGAATTGGCAGAGCCACAATCCCAACGGCTTCGCCGACGCCGAGTAGCAAAAACCTACATACTGTTCTTGCCCCGGTCTCACGATGCGAGACTGGGGCTTTTTTATGGCGCGTAACCATTCACCGAAATCCGCCCAACTTTTCTATCTTGCCTGTACATGTTTAAACAACATGCTCTACAATAAGCATATCGAATTAGAAACTCGGGGACGGGCTGTCTATCCATCTGCAGGCCGACCCCACAACAAGAAGGTTGGTGAGCGCATTCATGGAGCGTGCAAGCGGCGTCCTCATGCCCGTCTCATCTCTGCCCGGACCATACGGAATCGGCGGCTTTGGCTGGAATGCCTACGACTTCGTCGATTTTCTCGCCTCGTGCAAACAACATTACTGGCAGATTCTGCCCCTTACGACGACCAGCTATGGCGATTCGCCTTATCAGTCGTTCTCGGCCCGCGCAGGCAACCCCAACTTTATCGACTTTGCCGAGCTTATCGAGACAGGGTATCTGGAGCAGCGCGATATCGATGGCGTGTATCTGGGATCCGACCCCAGCAATGTCGACTACGGTGCTATCTTTGGCGGCCGCCGTCAGATTCTCGACCGCGCCGCCGAGCGCTTTGCTGCCGACAAGCCGGCCGATTTCGATGACTTTATCCAGGCCAACGAGGACTGGCTCATCCCCTACTGTGAGTTCATGACCGTCAAAGAGGAGTGCGGTCTCAAGGCGTTTTGGGAGTGGCCCGCGGAGCTCCGCACCCGCGGCGAGGCTTCCGCCAAGGTCTGCGCCGACCATCCGGCGCGTATGCTCTACCACCAGATGACGCAGTACTTCTTCGATCGCCAGTGGAGCCGCCTCAAGGCCTATGCCAACGAGCGCGACATTCTCATCATCGGCGACCTGCCCATCTATGTCTCGCGTGACTCCGTCGAGATGTGGGCGACACCTGAGCTATTTAAGATCGACGCCGCCGGCAATCCCGTGAGCGTCGCCGGCACGCCGCCCGACCAGTTCTCGGCCACCGGCCAGTACTGGGGCAATCCCATCTACGACTGGGACGCCATGGAAGCAGACGGCTTCTCCTGGTGGGAGGGCCGCATTCGCGCCGCCCTCGACATGTACGACGTCATCCGCCTGGATCACTTCCGCGGCTTCGAAGCCTATTGGGAGGTGCCGTTCTCCTCGCCCGATTCGTCCTACGGTTCGTGGACGCAGGGTCCCGGCCTCAAGCTCTTCAAGACGCTCGAGGAAAAGCTCGGCACGCTTCCCATCATTGCCGAGGACCTGGGCTTCCTCACCCCCGGCGTCATCGACATGCGCAACAACTCGGGCTTCCCCGGCATGAAGATCCTGCAGTTTGCCTTTGAGGGCACCAACTCGTATTACCTGCCGCATAACTACATCGCCAACACCGTCGCCTATGTGGGCACACACGACAACGAGACGGCGCGCGGTTGGTTTGAGGGAACGGCCACCCCGCGTCAGCGCGAGCAGGCGGCCCTGTACACCCACCAGCAGGCCGGTGAGCCCATGGCCGATGCACTCAACCGCACCATCGCCGCCAGCGTGAGCGATACCTGCATCTACACCATGCAAGACCTGCTCAACCTGGGCAACGAGGCGCGCATCAACACTCCCGCCACCCTGGGCGGCAACTGGACCTGGCGCATGCTCGATGGCGCCATCACCCGCGAGCTCGAGCACAAGCTCACCGACTGGACCGAAACCTACTTCCGCATCCCGTCGGAAGCCGAGATCGAGCTTCCCCAATAGGAGCCACCGCGCCCGACCCCACCCCACCGTGCGGACGCGACCGCTTTTCCCGCGCGAGGCCACCCCAATCCCCTCGCGCGGGCTTCTTTTGAATTTCTGACATGTCGTCGACTCACCACAGGAGGAAACATGCCCCGTATCAATCTCGCAGAACTCGCCAAGCAGTCTTTTGGCATCTCGCTCGAGCAGCTCGATGACCGTCGCATTTACAAACTGCTCGCTAAGCTCGTGCAGGAGCGCTCAGCCGCCTGCCCGCTCAACAATGGCAAGAAAAAGCTCTATTACATCTCCGCCGAATTCTTGATCGGCAAGCTGCTCATCAACAACATGATCGACCTCGGTATCTACAACGAGGTTAAGGACCAGCTCACCGCCGCGGGCCACGACCTCAATAAGATTGAGGAGTTTGAGGTCGAGCCGTCGCTCGGCAACGGCGGCCTGGGCCGCCTGGCCGCGTGCTTCCTGGATTCCATCGCCACGCTGGGCCTGACCGGCGACGGCGTGGGCCTCAACTACCACTACGGCCTGTTCCGTCAGCGCTTTGTCGACAATCAGCAGAAGGCCGTCCCCGACGAGTGGCTCGGCGAGCAGGATATCCTGATTGATGACGACCGCTCCTACACTGTTGAGTTCGGCGATTTTGCCGTTACCTCCAAGCTCGTCAACATCGACGTGCCTGGCTACGGCCAGCCCGCCAAGAATCGCCTGCGTCTGTTCGACCTGGCAAGCGTCGACGACGGCCTGGTCCCCGGCAGCTCCATCGACTTCGACAAGACCGAGATCGCCAAGAACCTCACCTTGTTCCTCTACCCCGACGATTCCGACGAGCAGGGCCGCCTGCTTCGCATCTACCAGGAATACTTCATGGTGAGCAACGCCGCCCAGCTCCTGATCGACGAGGCCATCGAGCGCGGCAGCAATCTGCACGATCTGGCCGACTACGCCGTGGTCCAGATTAACGACACGCACCCCACCATGGTCATCCCCGAGCTCATTCGCTTGCTCACCACCGAGCACGACATCGAGTTTGACGAGGCCGTTGCCATCGTGCGCTCCATGGTCGCCTACACTAACCACACGATTCTTGCCGAGGCGCTCGAGAAGTGGCCGCTCACCAGCCTGCAGAAGGTCTCCCCTGCCATCGCCGACATTATCGTCAAGCTCGATGAGATCGCAAAGGCCGAGCACGACGACCCACGCGTCGCCATCATCGACGAATACGACACCGTCCACATGGCCCACATGGACATCCACTTTGGCTTCTCCATCAACGGCGTCGCCGCACTCCACACCAAGATTCTGGAGGACACCGAGCTTCATCCGTTCTACGAGATCTACCCCGAGAAGTTCTCCAACAAGACCAACGGCATCACCTTCCGCCGCTGGATCCAGGGAGCCAACCCCGCGCTTGCCAGCCTGCTCGACGATGTGATTGGCACCGATTGGCGCAGCACCGGCGACTTGAGCAAGCTCGCCGACTTCGCCGACGATAAGAGCATTCTTGAGCGCTTGGCCGCCACCAAGGCCGAAGCCAAAACCATCATGCGCGAGTTTATGGCGCTCGAACAGGGCGTGACGATCCCCTCCAACGCCATCATCGATGTTCAGGTCAAGCGTATCCACGAGTACAAGCGCCAGCAGATGCTCGCGCTCTACATCATCTGGAAGTATCTCGACATCAAGAACGGTAACAAGCCCGAACACCCCGTCACCATCATCTTTGGCGGCAAGGCAGCGCCTGCCTATACCATCGCTCAGGACATCATCCACCTAATCCTGACGCTTTCCCAGTGGATCGCCAACGACCCCGACGTGGCCCCCTACCTGCAGGTTGTCATGATCGAGAACTACAACGTCACCGCCGCCGAGCGCGTGATTCCCGCTGCCGACATCTCCGAGCAGATCAGCCTGGCCTCCAAGGAGGCGAGCGGCACCTCTAACATGAAGTTCATGCTCAACGGCGCCCTGACCCTGTGCACGCTTGACGGTGCCAACGTGGAGATTGCCGAGCTCGTGGGTGACGAGAACATCTACACCTTTGGTGCCTCGTCCAAACAGGTTGAGCAGCTCTACGCCGACGGCACCTACAACGCCGGTGCGCTCTACCGCAAGCCCGGCATTAAACTGCTGGTGGACTTCATCACCAACCCTGCCTTTATGGCGACCGGCAACGCTGAGCGCCTGCAGCGCCTGCACGACGACATTAAGGGCAAGGATTGGTTTATGGCCCTGCTCGACATTGAGGAATACATCCAGACTAAGGAGCGCGTGCTAGCCGACTACGAGGACCAGGACGCTTGGATGCGCAAGGCGCTGATCAACATCGCCAACGCCGGCACCTTCTCGTCCGACCGCACGATCTCCCAGTACAACGACGAGATCTGGCACCTGAGCTAATTCGCTTCCCTTACCCATCCTCTTGAAAGCGGAGTCGCGGCAACGCGGCTCCGTTTTTTGTGCCCATACGCCGGCCCGTGATTTGTCTCGACCAAACAATCTCGTTCTGTAACAGGTAGCTGCCGAAATCAGCCTCCCGTGTTACAGATCGAGATGAAAGGATAGGCAGCTCGATGCTGTCTCAATCTGTAACATCTAGACCCAATTTGGCCCTCCTCCTGTTACAGATCAAGACAAACCGGCAGATCAACGGCCCCAGCACAAAGAAAGGCTCCCCTCTCGCCCAGTGGACGGGAGGGGAGTCTTATATGTGACCGCGGCAAAAGGATGGCAAAGCCGCAGTCGCCCAAAAGGAGGGCCTGATTGGATCGGGCCTAGATAAGGTTCTTGCCAGACACCTTATCGAAGAGATGGGTCGCGTTCTTCTCAAACTTGAACCAGATGGTGTCGCCCGCCTTGAGCGCACCCTTGGCCTCAAGGTCGACAACGGGAATGATCAGGACAAACTGGCCATCGGGAGCGGTCACGTGGACATGCTCGGTCGAGCCCATGAGCTCGGTCACCTCGATGGTGCCCTGAAGCGCACCCTCCTCGCCCTTTTCGGCAAGCAGAATCTGCTCGGGACGTACGCCGGCCGTGATCTCCTTCACGTCGCCGCCGTCCCAATTAAGGGCGAGCTGAGCGCAGGTCTCGGGGGCCAGCGCGACATTCATGTCGTCGGTCTTGACGGTAAAGCCGTCGCCCGAGCGCACCAGCTGGGCATCGAAGAAGTTCATCTGCGGCACGCCGATGAAGCCGGCGACGAAGATGTTCGCGGGATGGTTGAAGACCTCCTGCGGCGTGGCGATCTGCTGGACAACGCCGTCCTTCATGACCACGATACGGTCGCCGAGAGTCATGGCCTCGGTCTGGTCGTGAGTAACATAGATGAACGTGCCCTTGATCTCGTGGCGCAGCTTGATGAGCTCGGCACGCATCTGGTTACGCAGCTTGGCGTCCAGGTTGGACAGCGGCTCGTCCATCAGGAAGACCTTAGGATCACGCACGATGGCGCGGCCGATAGCGACACGCTGGCGCTGGCCGCCCGAAAGCGCCTTGGGCTTGCGGTCGAGGTACTCGGTGATACCCAAGATCTCGGCAGCGGAGCGAACCTTGCGGTCGATCTCGTCTTTGGGGACCTTCTTGAGCTCAAGCGTAAACGCCATGTTCTCGTACACCGTCATGTTGGGGTACAGAGCATAGCTCTGGAACACCATGGCGATGTCGCGGTCCTTGGGCGCCACGTCGTTGACGCGCTTGCCGTCGATGAGCACGTCGCCCGAGGTAATGTCCTCCAGGCCGGCGACCATGCGCATCGTCGTGGACTTACCGCAGCCAGACGGGCCAACGAGGACGACGAACTCCTGGTCGTGAACGGTGAGGTTGAAGTCCTCTACAGCGAGCACGCCATCCTCGGTAACCTTAAGGTTATGCTTCTTCTCCTCGGTCTTCTTCTTTTTGCCAAAGAAGCCCTTCTTTTTGGACTCGGTGTTGGGATACACCTTCTGAACATGTTTGAGAACGATCTCGGCCATGTCTTTACCTTTCGATGTGCGGCGCCGCGCTGAGGGGCGCCGCAGAAACTTGCAAAACAGTTACGGCATCAGCCCTTGACGGCACCTGCCACCACGCCGTCGATGATGTACTTCTGGCAGAGGATGTACATGATGACGATGGGGACAACGACCATCATGATGCAAGCCATCATGGGGCCGAGCTCGACGTGGCCGTAGCCGCCGCGGAAGTACTGGATCAAGATAGGAATGGTCTTGTACTTGGTGGAGTCGAGCGTAAGGTAGGGCAGCAGGTAGTCGTTCCAGACCCACATGGTCTCGAGAATGCCGACCGAAAGATAGGTGGGCTTCATGATGGGAAGGACGATCTTAAAGAACACCTGGACCGGGTTGCAGCCGTCGATCATGGCCGCCTCCTCGATCTCGAGTGGGATGTTCTTTACAAAGCCGGCGAACATAAAGACCGCCAGGCCCGCGCCAAAGCCCAGATAGATAAAGCAGATGTTGAACGGCGTGTTGAAGCCGATGCGGTCCGCCAAATTGGACAGCGTGAACATGAGCATCTGGAAGGGCACGACCATCGAGAAGACGAACAGGTAATAGAAGAAGTTCGAGATCTTGCTGTTGACGCGAACCACGTACCAAGCGCACATGGAGCAGCACACCAAGATCAGCACGACCGACGTGACCGTGATGATGAGCGAGTACATAAATGCCGAGGCAAAGCCCTGCTCGTTAAGGGCGTGCACGTAGTTTGCAAGGCCGTTGAACGTCTCGGGCGTGAGCAGATCGAATGCCGTGGTGGTGCTGATTGCGGTCGCTTTCTTAAAGGAATTGAGCGCAATCATAAACACGGGGTAGATCCACGCGAGCGACAGGATCGTAAAGAAAATCGAGAGCGCGCGGTTGATAACCTTATCGCGTTTCATTACTGCTGCACCTCCTTGGACCTCGTGGCCTTAAGCTGAATCATGGAGATGGCTACGACCAGGATGCAGAAGATAACCGCCTTGGCCTGACCGATACCCTGCCATGCGATACCGGCACGCGAATAGAACGTGTTGTAGATGTTCAGGGCGAGCATCTCGGTGGAGTGCGCGGGGGCGCCGCCGGTAAGGGCGAGGTTCTGGTCGAACAGCTTAAAGCCGTTGGTGATGGACAGGAACAGGCAAATGGTGATGGTCGGCATCAGGTTAGGGATCTTAACCTTCCAAAACGTCTGCCATGCCGTGGCACCGTCGACCTTGGCGGCCTCGATGTAGTCGGACGGAATGGACTGCAGACCAGCGATGTAGATGATCATCATGTAGCCGACCTGCTGCCACAGGGTCAGGATGATAAGGCCCCAGAAGCCGGCAGCGGAGTTAAGGGCAATGAGCTGGGCGCCCACGTTGGAGAGCAGGCAGTTGATCAGAATCTGCCAGATGTAGCCCAGCACGATGCCGCCGATCAGGTTAGGCATAAAGAAAATCGTACGGAAGATGTTGGTGCCTTTGAGCGCCTTGCGGGTGAGCGCCTGCGCAATTGCCAGGGCGATCACGTTGATGAGCACCGTCGACAGGAAGGCAAACGCCACAGTAAAGAAGAACGACGTGGCAAACTGCGGATCGGACAGCGCGCGCACGTAGTTCGCGATACCGACAAAGTGCGCGTTGTTAATAGTAATAAACTGGCAGAACGAGAGATAGAAGCCCTGGATAAAAGGGATCACGAACCCGATCATAAACGCCAGGCACGTGGGCAGCATAAAGAGCGGCCACCAGCGCTTGAGTGCTTTGCCCATAGAAGGGTCCTTTCAATATGCAGGGGGCGGGCAAACCTACGTCTGCCCGCCCCCTGTCGCTAATCAGATAGCTTGGGCAGCAACTGCTTACTCGGAAGCAGCCTTCTCGGTCTTCCAGCCATCGACGAAGGCGTTCTTGACGCCGTCCCACTTGGTGTTGTCGGCAGCATAAGCAATGAGAGCCTGCTTGAGGTTCTTCTTCCACTCCTCGGAGGGGATGTAGACGAAGTCCCAAGCGACGGTCTTCTTGCCGTCCTTGGCCATGGCAACGGCCTGCTGCGAGAAGACGTTGGTGGTCTCCTTGGCGCTCTTGAACGGAGCGGTCAGACCCATCTTGTCGGCGATGATGCTGGTCGGGGTGTCAGCGGTGACGCACCAGTACATGAAGTCCTCGGTGGCCTTCTGGGCATCCTCGGAAGCCTGGGAGCTCACGCACCAGTAGTTCTCGCCGCCGGAGCACAGGCCCTGGTTCTCCTCGCCGTCGACGCCGATGTAGATCGGCAGCATGCCGAGCTGGTCGTCGGTCATACCGGCCTTGGTGAGGTCAGCGTATGCCCAAGAGCCGTTCTGATAGAAGACGGCCTTGCCGGTTGCGAACTCGTTGGTGGCGTCGTCGCCGGTCTTGGAGGCAAGCTGCGAAGGATCGCAGGTGGAGTCGGTGATGTACAGGTCGAAAATCTGCTTGAAGTTGTCGAGATACTCGCCCTTGATCTCGTCGTCCTCCTGGTTGTGCTCCTTCTCGAACTCGTAGTAGAGCGGGAGGTTGGCGAGGTGGGTGGTGTAGCGCCAGCTGGAGGAGTCATCCATGCCGGCAGAAGTGAAGGCACCCTCAACGCCAAGCTCGTCCTTGCGGGCCTGGATGTCGTCAGCACAAGCCTTCAGCTTGTCGAAGGAGTTGATGTCCTCGGCCTTGTAGCCAGCCTTCTCGAGCAGCTGCTTGTTGTAGATGATGCCGTAGCTCTCCTGGACCCAGTCGATACCCAGATCCTTGCCATCGGACTGCAGAGCCAGGGAGTCGTCAATGAGCTCACCGCGGAGCTTGGTATCGGACAGGTCGGCGCAGTAATCCTTCCAGTTCTTAAGACCGGTGGGGCCGTTGACCTGGAACAGGGTCGGAGCGGAGCTCTTGGACATCTCGGACTTGAGCTTCTCCTCGTAGGTGTTGGAGGCGGCGGTCACGATCTTGACCTCGACGCCCTTCTCCTCCTTGTACGCCTTGGCGATCTCCTTCCACTCCTTGTCGACCTCGGGCTTAAATTGGAGGAAGTAGACCTCGGCAGCGTCACCAGAAGCAGAGGAGCCGGAGCCGGCGGAGCCACCGCAGCCCACGAGACCCAGACCAAGAACCGCAGCCGCGGAACCAGCAAAGCCCAGGAACTGCCTTCTGCTCATTTCGTTCTTCATTACAATCCACCCTTTCACACCGTGGCGGCACCCTTTGCCGCCGCCTTCGGAGATTGGCTCGGGGACTTTGCCCCTTTTGCTGATTTGTACGATACGCTATTTGGCTACTTGTTTGAACAAGTATTACTAGAGCGGTAGAAAAACTTCGGTGAACGGTAATTTCAACTTGATACTTGACAAGTTTTGTATAAACAATTATTTGTTATCAAATGCAGAGAAAACGCCCGGTCAAGCCGATGCATCGTCGGTTTGACCGGGCGCTTTCGCTTTGAGGGCATGAGTCTCGTCAGGCTGCAAGCTAGCCGGCTATCGCTTGGAGTTGACGCGGTAGTGGAAGATCTCGGGATGCGTGCGGGCATGCGTGACCTCGAACAAGATGCCGTCCGAGGTGTACGACTGGCTCTCCATGACGGCAACGCAGTTGTATTTGCCGAGGTCAAGATAGCTGCAGTCCTCATCGTTGGCAAGCTCGACGCTCACTGTACGGCGACTCGCCATCACCTTGACGCCGCGTTTGTGCTCCAGATAGTCGTAAATTGACTTTGCGGCGATCTCGGGCGTCAGGCCCTTGGCGATTGACTCCAAAAAGTAACCATGGTCCACTTGGCGCGCGTTGCCGTTGAGGCTTCGGACACGCACCACGCGAATCAACTCCTCGCCCACCTTAAAGCCCAGGCGACGAGAGAGTTGCTCGGTGCAAATCAAATGCTCAAAAGACTTAACGTCCGTCGATGCAACGGCATTGTTGCGCTTTGCAAATTCGCCAAACGACTCGACTTCCTCGAGTGCGCCCAGCATGTCGGTTTCACCCTTGAGCCAAATAACGCGCACGCCCTTGCCGTGTATAGGCTGCACAAACATCTGGTCGGCCAGCATGCTCAAGGCGCGTCGAACGGTATTGCGCGTGCAGCCAAATTCCGCGGTCAGCTCGGCTTCGGTTGGCAGCATCTCCTGAAACGCATAAGTCCCGTTAATGATGCGCGAACGGATCTCGCGGTAGATTCCTTCGTAAATCGCTTTTGGCATGACTTCACCTCTAATGAATATGTATGGCTAGGCACGATAGCATTTCTTGAAGTTGTTTAAACCGATTATCGGCAAAGCGACAGGATTTAACCGTTGACGGTTTCTGTCACGCTCAAACCGGTTTCGCTCAAAACTGCCGGTATGACAATCGTCTGGTCCTCTACAATGAATCCATTGTTTAAACGTTTCCCCACGCGCAACGCGCCTCGATATTCGGAAGGCAGAACATGCTGCAAAAAATCCAACGCTTTGGCGGGGCAATGTTCGCGCCCGCCATGCTGTTTTCTATATCAGGCCTCATGGTCGGCGTCTCCGCTCTCGCAACGACTGCGGACATCGTCGGCGATCTCGCCGTATACGGAACCCCTTGGTACGTTTTCTGGGCTATCATCCAGCGCGGCTCGTGGACGGTCTTTAAACGCCTCCCGCTCCTTTTTGCCGTAGCGCTGCCCATCGGTCTTGCCCAAAAACAACCGGCTCGTTGCTGCCTCGAGGCTCTCGTCGCCTATTTTGCCTACTGCTTCTTTTTGAGCGAGATCATTAAGCTGAGCGGAGACAACCTTGGACTTGAGTACCCGTCATCTTTGACCTCCGCCAGCGGTATCACCGTCATCGACGGCATCAAGACGCTCGACACCGGCATTATCGGCCCGCTGGCGGTATCGGCAACCGTCGTTGCCATCCATGACCGCTTCTACGATGCCAAGGTTCCCGATTGGCTCGGCACCTTCTCGGGCTCCTCGCTGGTCTACCTCATCAGCTTTTTTGCCGTGTTTGCCCTTGCTGCTATCTCGGCCGCCATCGTGCCCTACGTATACGATGTAACCGATACGCTGCGTCACGCGCTTGCAGGCGTCGGTCCCTTTGGCGTGGGCATCTTTGTCTTTTTAGAACGAGCACTCGAGCCCTTTGGCCTGCACCACCTGCTCTACATGCCGATCTACTACGACAACCTGGTCATTAACGACGGCATCTACGCCACGTGGAGCAGTTTGCTCCCCATCCTCTCCCATAGCACGCGCCCCCTTAATGAGCTTGCGCCGTGGGCCGGTTTTACCGCCACCGGCTGGGTCAAGCTCTTTGGCCTTCCTGCCATCGCAGCTGCGTTCTACTCCACCGCAAAACCCGAGCGCCGCGCCGGCCTCAGGGTCATCCTTGTTCCCGCCATCATCGCCTCGGTGGTTTGCGGCGTTACCGAGCCACTCGAGTTTCTCTTTATGTTCACCCACCCCGGGCTCTTTTTGCTCTACGCCGTCTTATCGTCTTGCCTTGCCACAGCCATGAATCTCTTTGGCATCGTCGGCATCTTCTCGGGCGGCCTCATGGAGATGGCAGCCTTCAACTTTATTCCGCTCATGCGCACGCATGCCGGTGCCTATCTTTTGGCGCTCGGTATCGGCCTTGCCTTTAGCCTCATCTTTTTTGTTAGTTTTCGAGCACTCATCTTGGTCTATGACCTTAAGACTCCGGGCCGCGAGGATCATGTCGTCAATCGCGCGGCAATCGATTGTTTAACGGGAAGCGACTTTGCCAAAGAGCAATCTCCCAATGACGAGGTCAATAGTCGATCCGATCAAGATCACGTCCTCGCTGAGCGGGTAATTCAGCTTTTAGGTGGCGTTGGCAATATCGTGGGCGCAACCAACTGCGCCACGCGCCTGCGCGTCGAGGTCGCAGACCCTTCCATCGTTGCAGATAACGCGTCGTTTGTCGCAGTGGGCGCCAAGGGCCTCATCATTACGGGCAAGACCGCCCAGGTGATTATCGGCATCTCCGTTCCCCGCGTTAAAGAGCATTTTGACCAGATCATGGGCCTCGAGCCGGAATTTGTGCCCACCACCTCGGCCTCCCCTGCCGCCAGCGCGGCCCATAAGCGCGGCAATATTTGCTTCTTCGATATCGACGGAACGCTCGCCTGGCAAGACCCCAGGCTCGCCCAAGACCTTCCCGAAGACGAGCGGGACCTCTCCCCCTATCCCAACGAGGCGGTTTCGCAGGCAATCCGCGAGTTTGTCGCCAACGGCAACATGGCCTTTATCTGCACGGGACGTACCCTGAGCTGCATCCACCCCAAACTTCTTGAGCTGCCCTGGACCGGCATCGTCTGTCTTGCGGGCGGTTACGCCGAGATCAACGGACACACAATTCGCGATCTGTCGATGACGCCCAGTATGCTGCAGCGTCTTGCCCCCTACCTTGAGCAATCGGGCGAGGTCATCCGCTTTGAGGGCCTCAACGGCGTCGTGCGCATGAGTGCCGATGCGCCCGATGCTCCCGGATACGCGCGCACCCTGGGCGACGCAGTCACGCAGCTGCAACATTACAGTGTCTACAAGATCTTGATGTCTACATCGCTCGCCAACCACATCGCTCAAGATAAGGCACTTGAGCCGCTGCTGTGCTTTAACGAGCTCGAACTCGAGGTAACCGAAATCTCGCCCCGCGAATGCACGAAGCGCGGGGGCATCCAGTCTGTACTCGACGCCCTCGATCCCCACCACGGAACCGTATACGGCATCGGCGACGCCAGCAATGACGTCTCGCTGATGAACGCCGTCGATGTCGGTATCGCCATGGGCAATGCACCGGACTATCTCAAGGATAAGGCCGATTACGTGACCGACACCGTCGATCACGACGGTGTCGTTGCGGCGCTCGAGCATTTTAGGCTGATTTAGGCGCGCTCCATCAAACGCACGCCCGTTGTCCTAAATCGCCAAAACTGCCGCGCCAAACGCCCTAATGTGGCAATATGTTGTCTGCATATTGCATCAACGCAACCTCAGAAAGAATGCGAGAACCCGTGTCCAGTCCGTTTACCAGCTTTTTAGCCCAGCACTTTGACCAGATTAACGCCTATCTGGCCACGTTCTTTGACGGACAGGCGACCTCTGCCGATATCGAGCGCTACCTGTATGCGCCGCTCTCGGCTTTTACGGCCAACGCCGGCAAGCGCCACCGCCCGCTTATCTGCATGCTCGCCGCAACCGCAGTGGGCGGTAGCTTTGAGAGCGCCCGCAGCGCCGCGGCAGCCATCGAGCATTTCCAGTCGGGCGCGCTGATCCACGACGACATCGCCGACAACGGACAGCTTCGTCGAGGCAAGCCCTGCATGCACCTTACCGAGGGCACGGGCCTTGCCATCAATTGTGGCGACCTGGCGCTCACCATGGTCACCAAGACGGTTCTCGACGACCCCACGCTGGAGTCCGACGTGAAGCTGCGCGTGCTCCACGAGCTTACCGAGATGATCGTCCGCACCATTGAGGGTCAAGCACTCGACCTGGGTTGGGTCCGTGACGGGCGCTTTGATATCTCGGTTGATGACTACCTGGACATGGCGACGCACAAGACCGCGTTTTACAGCGGAGCCACGCCGCTTGCCGCCGGAGCCATTATCGGCGGCGGCAACGATGAGCAAATCGAAGCGCTGCGCGCCTTTGGCCTGCACACGGGCCTTGCCTTTCAGATTCAGGACGACCTGCTCAACCTTGTCGGCACTAAGGAAGCCGCCAACAAGGACTTCCGCACCGACATCACCGAGGGCAAGCGCACGCTTGTCGCCGTACACGCCCTCTCTGATGAGCGCCACCACGACGAGGTCGAGGCGATTCTTTCCTCGGGCACCGATGATCCCGCGCAGCTCGCACGCGCCGTGGAGATCTTCCAGGAGACCGGCTCCATCGATTACGCCCACACTTACGCGCTCGACCTGACCGCTAAGGCCAAAGCGGCCATCGAGAACGTTGAGCTTGATCCGCACGCACGCGAGCTGTTCCTCTCCATGGCAGATTTCTTTGTGGAGCGCCTTAACTAACGGGGGTTATAAAATCTGTCAGCAGCGTATTTAGGCACAACTTGCTACACTGTTGAGTGCATGTTTATGCATCCCTTTGCGTTGTCTATCCGACAGACGCTCAAATAGTACGAATGGTACGCCGAAAGGGGTTCGTTCATGGAACCTATTACAACGGGCATGCAAGGAGCAGCCGTCGAGGACGTGCAGTCTCGTCTCCTGCAGCTCGGCTACACGATTGATGCCGCCGAAGTCACCGACAAGTACTTTGGAGCCACCACTGAGCAGGCCGTCAGCACCTTCAGGCTCGACAGCGGCCTTGCTGCCGGTCATGCCGTCGATATCCCCTGTTGGAGCGCCCTTGTAGACGCTTCGTATAAGCTGGGCGACCGCACCCTCTATCTGCGCATGCCCAATTTCCATGGCGCCGATGTGCAGGCCCTGCAGCGCGCTCTCAACGTTTTGGGCTTTGCCTGTGGCGAAGACGACGGCTACTTTGGTCCGCATACCGAGGCCGCCCTGCAGCAGTTCCAGGAAAATGTCGGCCTGTTTGCCGACGGCATGGCCTTCCAGGACACCTACGCCTACATCAACCGCCTGCACCATGTGTGGGAGGGCAAGCCCTCGGTCACCGAAGCCGAGTCCCGCATCGGTTTTGCTCGCGCCGCCAACGTGCTCGAGCGCTTCCAGATTGCCGTTATCGGCGAGGACCCCATCGCACGCAGCGTTGCGTCGCGCATGTGGAATATCGCCACGGCAACGACCGACAACAGCGGCATGATGCTCTGTGACTCCGAGGTCCCAACCGACGTTGACCTGGTGCTCGAAATCGCAAGCGACGAGCTGCCCGCCGACGCCGCACCGCGCGCCACGATTGCCCTCGCCGAGTGCCACAACCTGGCCCAGCGCATCCGCACCGCCAATGTCGCCGCGCAGCAGAAGCCGGCTCGCATTCGCATTGAGCTCACGGGCATGACGCGCTACAACGGCACTTTCACGGCCAGCGACGCGCAGACACTCGCCGTACGCCTGCTCGATGGCGTTTGCGATGCCCTCGCAGATTAGGTAAACTAAACGAGTTGCTTTTGGGCAACACCACACATTGGGACGTAGTTCAACGGTAGAACTCCGGTTTTTGGTGCCGGCTGTTGGGGGTTCGAATCCCTCCGTCCCAGCCCTTAAGAACACAGCGCTCCAGGCCCTTATGAACCTGGAGCGCTTTCTTGTGGGCAAGCGGAGGAATTCGAACCCGCAAGGAATCTACCTATATAAGACAGACGCCCCAAGCCCGAAAGGACCAAGAGCGCCTAACATCAAGAAAATATCAGCCCAGTTCCGAAAAGCGAGCCGCATGCAACAACCAAGTAACCACAGGCCCCGGGAGAGCTAATTGTTCAGCATGCGGTCGAAGCTTCCCGAGTCGCCATCCCGATAGTCTGCGGTCATCAGAATCTCCTGCGGAATGCGCCCGCCCTCGCGCAGCACGTTGCGGAACTGCACGCGCGTAACCATGGGCAGATCCTTGATCGTCGCTGCCAGGTTCTGCGGCACACCCTGGTTGGCAGCCGCGGGCTCGCACTCTCCGCCGGCCTTCACGCGACGCTTATGCTCGGCGAGCATGGCGCGGTACATGCCGGCATGCAGGCGAATCTCAACCACATTGGCATTGCGAGCCTGCTCGACGATGCGCGCGCCCTCGCGATCGATATCGCCCACGTAGTAGACGTAGTTAAAGCGATAGCCAATCTCGGCCAGATAATCATCCAGTGCGTGCGAGACGCTCGCTTTGCAGCCGCCGCCAAAAATCACGCCGCCCACCTTGATGCCAAAGAGCTTGGCGTGCTTGCGGCCACGCAGCAGCTTGACGATCTCGTCGTAGGTGTCCAGGTTCTCGACCATAATGAACGGCTTGTCGGCTCCCAGCGTAAAGAAGCCCGTAAAGTGCACGGGGCGATTGGGGGCGACCTTGATCGCCTGCATGCTGATGCCCTTTTCGGTCATACGCCTGATCAGGCGCTCACCGTGCTTGCCGTCAAAAGCCTTCTCGTCGTTAAAGATCTGGTAGGCACGCTGGCGGCGCGAGGCAACCGGCGTATCGGCACCTCGGTTCTGCTCGATCCAAGCCTGGATGATTGCGATTTCCTCGGCAATCTTGCGGTTGGACATCTCGTTGTGCTGAGTGCGCTGCGGAGCCTTTTTGCCGTCCTTGCCCTCGACCTTTACGATCTGTGTCTGCTGCTCCTTGATCTTGGAGAGCGCCATAGGCGTGGGGACAACCTTGAGCAGCTGCCTGCCTAAAACGTGGGCAAGGGCAAACGCCGAGACCTCGCCGTGGGCGGCCGACTCGGGCTGCTGGGCAGCAGTATCTACTGCGGCAGACTCCGGCTTCTTCTGAGACTTGCGCTTAGAATCGCCTTGGGAATTGCGCTCGCGCTTCGGCATAGACGCCTGCTTCTGCGGACGATCGGACTTGCTCTCCTTCGCTGACTGGCGCTTAGGCTGCCCCGAAGAAACCTCGGCCTTCGCATCCTCGTTCTGCGGCGTGGTCTTCTCGGTTGCAGTCTCGGCATGGGAACTGCGGCCCCCACGATGGCGACGGCGGCGAGGCTTGCTCGACGCGCCCTGCTCCGCCTGCTCATCAGTAGGCTGCTGGCCCTTGGCCTCGGCATCAACCTCAAGCTGCGGCTCAACAGGCTTCTGCTCGCGAGCCGCCGGCTCAACGGTCTTCTCGTCCTGGGTGGTCGAAACCGACTCGCCCTTCTCCTGACGCTTTACGGGATATGCACGTCCCGCAAAACCGCGACCAGGACGACACGAACCCGGAGCCTTCTTGGCAGACTCCTCAACATCGTCTGCAACCTCAGAAGACTCTTCAACCTCACGCGCGGCATCCTGCTGTGCAGTCTTAAAGTGAGCACCGCGACGACGCTTGGGCTCTTGGGCCTCCACGGGCTTTTGCTCCCTCGCGGGCTTCTGCGACTCGGCAGCAACCTCGGTCTCAACAGCCTCAGCATCCGTCTCACCCTTTTGAGCAACGGCGCGACGGAAGCGCTCCTGCTGGGCGCGGCGCTGCGCATCGCGCTTGCCACTCCCGCCAAAACCGCCGCGGCCGGCCTTGGCCGTAAAGGCGCGAACGACGCTCTCGTCAAGCAGCTCGTCGGTATCGACATGCTCGCGCGGAGCCGTTTCCACCGAAGCGGGCGCCTCGACAACGTCCTCGACGGCCTCTTCGGCAACCTCGACGGGCCGCTCCTGGGCATCGTTAATCTCGGCATTGATGGTATAGAACGCCGGGCGCCCGTTAATGCCGCTACCCTCGATCTTGGTCACGATCTTTGCCGCGATAAGCTCATCGCGCATCGCCTTGGTGTCGCACTCCTTATCGACGGAGCGGAAAATCTGCGCCAGCGCACTCGACTTAATCTTGAGCGCCTTGCGGCAAAGCAGGTCGTAGGCAACCAGCTTGGCACGCTCAGCAGAAAGCGACGTCTGGCTGCTCAGGCGCTCAGCCAGAGCATCGACATTTTGTTGGTTATCGGAATATACCGTCTTGGCCACGGGGCCCCTTTCATATGCACACATATACGTGTATATGGTACAACGCGCGCCCTTATCCACGCAAAACATCTGCGAGAACACTCGAGCGTCACCCGCTTTTGCATGAAAAAAGACCGAGCCCGCGAAGTCGCGGACCCGGTCTTTCCGAGTCAAATGGATGGGAGATTCAACCCGTCCGACCGACTAGGCCTTGGCGGCCTCGGCGTCAACGGGAGCCTCGGCGGCAGCGGCGCGACCGCACTCGGCCTTGCCCATCTCGGACCACTCGGGCTCCTCATCAGGCATGGAGCCAGCCTCCTTGCCGAAGAACTCCTTGAGGCAGTTGACGGCGACGATGAGGCCCAGGACCATCAGCAGGACGGCAAAGACGAGCTGCAGGCCCTTGGTAGCGGCGACGGAGACGGCGGCCGTGGTGGCGGTAGCCGGGATGGTGCCGAAGAAGCCGTAAGCCTGGACGGCGGCCATGCAGCCCATGGCGCTCTGGACCAGCGAGGTGAAGGTGCAGCAGAGCAGGAAGGCGACGGGCACGTAGAGCATCCAACCCTTGCGGCCGGTGCACTTGCAGAACACGGCGAGGGTGATCATGGTCATGCCGCCGAGCAGCTGGTTGGAAGCACCAAAGAGCGGCCAGATGTTGGCATAGCCACCAAAAGCGAGGGCGAGACCGGGAAGCAGGGTGACGACCGTGGCGAACCAGGGGTTGCCGAGGACCTTCATGTAGCCGGCCTTGGACTCGATGGCCAGGGCGTCGTTGGTCTGGGCAAAGAACTCGGAGAACGAGGTGCGGGCGATGCGGGCGACGGCGTCGAGCGAGGTCAGGGCCAGAGCGGAGACGTTCATGGTCATGAAGACGGTAGCGAGCGTGCCGTCAACACCGAAGGCCTGCATACCGCGGGAGATGCCAGCGGCGAAGATCTGGAACGGGGTGGAAGCGACACCGGCGTTGAGGGCGCCGGTACCGGCGGTGTTCATATCGGAGAACATGATGCCGGCAACGATGATGGCAAGGATGCCGACGAAGGACTCGACGATCATTGCGCCGTAACCGACCTTGACGGCGTCCTGCTCCTTCTCGACCTGCTTGGAAGAGGTGCCGGAAGAAACGAGGCTGTGGAAACCGGAGAGAGCACCGCAAGCGACGGAGACGAACAGGACCGGGAACATCATGCCGGAGGCAGTGGAGAAGCCGGTGAAGACCGGAGCGGTGATAGTGGCCTGACCGTTGACGCCCAGGACGACGATGCCGAGGACAGCGCAGACGATCATGACGATCATCATGATGGAAGTGAGGTAGTCACGCGGGGTCTTGAGCATCTGGATGGGCATAGCGCCAGCGAAGACCAGGTAGACCATGACGACGGCGAACCACTGGAACTTATCCAGGTAGACCGGAAACTGCATACCGACGGCGAACATGAGAACCATGAGGACCACGCCGGTGACGAACTCGGCAGCGCCGGTGAGGTTGAACTTCTTCTGGGCCCAACCAAAGGCGATAGCGACGAAGGTGAACAGGATGGAGATGGTACCAGCGCAGCCGGCGGCATAGGACTTGGTGAAGTCGATGGCACCGGTAGCAGCACCAGAAGCGTCAACGGCCGGGGTGAACATGAACGTCTTGCAGACCATGTCGGTAAAGGCGGCGATGACGATGATGCAGAACAGCCAGCAGAACAGCAGGAACAGGCGACGGCCGGTCTTGCCGATATACTTCTCGATGAGCTGAGCGAGTGACTTGCCGTTGTTCTTCATCGAAGCGTACAGGGCACCAAAGTCGTGGACGGCGCCAAAGAAGATGCCGCCGACGAGGACCCAGAGCACGACGGGCAGCCAGCCAAAGGCCATGGCGACGATCGTACCCGTGACAGGGCCAGCACCGCAGATCGAGCTGAACTGGTGCGAAAACGCAGTGAAGGCGGAGACGGGCGAGAAGCTGTTGCCGTCCTTCATGCGCTTGGCCGGCGTGAGGGCCTCTTTGTCAACGCCCCACTTGTTGGCCAGCCAGCGGCCGTAGCCCAGATAGCCGCAGGCGAGCACCGCCGCGGCCACAACCATGAGCAAAACTCCGTTCATTACATTTCCTCCTCTAAAAAGAACTTCCTAGACATAAAAAATGAGGGCCGTCGGTTGCGCTCGACGGCCCTCATCTTCATCAGCCGCCCGTTATCGTACGGGCTAGCTGTATGTGCTAACCCGCATCAGATAATTACTACGCTGATAATGTTTAGCTGATGCGTGAACATGTCTAAGAAATCCTCTTCAATCATGATGCGAACGATCCGTGCGTGTTCACATCCCCCAGTGGTTGAAAAGGAGTATGAAACTTTAGTTACCTAAAGTCAACGCAAATTTGTAATGAATTTTCAACTTTTTTGGATTTCTCGGTATAAAACGCCACTGACCTCGGACTTTACCCAGCGACAGTTTTTGCATGAGAGATGTCCCTCGGGAGCGGGCGGGCGTATACAAGGTTTCCTGCTCTACAGTCCTGCTCGCACGGAGAGCACATTAAGTGCTCTCCGGCTCGTGCGGAACTC
>CABUEK010000025.1:0-37887 GCA_902490565.1 uncultured Collinsella sp. | reverse complement strand
CGGAGCGGACCGCGGGGCTCATGAAGAGAGGCTAGTTTGCGGGCGCCTTGCCCGGCGCCCACGGGAGAGGCAACGGAGTAGGGGCTACTCGTGGATGCGGGTACCGGAGAGGCCGGCCATGGTCTCGGCGGCCTTGTCCAGGGCGCCGATGATGCAGGTGCGGCCCTTGCGGGAGCGGGCGAACTTGATGGCGGCGCGGACCTTGGGCTCCATGGAACCCTTGCCGAACTGACCCTCGTCGGCCAGGCGCTCGGCCTCGTCGGCGGTGAGGTCCTCGAGCTCCTCCTGGTTGGGCTTGCCAAAGTTGATGGCGACGTGCTCGACGGCGGTCAGCAGGAACAGGACGTCGGCGTCGCAGTCCTCGGCCAGCAGCTCGCCGCCCAGGTCCTTGTCGATGACGGCGGGGACGCCCTTGTAGCAGCCCTTGTTCTCGTAGTCGCGGACGACGGGGATGCCGCCGCCACCGCAGGCGATGACGATGAACTCGTTGTCGAGCAGGTTGAGGATGGAGTCGGCCTCGACGATCTTCTTGGGATCGGGGGAGGCGACGACGCGACGCCAGCCGCGGCCGGAATCCTCGACGAAGACCTTGGAGGGATCCTCGGCCATGAACTCCTTGGCCTGCTCCTCGGTGTAGAAGGGGCCGATCGGCTTGGTCGGGTTCTTGAACGCGGGATCATCCGGGTCGCACTCGATCTGGGTGACGACGGTGGCGGCGTGCCAACGCTTGTAGCGCTTGTGCATCTCGCGGCCGATGCCCTGCTGCAGGTGATAGCCGATGTAGCCCTGGGACATGGCGCCACACTCGGGCAGCGGCATCTCGGGGGTGCCGATGGCGTCGTGGGCGGCGGCGAAGGCGTTCTGGATCATGCCGACCTGCGGGCCGTTGCCGTGGGTGATGATGATCTCGTTGCCCTGCTCGATGAGGCCGAGGAGAGCGTGGGCGGTGTTGCCCACGGCCTCAATCTGCTCGACGGGGTTGTTGCCGAGGGCGTTGCCGCCAAGGGCGACGACAATGCGATCGGGCTTACCGTAGGGTTTGGACATGCGTGCCTCCTTATCGAAGAGTAGCGTACATCACGGCTTTAATGGTATGCATACGGTTCTCTGCCTCTTGGAAGACGCGAGACTTATCGGACTCGAAGACCTCGTCGGTGACCTCCATCTCGGTTACGCCGAACTTCTCCGCGATTTCCGCTCCGATGGTGGTCTTGGTATCGTGGAAGCTCGGGAGACAATGCATGAAGATAGCGTTGGGATTTGCCTTCGCCATGACCTCCGAGGTTACGCGGTACGGGGAGAGCAGCTTGATACGGCTCTTCCAGAGCTCCTCAGCCTGGCCCATGCCAACCCAGACATCGGTGTAAATAACATCGGCATCCTTTACGCCTTCATCGATGTTGTCAGTAAGCTGAATGGTGCAGCCATTTTCCTCGGCGATCTTCTGGCAAGTCTCAAGCAGCTCGGGATCAAAGTGGGTAGCGCCCTCAACATCGCCCTTCGGCCCACAAGAGCAGAAGTTGATGCCGAGCTTAGCGCAGATCACCATGAGGGAATCGCTTACATTGCCCTGCTCCTTGCCAAGATAGGTCAGTTTGAGGCCACGCGTGTCACCGAATTCCTCGCGCATCGTAAGGATATCCGCCAAAGCCTGGGTCGGGTGATACTCATTGGTGAGACCATTCCACACGGGAACGCCGGCTTTATCGGCAAGCTCCTCAACAATGGACTGGTCAGAACCACGATACTCGATACCGTCGTACATGCGACCAAGCACGCGGGCGGTATCCTCAATGGACTCCTTTTTGCCCATCTGCGACGAACCGGGATCAAGGTAGGTTACACCTAAGCCAAGATCCATGCCGCCCACCTCAAAAGCGCAGCGCGTACGCGTCGAAGTCTTTTCAAACAGCAGAACGATGTTCTTGCCCTCAAGATAACGATGGGGGGCACCCATGCGCTTGAGATTCTTAAAGTCCCTCGAAAGCTCGAGCATGTACTCGATCTCCTCGGTAGTAAAGTCAAGCAGGGTCAGAAAACTACGACCAGAAAGATTCAGTGCCATGGTGGGTTCCTTTCACTATTAACCTAATTGATGAGTGCGCGGCGCGCCAAGAACGCGCACCCGCGCATCTCGGACCAGAACGGAATTAAATCTCTTCGCGCCAGAACGGCATGGTCATGCAGCGCGGGCCACCACGACCACGAGACAGCTCTTCGGAAGGAGCAACCAGCAGCTCAACACCCGCCTTGTAAAGCGCATCATTGGTAACAACGTTACGCTCATAGACGCACACCTTACCCGGCGCGACAGCAAGCGTGTTGGAACCATCGTTCCACTGCTCACGGGATGCCTCGATCGGATCGCCGGCGCCGCATTCGATCATCGTGATATGGTCGATACCGGTTGCCATTTCAAGAATCTGCTGAATCGTTCCCTCGATCTCCTCGATACAGACCTCGCCATCCGAATCGCCCTTGGTGAGTCGATAGGCACGAAGCGTCTCGTAGATACCGGGGTAGACGGTAAACTTATCGTAATCAACCTGAGTACAAACCGTATCAAGATGCATATAGGCATAGCCGTGGGGGATCTTGATGGCAAATACCTGCTCGATCTCGGACTCGCCTTTGCCCCAGAACAGATTCTTGGCAAGCTGGTCGATGGCCGCGGTCTGGGTACGCTCGGAAATACCGATTGCAAGCGTGGTGGCGTTAATGTTCAGAACGTCGCCGCCTTCGATATGCCAATCGCTATTGTGGTCGTACCAAAGCGGAGCCCCAGCATAATCAGGATGGTAACGCATGATCGTCTCATAGAATACGACCTCACGGTTGCGCTGATGCCAGTACATGCGGTTCATCATCGCGCCCTTGCCGACCACAGCGATCGGATCACGCGAGAAGTAGGAGGCGGGCATCGGGAACAAGACCATTTCGTCGGGCTTCAGCTCGTCGCTATCCATGCTCGCAAGGGAACCGCTCACATGCGGAATCTCGAGATCGCGTACGTAGAGGCCGCCCATAGCGGTAAGGACAAACTCTTTGTTGTCCTTGATGGAGTCGAGCTTCTCCACGACTGCCTGACGAAGCGCCAGGTTCTCGATCTTGGCCTCGGGAACGAACTTGCTCATAAACTCGGCACGAGAACCCTCAACCTGATCGAAAGTCTCGGCAAGCAAGTCCTCCATATAAACAACCTCGGCGCCAGCACCGCGAAGAAGATTAGTAAACTCGTCATGCTCTCGCTGGGCATACTCGAGATAAAACGCGTCATGAATCCAGGCGCGTTCAAAATCCTCCGCCTTCATGTTTACCAGGTCCAAGCCCGGTCGGTGCACGCATACCTTCTTGAGGGCACCAATTTCGCTATGAACGTTCAGACCTTTGCTCATCATCGTTCCTTTCTGGATTAGAGCTCAATAGTTATTGCAATGGCTTACAAAATTGTCGTTTCGTTTGCTAGACAATCGGAAGCAGACCGGATACCGCGGTAAATACGAGACAGACCACACTGACCACAAGGAAGAACTTCCAGGAAACTCGCCACCACTGGCCAAGAGAGATCTTGCAAACACCAAGACCGGCGACAAGCATTGCGCTGGTGGGGGAAATCAGCGACATCGCTGCAGATCCCATCGAAAGGCCAGTAACCGCAGCTTCTGGATTTAGCCCCATGAGCTCAACCAGAGGCCCAAAGATGGGGATGGTGAGCGCCGCGATGCCCGAAGAGCTGGGAACCAGAATCGAGAGCAAGTTGTCAACGACATACAAAATGCTGGTAAAGAGAACAGGGGGGATTCCGGCAAGGCCAGTCGCAAGAGCGTTTAGGACCGTATCGATAATCAAGCCATCGTTGGCGATAACCAAAATGCCTCGAGCAAGACCGACCACGACCGCAGAGAAAACAAAGTCGCCCAAACCCTTAACAAACTCTGTAGCAATCTCCTTCTCGCTCATGCCCGATACGATGCCAGACAGAAGCGCCATAGCCATAAAGACTGCAGAGATCTCGTTCATATACCAGCCCTGGGTTACAAGACCCCAGACAATGGCGGCGATTCCAAGCACGAATACGATGATTACGGCCTTTTGGCGCCCGGTGAAATCGGCTTCGAGCAGCTCGTCATTTGATGCATGCTCTTTGCGCTTCTCGATATCATCAGCGTAAGCAATCGAGGACTCGGGGTTCTTCTTCACCCTTCGAGCGTACAACACGACCCATGCAATAGCGATGGCGGTCAGCACAACTAGGGCAACAACGCGAAGCCAGAGCTGGGGATTACCCTGGATATTCAGAATTCCCTGAGCAATCAAAACATTGAAGGGATTGACCGTCGATGCGATATAGCCAATACGGGCCCCAACGAACACGATCATAAAGGCCGTAATGGAGTCATATCCCATAGCCATAACAATCGGCAACAAGATGGCAAAAAATGGAAGGGTCTCCTCCGCCATGCCGAACGTGCTACCGCCCAGTGCAAAAACCGCCATCAAAATTGGAATAATCAGGATGTCTTTACTCTTGAACTTCTTAACGATGCGCGCCACGCCGCTGGTGATTGCTCCAGTGGCAGTAATGACCTGAAAGGATCCGCCGACAATCAGAATAAAGGCAACGACCTCAACTGCCTGCTGAATTCCCACCGCAGGAGCCTCGAGTACATCGAACAGGCCTTGCTTCAGGTCGACCTCAGCGCCGTCTTCGTCCGCATAAACCTTTTCAACAGACTCATATGTTCCAGCAACAGTGACCTCGCGTCCGTTGAGCTCCTGCCTCTCAAACGAGCCGGAGGGAACGATCCACGTAAGAGCTGCGGTCAATACCATGAGAATGAAGATAATGGTGTAGACGTGCGGAATTCGTAGCCCACGTTTCTTTTGCACTTCGGCCATTATGCCTCCTTTAGTTTGCAGGTTTTCGATACGAGCTTTTCGCCGGCAACCTTATTATTCGGTTTTCACACAAGTTGACATTAGATATTTATGCGAATGGATAGTATTAAAACGCAGACGGGTTTTAATTGATATATAAGCTCAACTATGGAACTAAATTGATATTTTTTATCAATTGGTGACTTTCAATCAAGAGCTTAAGCCGTCCACCGATACCCATAACATACTCACTTAAACTTCTCCCAGTAGAACGATAATTGACACCAGTTGTCATCCGAATTAAAGCGAGCGTTCTAATGCCAATTCATATCACCAGCGAAATCGGTAAGCTTAAACAGGCCCTTTTATATCGACCCGGCATCGAAACCCAAAACTATCCCGAAGGCCACTTTGGCCAAGTTTTTAGCCTAAGACCATCGAGCAGCCTATTTGACCTGGATAGAGCCCTAGCCGAGTGTGATGCCTATACCTCAGTGCTCGTGCATGAAGGCGTAGAGGTTCTGTATCTCGACCAACTTCTTATAGAAACGCTTGACTCATGCCCCGACGCTCGAGCATCTTTTGTCGATTCCTTTGTCGATGAATGCGGCGCGATTGGCGCCGAGTTGCAGCAAGCAGTCCGCGAGCATCTTGAGCACACCCAATCGGCGCAGGAGCTCGTTTCGGCATCGATTGGCGGCATCCGCCACGGGCAAGTTACATACTGCTTCGACGGCGGGGACAGACTCGCCGAATTAACCGGCGAGGCCTATGCCCCTGACGAGCTGCTCGTAAGCCCATTAAACACCTTGTGGTTCGTGCGCGACCCGGTAAGCACCATCGGCTCCGGCATCTCCTTCAACCACATGTATTGGCCCGAGCGCAATCGCGAAGTGGCGCTCTACCAAACGATTTTTAAATACCATCCCAATTTCAAGGACACGCCCTCTTTTTATCGTCACGATTCGACCTTCCATATTGAAGGGGGCGATATCATCAATCTTGATGCTCATAATGTCGCAGTCGGCATCTCTCAGAGAACCGAATCTGCGGCCATCGATATGCTCGCTCGCGCCCTCCTGTGGAATCCCGACTCGAGCATCGATGCCGTATGGGCAATTGAGGTACCTGAACGGAGCCTGTGCATCCATCTTGATACGTACCTAAGCCGGGTCGACTACGATACTTTTGTAGTCGACCCCCAGCTACTCGCGGAATCTCGCTGTTATCAAATTACGCGAAATCGAGTGGAAAATCTCTGCCAGATTCACGCCGTCGAAAAAGGAGTCAAGGAGGCACTGGCCACCGCACTCGGCATACCTGAGCTTCGTTTTATTCCCTGCGGTGGATCAAATCCCAATTTGGCAGAAAAAGAGTGCGCAAATAACGCGGCCAGCGTGCTGTGCCTCCGACCGGGCAAAGTCTGTGTCTATGAAGAGAACCAAGCGACGAACGCTGCTCTTGAACAGGCCGGAATCGATCTTGTTCCCATTTCCATACACGAGCTGACAAACGGCTTTGGCGGGCCAAACTGTTTGTGCTTGCCACTTAGGCGTGATGAATAACATGGCCCAAGGGGATAACATTAAATGCCTTAGAACTCGCGAAGGCTTGACGCAGCAGCAATTTGCCGACATGCTCGGCGTTACCAAAGAAACGGTATGTCGTTGGGAACGTGGACACACCGCCGTCAAGGTGTCGACTCTCGATAAGCTGACCGAGCTTTTCGATGTAACGTTTGATGAGCTCGCCGCAAGTAATAGCGGCCTTGCCTCTGCCGGCTTAAGCTCGCGGCCTGAGAAAAGCCCGACCGTGGCCCAAAACGAAGAATGCGGGATCTATAAAATCGTACGCTGCAACGGTGGCTTTAGCCTTAAGAAAAGTGGACACACCTTCGTTCCAGGACCCGTTCTCGAAAGGCACCCGGGAGGCTTTCTAGTTCAGATGAACGGCAGCAGCATGTCACGCTGCTATCCGCCAAGCAGTGTTCTGCTGGTCGATCCTGTTGCTAAACCGTGGAACGGATGCACCGTCGTTGCCATGGTAGACGCATCAGCCATAGTTATTCGGCGATATGAAATCCGAGGGAACACGATTGCGCTGTCAACGTATTCCTATTTGACAGAAGAACCCGACTTCACTCTGGACAGGCGTCGCCTTCGTATCTTAGGTGTCGTCGTTTGGTTTCAGGCAACTCACGATCTAACGTACTAGCCTCTTAGTCGTAAATCCCCAGGTGCCGTGCTTGCCCGCGGCAAGAGCGTCCCTTTTGACTAGTCGTTTAAGAATGTCCCCAATGACTAGGTGAATAGCAAAAGCCCCGCAGCCGGAGCGGACCGCGGGGCTCATGAAGAGAGGCTAGTTTGCGGGCGCCTTGCCCGGCGCCCACGGGAGAGGCAACGGAGTAGGGGCTACTCGTGGATGCGGGTACCGGAGAGGCCGGCCATGGTCTCGGCGGCCTTGTCCAGGGCGCCGATGATGCAGGTGCGGCCCTTGCGGGAGCGGGCGAACTTGATGGCGGCGCGGACCTTGGGCTCCATGGAACCCTTGCCGAACTGACCCTCGTCGGCCAGGCGCTCGGCCTCGTCGGCGGTGAGGTCCTCGAGCTCCTCCTGGTTGGGCTTGCCAAAGTTGATGGCGACGTGCTCGACGGCGGTCAGCAGGAACAGGACGTCGGCGTCGCAGTCCTCGGCCAGCAGCTCGCCGCCCAGGTCCTTGTCGATGACGGCGGGGACGCCCTTGTAGCAGCCCTTGTTCTCGTAGTCGCGGACGACGGGGATGCCGCCGCCACCGCAGGCGATGACGATGAACTCGTTGTCGAGCAGGTTGAGGATGGAGTCGGCCTCGACGATCTTCTTGGGATCGGGGGAGGCGACGACGCGACGCCAGCCGCGGCCGGAATCCTCGACGAAGACCTTGGAGGGATCCTCGGCCATGAACTCCTTGGCCTGCTCCTCGGTGTAGAAGGGGCCGATCGGCTTGGTCGGGTTCTTGAACGCGGGATCATCCGGGTCGCACTCGATCTGGGTGACGACGGTGGCGGCGTGCCAACGCTTGTAGCGCTTGTGCATCTCGCGGCCGATGCCCTGCTGCAGGTGATAGCCGATGTAGCCCTGGGACATGGCGCCACACTCGGGCAGCGGCATCTCGGGGGTGCCGATGGCGTCGTGGGCGGCGGCGAAGGCGTTCTGGATCATGCCGACCTGCGGGCCGTTGCCGTGGGTGATGATGATCTCGTTGCCCTGCTCGATGAGGCCGAGGAGAGCGTGGGCGGTGTTGCCCACGGCCTCGATCTGCTCGACGGGGTTGTTGCCGAGGGCGTTGCCGCCAAGGGCGACGACAATACGATCGGGCTTGCCAAGAGGCTTAGACATTGCTGGAATCCTTTCTGTAAAAGGCCTACAACCCATTAATAACCCGCGTCCGTGCGATACGCGAGTTTATTAAGGTTTATATTCTCTTTATCGCTCATTTTATTCATTTTGAAAATAGCGGAACGGTGAACGGTCGTTTTTGTCCGCTCAGCGTACAGAACACCAGCTCAGACATATCTACGCCATTTACGTGCAACTTTATTTAAATGCAGCGAAGATTATGTCGGATTATGCAAACTACATCTCTGCTAAACACAAAACGGACAGCGCAATATCTTACTCGCGCTATACGAGATTCTATGCACTTATAAGTCGAGTATGCACCCCTGCAAAAACAAGGGACCTTTCATCCAGCATAAGGAATAAAGAAGGGCTCCGAAAAGGCGGCAACAGCCAAGTCCCCCATCCATCCCCAAAGTGGCGCGAGGTTTCGCGGCAAAGCCGCGAAGCAGCGAAGGGGGCGGAATTCCCGGCCAACTACGTCCTTCATCCGCCCACACAATCCGAGGACGTAGTCGTAGCAGGATCTGAGGGCTAACCTTCGCGGACACTCCGCAGGACGAAAGAACCCCCGCCGCACGTAGTGCGCAGCGGGGGTTCTTTCATGTCCAAGGACGTCCGCGAAGGTTAGCCCTCAGATCCTGCGGTGGGAGACCTAGGCCTCGTTGTACACCGTCTTGAGCTTCAGCAGGTGCTGATAGCGGTCCATAGCGGCCTGCTCATTCTCCTTGAAGAGCTCCTCGGCGCGCTCGGGGAAGGAACGCGTCAGCGAAGCGTAACGGGCCTCGTTCATCAGGAACTCTTGATAACCGCCCGCGGGCTCCTTGGAATCGAGCGAGAACTTCTTGCCGGCAGCAGCCTCGGGGTTGAAGCGGAAGAGGTTCCAGTAACCGCACTCGACAGCCTTCTTCATCTCGGCCTGGCAGTTCTGCATGCCGCCCTTCTTGATGGAGTGCATCTCGCAGGGGCTGTAGCCGATAATGAGGGACGGGCCGTCGTAGGCCTCGGCCTCGTGAATGGCCTTGAGGGTCTGAGCCGGGTTGGCGCCCATGGCGACCTGCGCCACGTAGACGTAGCCGTAGCTCATGGCGATCTCGGCCAGGGACTTCTTCTTGGTCACCTTACCGGCAGCGGCGAACTGAGCGACCTGGCCCAGGTTCGAGGCCTTGGAGGCCTGACCGCCGGTGTTGGAGTAGACCTCGGTGTCGAAGACGAAGACGTTGACGTTGTGGCCGGAAGCCAGGACGTGGTCCAGGCCACCGAAGCCGATGTCGTAGGCCCAGCCGTCGCCGCCGAAGATCCAGAAGGACTTCTTGGTGAGATAAGCCTTGTCGGCGAGGATTGCCTTGGAAGCGTCGCAACCGCACTTCTCGAGCTCGGCAACGTAGGCAGCTGCAGCGGCCTTAGAAGCCTCGGCGTCGTTGACGGAGTCGATCCAAGCCTGGCCGGCAGCCTTGAGCTCATCGGACGGACCATCGGCAGCGATGATGTCCTGGGTAGCGGCGATCAGCTTGTGCTGAACGGCCTCATAGCCAACGGCCATGCCCAGACCATGCTCGGCATTGTCCTCGAACAGGGAGTTGTTCCACGCCGGGCCGTGACCGTCCTTGTCCTTGCAGTAAGGAGCGGTGGCAGCGGGGTTGCCCCAAATGGAGGAGCAGCCGGTGGCGTTGGAGATGAACATGCGGTCGCCGGCAACCTGGGTCACCAGACGTGCATAGGCGGTCTCGGCGCAGCCGGCGCAGGAGCCGGAGAACTCCAGGTAGGGCTGCTTAAACTGGCTGCCCTTGACGTTGGCCGCGATGAGCTCCTTCTTCTCGGAGACGTTCTCGACCATGTAGTCCCAAACGGGCTGCTGGTCCATCTCCTGCTCGGTGGGAACCATCTCGAGGGCGCCCTTGGGGCAAACCTTGACGCAGTTGGTGCAACCCATGCAGTCGAGCGGGGACACAGCCATGGTGAACTTCATGCCCTTGGCCTTGGGGCCCATAGCGTCGAGCGTGCGGGTAGCCTCGGGCGCGGCGGCAGCCTCGTCCTCGGTCATCGCGAACGGACGGATGGTGGCATGCGGGCACACGTAGGCGCACTGGTTGCACTGGATGCACTTGGTCTCGTCCCAGTGGGGAACGACCACGGCGACGCCGCGCTTCTCGTATGCGGAGGCGCCCAGCTCAAACTGGCCGTCGGCGCAACCGACGAAGGCGGAAACAGGCAGGCTGTCGCCGTCCATGCGATCGATGGGCTCGAGCAGGTTCTTGACCTGCTGGGCGATAGCGGACTTGGTCTCCTCGGAGAGCTCGACGGGAGCGGCATCCTCGGCGGTAGCCCAGTCGGCCGGAACCTCGAACTTACGGAAGGCGGTAGCGCCGGCATCGATAGCCTTGTGGTTGGCGTCGACGATAGCCTGGCCCTTCTTCATGTAGGACTTGGTAGCCGCGTCCTTCATGTACTGCAGGGCGTCCTCGGCGGGCAGGACCTTGGCCAGCGCAAAGAAGGCGGACTGGAGCACCGTGTTGGTGCGCTTGCCCATGCCGACCTTAGCGGCCAGGTCGATAGCGTCGATCAGGTAGACGTTGACGTTGTTGTTCGCGATGTAGCGCTTGGCCACGGCGGGCATGTGCTCGGCGAACTCCTCGTCGCTCCACTGGCAGTTGACCAGGAAGGTGCCGCCCGGCTTGACGTCGCGGACCATCTTGAAGCCCTTAACGATGTAGCTGGGGTTATGGCAGGCGACAAAGTCGGCCTTGGTCACATAGTACGGCGAACGGATCGGGGAATCACCAAAGCGCAGGTGCGAGACGGTGACGCCGCCAGTCTTCTTGGAGTCGTACTGGAAGTAGGCCTGGACGTACTTGTCGGTGTGGTCGCCGATGATCTTGATCGAGTTCTTGTTGGCGCCGACGGTACCGTCGCCACCCAGACCCCAGAACTTGCACTCGATGGTGCCGGGGGCTGCGGTGTTGGGCGCATCCTCGACCTCGGGCAGGCTCAGGTTGGTCACGTCATCGACGATGCCAATGGTGAACTCGCGCTTGGGCTCGTCCTTCTTAAGCTCCTCGAAGACAGCGAACGCGGACGCGGGAGGCGTGTCCTTGCTGCCCAGGCCATAACGGCCGCCGACGACCTTGATGCCCGTCTTGCCGGCCTCGTAGAGAGCGGAGACGACATCCTGGTAGAGCGGCTCGCCGATGGAACCCGGCTCCTTGGTGCGGTCCATGACGGCGATCTTCTGGACGGTCTCGGGAAGAACGTCGACGAAGTGCTTGATGGAGAACGGACGGAACAGACGAACCTTGACCAGGCCGACCTTCTCGCCGTGAGCGTTGAGGTAGTCGATGACTTCCTCGAGCACGTCGCAGAAGGAGCCCATGCACACGACGACGCGGTCGGCATCGGGAGCGCCGTAGTAGTTGAACAGGCCGTAATCGGTGCCGAGCTTCTCGTTGATCTTCTTCATGTAGCCCTCGACGACGGCGGGAAGCTCGTCGTAGACCTTGTTGCAGGCCTCACGGTTCTGGAAGAAGATATCGCCGTTCTCGTGGCTGCCGCGGGTGTGCGGGTGCTCAGGGTTGAGCGCGTGGTCGCGGAAAGCCTGGACGGCGTCCATGTCGCACATCTCGGCCAGATCCTTGTAGTCCCACATGGCGACCTTCTGGATCTCGTGGCTGGTGCGGAAGCCGTCGAAGAAGTTAAGGAACGGGGTCTTACCCTCGATGGCGGCAAGGTGAGCCACCGGCGAGAGGTCCATGACCTCCTGGACGTTGCCCTCGGCGAGCATGGCGAAGCCGGTCTGACGACAGGCCATGACGTCGGAGTGATCGCCAAAAATGTTCAGGGCGTGGGAAGCGACGCAACGCGCGGAGACGTGGAAGACGCCCGGGAGCTGCTCGCCCGCGATCTTGTACATGTTCGGGATCATCAGGAGCAGACCCTGAGAAGCCGTGTAGGTGGTGGTCAGAGCACCGGCGCCCAGCGAACCGTGAACGGTACCGGCTGCACCTGCCTCGGACTCCATCTCGACGACCTTGACCGGGGTGCCGAAGATGTTCTTGCGACCCTGGGCCGCCCACTGGTCGACATGGTCGGCCATCGGGCTGGACGGCGTAATGGGATAGATTCCCGCTACCTCGGTGTACGCATACGAAACATATGCGGCCGCCTCGTTGCCGTCCATAGACTTAAACTTACGCGCCATATACCCCTCTCCTCTCATATAGGTATACAGGCCCCGGCGATCGCCGGGATGTTGGCGTGATGGGATTTACGCTGTTGCTTCCAATCATCTGGCAGGCAGGCTCAGCAGCAGGTACGTGGCGTGGAGAGAAGACATGCCGAGGCGAGGGGCAACTGATGCGCCCCACAGACCCGACCGCCCGTCTTGCACATGACCGAGCGCCGCAAAGGCCGCATGCCGGATGCTCCCGGGCACGCCCCGGCGATGGGAAGCGCCCGCAACGGAAATCCGCATGCGGGTTTATTGTACCCCGCCGTCAAGTGTAATTTCGGCAAATATAGGCGGGCGGTAAAGGTTTACCTCGGGTGACTGCCGGGAGCAAAATGATCCCTTGGAGACGGAGGGACCATTTGGCGGGACTGGCTAGAGGGCACCGAAGAGGATGGCGTAGGTAGTGGATTCGCCGAGCTTGAGCTCGTCGCCGGGATTGAGTTGGGCGGAACGGCCGGGCTCGACCTGAATGCAAACGCGCGTGGCCCCGTTTACCACCACGGTTCCGTTGGTGGACGACAAGTCCTCGACGTGCCAGATATTTTGAGCATCGCACCAGATATGGGCATGGCGGGCCGAGACATCGTCGCCGACGTCGGTAATATCGCCCTCACCAGTGGCCAGCGCGCCAATCTCAACACCCTGCTCGCTCGGCTGAATCCAGCGCGGGGCGCTCACGACAAAACTGTTTTGTACGCGCAGCAAGCCCAAGGGGTGCGCCGGGGCGGGTTCGCGTTCGCCCGCGGTCATCGACATGCCAAGCGAACGCGGCGTGGAGGTGCCTCCGCCACAGGTCGCGTGCGCGTAGTCGATGGCATAGTTCACCGAGGACCGCACATCCGCCGAACAACCGACGGCGACAAACAGCACCAGCACGGCCTCGGCGCGCTCGGCGGGCATGAGTTCCGCCGCCTGGGACAGGCGATCGAGCGCGTTGCGATAGAGATTCGTGTCCTGGTGGCACTCTTCGAGCGCGCGCACCATCGGTTCACCTGCAGGACCGCACACCATATTGATCACAGCCGTGGAGTCCATGGGGTTGCGCTGGCGCAGGGCCAGTTGTGACATAATACGCGCAGCCGAGGTACCGTATTCGGCAAAGTAGCGCTGCTGAAGCGTGCCGACCGGCGCGCGAACGATAAAGCGGGAAACCCAAGAGCGATCGGCGGCCCGGCTCTGCGGGCTGCGGCCGTCGGCGAGCGGACGGGACGAAAGCACCAAGCCGCACAGCTCGATATGGCTCAGATGCGCCGCGCGCTTAAAGATGTCAAACATGGCCCCGCATGGGGTGAGCTCAACTTGAGATGCCATGACCTAGGCCTCCTTGGTCGTAGAAATAGAATCGGACGATACCTCGACAGGTCTGCCAAAAGTACGGGCAGCTGCGGCTCCACCGGCAAGCGGAGTCGCCATCTGGGCTTTTGTGCGTCGCGGTGCCGAAACGGGAAGTTCAAAGGCAAAGCCCATCGCAAGCAAAAACCACATAAGCGTATAGGTTGCAACCAGAGCGGCAACAAGGCCGCCCATCACGGCGCGTTGGGAAAATACGCTACATGCAGCCACAACCAGCACCGGAACCTCGCAGGCAGAAAGCGCAAGCACACCCTGCAGGAACCCCGAGCGCCGATCGCGAGCAAGTGCCCCCGCGGTAACGCCGGCTATGCCTGGCAGCGCCAACGCCAGTGCGGCAATAATACCCGGTAGCGACCCAGACCACACGAGCGATCCCAAAGTCGCCGTCACGCGGGCGCCCGACGCCAGCAGCGCGGCCGAAACCACGACCACAGCCCAAACCACGCCACAGACGACCGTCGCGCCGACCATCAGCGCGCGACGAACCGCGCGGCCAGACGCATCCATGGGGCACGGCGTGAGCGGCTCGCCGCGGAGCGAACGACCGACATTTTGCGCATAGTGGTCACAAAACGCCGAGAGCGCCGCCTCGACCGCCGCCGGCTCGGGACGATCTTTTTGATGGCTGGACAGACAGGCCATCACCACGTCGAACAGCTGGACATCGACAAACGCCAGCGCATCGCGTAGCTCTTCGGAATCCGGCTCAAGCCCTAGCTGCTGGGCCTGCTCGGCCGCGGCGAGCGCCACATCGGGCTCACGACGAAGTAGCTGAGTCAAATCACAACCGGGCGCATGGGCACCAATGGGATAGTCGGGCCGCGTGTCCATCTTGAGACGGTAGGGGCTCGCGATGTCGCGCGTCTTTTTGCGCGAACCCGAGGTGCCCGAAGTGCTCGACGCGGCTTCGTATGGCGCGACGCCGGCAATGAGCTCGTAAACCGTGCTTGCCGCGGCATAGACGTCGATCGCCGGCGACATACGCAAAGCGCGCAGGTCGGGAATATCGTCGGTGAGCATCTCGGGCGGGGCATAGGCAACCGTCGCGCGACGCAGCGTGGCATAACGCTCCGTAAACGACGCCTTGCCGCCGGTACCGGCCACGGCCGACGCAGGCTCGAGCGCCAGCGACGAGCCAAAGTCGATCAGGCACAGGTCAAAGGTGCCCTCGGCAAGCTGCCGGTCAAGCGGCAGGCGCGCCGTACGCACCATAATATTAGCGGGCGAGATATCGCGATGGACAAAGCCCTCACCCACCAGGCTCATGCGGCAGAGCAGGTCGAACAGGTCGCGCCCCAAGCGCGCCGCCACAAGCGGCGATAGGCGGCCGGCATCGTCCACGGCAAAGCGCGAGCGCAAGCGGGCGAGCGTCTCGCCCTCGACCCATTCCATGACAATTGCAGGCACACCGTCGACCTCGCCCCAGCCATAGAGGCGGGGAAAGCCCTTAAGGCCCGAAAGGGCGCGATGGCATTCGTATTCCTCGCGAAACGCCGCCTTGAACTTGGCGACCAGCGCCTCGTGAGCGGCATCGTCGTCAAACTCATCGCGCGTCGGCAAGATGAGCTGCTTGAGTGCCACGGCCACGCCTTGGGCGTTGACGGCACGCGTCACGCGGCCGATACCGCCACGGCGCATGGTGGCATCGTCGGCAAACAGCATCGTAAAACGACGCAGATAGGCAGGCAGTTCGTCCTGACCGAGCGCAATGGCCGGCTCAAACCCGTCGACACGCGCCAGGCGCAGGCCGACCATCGGATCGCGACCGAGCGATTGTGGTGTGGTGGATGCAAGATCGGTCATCATAGGGCAAGCGCCGCCACGTTATTGTTGAAGTTACCGAGCGCGACGTCATCATCGCCGTAATGGCCGACCCATTGACATAGGTTGGTGTAACAGCCCCACAGATTGGCATACTGCTGATACCACTTTGACCGGGGCGAGAATGTCTGACGACCGAACTCGGCTCGAATGACAAACATCTCCCCGACCAGGCTGTCGCACGGCCTGGGATCTCCCGTAGAGTTATAGGTCGAGACCACGTCATTGGCACGAGAAACGTAACTGTCGAGCATGTTGTACTTGGTCACAAGCCAACTGTGAATGCTCTCTTCCTCAGCAGCGGAAAGGCCACCGGAGTTTGCATCGTTGTCAGTGTTGCCGCCCGTCGAGCCGCCGTTTCCAGACCCTCCGGTAGAGGAACCCGCCCCAGAGCCGCCGCCCGAACTTGATGAATCCGAGCCGGAGCCAGAAGTATCCGAGCTACCGGGCTTTCCGGACTGCTGGGCGTCCTGCTCCTTCTGCTGCTCGACCTTATTCACCGTTGTCGCCACGTTATTGTTGGACAACCGATCGATGATCTTGGTGTTGGTGAGCACGATGGTTTTGCCATTGGCAAGCGTGACTTTGTTGTCCGGGGCCTCGGCGCCGTCCGCATCGTCGGTGCCAAACACAATATGCGCGACCACACTTGCCCAAGCATATCCAGTCGTGGTACCCAGATCACTTTTGACCTCATGCCCCACGCGCGGTTCGCGTGCGGCATGCGCCTGCATCATGGACGGCACGGTCATGCCATAGGCAGTAACGCCAGCCATGACCAGCACCAGCGAGCACGACAGCAGCACGTACGCCCGAGGCGCCAAGCCCAATCGGCGTCGGATGCGCACCGCGGCGCCGCGCTTTGTCTGATTGCCACCGGGCCGCATGCGTTCTCCTCCAACAAAAACACGCCGCTCGGGAGCGGCGCATTCATTCGAATCCATATTTGAGTGTATCAGCGAACCAAAAAGGTTGCGCAACGAATGGACAAATTAAGGATGCGAGCAGAAGCATCCATGCGATAAGCGGATACGAAGCATCTTTGTTGCACAACAAACTCACAGTCGCACGGGGAAATTATGACTACCCCGTGCGTCGCGAGGAAAACATACGGCAGGAGCAGGCTCGCCACCTAAATCGCGCGGCGGGCCTCGATGGCGCGGCCAAGCGTAAGCTCGTCGGCATACTCCAGGTCGCCGCCCACGGGCAGGCCGCTCGCCAGACGCGACACCTCGACGCCCAGCGGCTTGATAGTGCGGGCCAGGTAGCTCGCCGTGGTCTCGCCCTCAATATTGGAGTTGGTGGCGATGATGACCTCATGGATGTCCTCGTGGCCCAAGCGTGCCAGCAGCTCGCGAATGTGCAACTGCTCGGGGCCAATCTTGTCCATGGGACTGATCACGCCGCCCAATACGTGGTAGAGACCGTGGTAGCTGCCCGTGCGCTCGATTGCCTGGACGTCGCGCGGCTCGCCCACCACGCAAATGCGAGTGGTATCGCGCATCGGGTCCTGGCAGATGGAGCACTCGTCGGCCGTGGCGTAGTTAAAGCAACGGCTGCAAAAGTGGACCTCCTGCTTGACCTCCAGGATGGCCTCGGCCAGGCGGCGGGCCTCCTCGGCATCGACCTCGAGCAGGTAATAGGCGATGCGCTGGGCCGACTTGGGACCAATGCCCGGCAGACGGCCCAGCTCATCGAGCAGTTTTTGCAGACTGTGATTCGCACTCATATATATGCGTGTCTTAGAACGGCATGCCCGGGATGTTGAGGCCGCCGGTGATGGCGCCCATCTGCTTGTTGGCGAGCTCGTTGACGCCGCGGACGGCCTCGTTGACGGCAGCCATGATCATATCCTGCAGCATATCGACGTCCTCGGGATCGAGGGCATCGGGATCGATGGTGAGGTTGACGAGCTCCATCTCGCCGTTAACGGTCACCTTGACCATGCCGCCGCCGGCAGAGGCGTCGACGGTCTGGGACTTGAGGTTCTCCTGCGCGGCGGCAAGCTGCTCTTGCATCTTGCGAGCCTGCTTCATCATCTGCTGCATGTTCATACCGGCCATGATGGCTCCTTTACGTGCGGCCGCACGCCGAGCTGCAAGGGCAGCCGGAGCACGGCGGGACTTTCAAACTCAAGAATCGTACCACGGCGCGAGGCCAGCAAGCGGGGCGGACACGCCACCTCAGTCGATATACATGTCCTGGAGCGCAAGCCGCACCCAAAAATTATGCAAAGTTGAATAATTCGCATCTGCATAATATTGAAAGCCAAATCTTGTAGAGCCGGAATCCGACATTTTATGCGTCCCACTAAATGGCTAAATGCCGAGCCACTACTCGAGGCGGCGCACATGGCGGTGGGGTATAATTTGATTGCTATAGATAGCAATTTGGAGGTACCCCATGAATGCCCCTGACGTGCTCCAAAACATCCGCTCAAAACACCCCGTTGCATATGTGGTTCTCTATCTCTTTGTCGGCTGGGCATTGCTGGTTGTCATCACCCATGCTATAGCCTTTGGAGCAGAACTGCTGGTAGCCAGCTCGGATAAGCCCGTTGTCAAATGGGAGGCGATCGACGAGTGCGTCGACGGAACCCGAACCGTTTACTACAACAGCCCGTCCCTCTACCAAGAGCTCAAGGTCGAGATTAATAACTCCAAGATTGTCGATGCCGAGCTAGGCGACTATTCGACAATCGGAGCAACCGTCGACGCCGAGCAAGTCGAGCACACAGACAGCCATGCGACGTATCGTATCGACCTCAACATCCTAGGCCGACCGTCACGCACCTGCCTGCTCGAATGCGAGATACGCGGCACCACGTTGCACATGTCCGAAATACAGATGCGCCCGGGCAAGGGGTTCTCTTCTTGAGCAGTATACCCGCCCGTACAGCTACTCCACCGGTTTGAAGATGGTGGCCTGACCGAAGACACTGCGGATGAGGTCTTTGGCCTCGTCCTCGGTCTGCGGGATGCTCGGGGCTGCGCCCTGGTGGCCGAAGGGGCTGCCGGCACCGGGGTTGGACTCCCAGGGAGCCGCAGGGGCGTCGTCGCTTGCGGGGGCCGTGGATGCCGCCGCAGCGGGCTTGGGCGCGGGCGTCGCACCCGGCACGTCGAACGGAGGCAGATCGTCCCCGCTCGCATCGCCAGCGAAGCCGCCGACCATAGCGTCGTCGTAGGGCACCTGCTCGGATTCCCACGGCGCGGACTGCGCGACAGGCTGGGCCTTGGGAGCAGCCGAGCGCTCGGGCGCACGGGATGCGGGCTCGGTCGGGAGCTTACCCGTGGCAGGAGCGCCGGCGGGGTTGTCGGAGCGTAGCCAGGGGGCTTTGCCCAGGTCAGACGACTTGGGCGCGGGCGAGACGGGCTTGAGCGCGGGTGTCGGAGCAGCCGGTTTGGGCGCTGCGGGCTTAGGCGCCAACGGGGTCGATGCCGCTACCGGCGCCGCTTGCTGCTGCGGCGCGCTGGCGCTCGAGGATACAGGGGCCGCCGAGGACACGGGTTGCGGGTCCGCAGATGCCGCAGCCCGTGCAGATGGAGAATGCTCCTCATGTTGAGGAGCCGGCGTGCCACCCCCATCCAGGACATAGTCGACGGTACGACGACCGAAGACCGCGCAGACCGTCGGCAGGACCACCGATTGCGTGTCAGCGCGGCCGAGCATCTTGATGGCAAAGGTCGAACCCGCGGGGAACGAGACGGTGAGCTTGGAGCCGTCGTCGGCCGTGGCGCGGGCGTTGAGCAAAAGCCCTGCGTAGGAAGCCTGACGCGCCTTGACACGCTCGACGACCTCGGCCCATTTGCGCTGCAGCTCTCCGGCATCCTCGACCGCGGGCGTCTCGGCAGCACCGGCGGCGGCAACCTGGGCGGCATTGTTGGACTGGGGCTTAGGTGCCGGAGCGGTGGCAGGCGCGGGGGCAGCAACGGGCTGAGGCGTCGAAGCCGGCGCAGGCTGAGGTGCAGGCGCTGCAGACTTGGAAGCTGACACGGACGCAGAACGGGGAGCAGGCTGGGCAGCCGGAACAGCAGCGCCGCGGTCCCAAGGCATGCCACCCTGATGCGCGGACGTAGCAGCGGGGGCAGCGGATGCCGCCGGAGCGGCAGCACGGGCGCCCGAAATGAGCGTCGGCTGTTGGGCAGCAGCGGGTACGGATGCTGCAGGCGCGGCGGCCTGAGCAGCAGCCACGCTCGCCGGCACGGCGGCATTGGCAACCATGGCCTCCAGGCGTGCCACGCGCTCGGCCAATGCCTCAATCGTTATATCAGCCTCGGGACGTGCCAGACGCGTGCAGGCAATCTCGAGCACCAGGCGTACGTCGCTCGCGCCCCTCATCTCCAGTGCGGCATCGTCAAGCACTGTCAGCACACGGGCCAGGCGGTCGGCAGGATGCTCGCCAAAGGCAGCGGCCTCGGCAGCAAGCGCCTCGGCCTGCTCGGAGCCGCCCTCAAACAGCTCGGCACGGGCACCGGCAACGCAGGCAACGTACACGTCACGCACATGCGCCACCAGGTCGCGCGTCAGCTCCAGCAGGTCGTTTCCTTCCTCGACCTGCGCACGGATCAGTCCATATAGCTCGGCAACATCGCGATCGGCAATGGCGCGGGCAAACTCGCCCAGGATCTGGTCCGAAACCTCGCCTAAAAGCGAGCGGGCGTCGTCCGCATGCACAGAACCGTTGCCAAAGACGCTCAGTTGCTCCAGCGTGGACAACGCGTCGCGCATGCCGCCCTTGGCATGGCGCGCCACGATAGCCAGCGCCTCGTCGTCGTAATCGAAGCCCTCCTGCTCGCACACGTATGCCAGGCGATGCTCAATATCCTCGTTGCCGATGCGATGGAAATCGAAACGCTGGCAGCGCGAGAGGATGGTCTCCAGAATCTTTTGCGGGTCGGTGGTGCACAGCACAAAGATCACGTGTGCCGGCGGCTCCTCGAGCGTCTTGAGCAGCGCGTTGAACGCCGCCGTCGTGAGCATGTGGACCTCGTCGATGATATAGATCTTGTACTTGCCACGCACCGGGGCAAAGTTGACGGAGTTGATGATTTCCTCGCGCACATTGTCCACGCCCGTGCGGGAGGCGGCATCGAGCTCGTAGACATCGGGGTGGTTACCCTCGGCAATGAGCTCGCACTCCTCGCAAGTACCGTCGGGCATGCAGCCGCTTGCACCCTCGGCGCGCGCCGCCTCGGCATTGCGGCACAGCAGCGCCTTAGCCAGGATGCGCGCCATGGTGGTCTTGCCCGTGCCGCGCGGACCGCAGAACAGGTACGCATGGGACAGGCGTCCCTCGGTGATGGCGTGCTCGAGCGTCGAGACGATATGCTGCTGGCCCACCACGGAGTCGAAGGTGAGCGGGCGATACTTTCGGTACAACGATTCCATGGGTGCTCCCCCGGGTATACTGAGTCTTGTTGCCGCGGCGGCCATGCGGTCGCACGGCATACTGCATTCCATAATAACCCGTACGGCGAGCCCGCCGCGATAGGAGTCCAAAGAGCATGGCAGACGCAGAGAGCAACCTCGTTCCCTCCGAAGCAGCCGACCAGGTCGAGGTCGCGCTCGAGGAGCAGGCCGCAGCCGACGACGGCATCCTGTACCTCAACGAGTACCAGTACGAAAACGACCTCGTCACCGACTTCGCCCGCCTGGTCGCCTCGCCCAGGCGTCGCGGCTCGCTGTATGTCGCCGCCGCGATTGCCGCGCTCATCGGCATCGGCATGTTGGTGGCCGGCGGCAACTGGATCAAGTTCGGCGTCGTCCTGATCGTATTCGGCGCCTTTTTGGCCTGGTGGAGCAAGAACCTGCACCACACGCTCGCCCGCGACTTTATCGACGCCGTCGAGGCAGACGAGTCCATGGGCGGCCGCTACCGCCGCGTAGCCGCCAACGAGGACGGCCTGATGGTCTGGGGCAAGAGCGGCAAGTCGCAGTTCTTCCCGTTTGAAAAGCTCGACCACGTGCTCGACGGCGAGCGCATCTTTGTGGCCATGTTCGCCGACCAGGGCGTGACGATCCCTAAGGACACCTTTGTTCGCGGCGATGCCGAGCAGTTTGGCACCTTCCTTAAGGCACGCATCAACAAAAAACTCCGCATCGAGACCAAACGCAAGAAGATGAAGGCAGAAAAGGCCGCCGCCGAAGCCAAACAGGGCGACAAGCCCCAGGAGACCAAGGGCAAGCAGCGCAAGCAGAAGAAGAACAAGAAGAAGCGCTAAGGCCAAGCCAGACAGGCAGCCTCGCATCCCGCTATCCTCCCCATGCACCCGAGCGTGCTACACTAGCAGCATCTATGCCACCGCGAACGACTTGGCCCCGCGCCTGCCGCTCGCAAACGAACTTTAAACGCACGAGGGTTGGCCATGCCGCTTTTCTCGCAACATACCGCCCGGTTCTCGCCGGACGTTCCCTTGGAGGGCACCAGCTCTCGCGAGCTGCTCAAGCGGTACCAGCCGCTCGAGACACTTGCGACTGGCGGTTTTGGCTCCATCGAGATCTGCCGCGACACGCACCTGCGCCGCCGCGTCGCCATTAAGCGCATCCCCCTTATCAACGGCGCCGGCATGCCCGCCAGCGACATCATGGATGTCCTGCGCGAGGCGCACACTGCCGCCATGCTTCAACATCCCAACATCGTGCAGGTCATCGACTTTACGCACGACACAGCCTATGCCTACCTGGTTATGGAATATGTCGATGGCATGTCGCTGGCCGAGTTTTTGCATCGCGTGGACGGCCACTCACTTACCTTTGACGAGGCCGCGGCCATTGCCGATGCCCTGGGTCAGGCGCTCACCTTCGCCCATAGTAATGGCGTACTCCACCTGGACATTAAGCCCGCCAACGTGCTCATCGACCACTCGGGCAATGTAAAGCTCACCGACTTTGGCATGGCGCGACTGTCGTCCGCCGGTGGCTTTGGCGGCTCGCGCGGTGGCACCATCGGCTACATGCCACCCGAGCAGCTCGATATCGAGACCGGCACGGTCGACGAACGCGCTGATGTCTTTGCCCTTGCCTGCGTTATCTACGAGGGCCTGTGCGGCAGCGCTCCCTTTATGGCGGCCACGCCCGCCGACTCGCTCGACCGCATCATCGGCGGCGCCACCTATCCCAGCGAGCTGATACCACACTTTCCCCCGGGAGCCGAGGCCACGCTCATGAGTGCACTCTCCCCCATGCCGCAGGACCGCCCCAGCAGCATCGAGGCATTTTGCGACCAGCTCCTTGCCGGTCTGGGCAGCGTGCGCGAGGGCCGTCGCAGCCTGGAGCAAATGATTGGCGAGCTTTCGGATGACGAGCAGGAGCTCGACGATATCGAACCGTCGCACTACGGGGACGACGCCATCGAGGTCGACCCCGCACTCGGCTGGGCGGGCACGCGCTGGAGCCATGCGCGCGACTACACCATGCGCGCTATCTCGGCGCTAACGTGCGGCACCTTTAGCTTTTTGCTGATGCAAACGGCCGGGGTCGCGGCGCTTCCAGGCCTAGTCATTGCGGCCATCGCGATCGGAGCGGCGGCTGGCCTGGCCCCCCAGATTGGCTCGGCCATCTCGGCTGTGGGCTTTTTGGTGCTCATGGCCAACGCCACCATGCAGGCACAGGGCATCCTGTCGATGCTGCCCGTCGCGGTGATCTTTGCCGCCGCCATGTCCGGTTGGTGGATCGCCTGGGGTCGCACCGAGACTGCCGCGAGCGCCACGCTCACCTGTGCACTCGCGCTTGGCTGTCTGACCGGCAATACCTTCCTGGCAGCTGGGGTCGCCGCCGGCGTCGCGTCATTTTGGCTCGGCCCGGCAAGCGCCGCCGCGGCAACGGGCATGGGCGCGCTTTTTGCCCGTCTGGCCACGGTCGCGCTTTCAGCCGGAGGCGTGCTGGGGCTCGGTAACGTTGCCGCAGCGCTGGGAGACCCGCTCCTTTGGGCTGCCTTTGTGCTGGTCGCGGCAACTGCCGCAGCGTCATCCGCGCTGCTCAATGCCCATGCCAAGCGTGCCGATCAGAGCTCAAACCTTGCCGCAATCGCCGCAATCGCTGTCACCGGCATCGGCTGCGTAGCGGCGTCCTGTCTTGCACACCATATGGAAATTGCCGGCCTTGCAGCCGCGGTCATCGCCAAGGCGGCGGTTGCGGGAATCCTATCCTCTATAATCGTTGGGTTATGCCTATATTTGCTCGGATACCAAAGAACCTATACGGAGAGTGATCTTTCGTGAACTTCCTGAACATCTTCGAGGACCACGTGGCCGGCATCTTCGGTGCCACCCGTGCCCCGTTCTCCTTTAAGAAGCTTGCCAAGCAGGCCGCTCGCGACATGGAGGATCAGACTCTGGTGATCAACGGCGTCAACACGGCGCCGGCACTCTATACCATCCTTATCGCCGCCGACGACGATCCCATGCTCGCCCCGTTCTACCCCGAGCTTTCGCGCGAGGTCCGCGAGTTTGTGAAGGCGCAGGCCGAAAAGCGCCGCTATGTCTTTGTCGGCGAGCCCCTCGTGCGTTTTATGATCGATCCGCAGCTACGCGCCGGCAAGTTCTCGGTCTTTGCCGAGAACGTCGATACCCCCACGCTCGGCCGCCTGTACGAAGAAGAGCGCGCCTATCAAAACGGCCTGGGCCAGAACAACTCCGCGGCAAGCCGTGCCGCCAGCGCCCCGCGCGCCGGCCAGCAGCAGTTTGCTGCCCCGCAGCAGCAGCGCCCCGCCGCCATGCCCCAGCAGCAGCCGACGCCTCGCGCCGCCGCTCCCGACCCGCTTGCCGTGGCAGACCCCTTCGCGCCTAGCGTCCCCGACCCCGCCGCAGCACCCATCCCGGTGCCGCAGACCGTCTCGCGCGACGCGCTTGCCGGCATGGGCGGAGCCGCCGCGACCGGTGCCGCCGTGGGCCTAGGCGCCGCAGCCGGCATCGCCTCCAACATGGCGAGCACTCGCGCCCCGCAGCGCCCGCTCGCCCAGCTCGTCGACGTCGTGAGCGGCGAGAGCCATAGCATCACCTCCGCACAGGTGACCATCGGTCGCGAGCGCTCAGTTTCCGACATTGCCCTGCGCGACCCCAACGTGTCGCGCCGCCACGCCCAGCTCACCTTTACGGGCTCGGATTGGTCGATCGAGGACCTCAATTCCACCAACGGCACGCTCGTCAACAACCGCCGCATTACGCGCTGCCCGCTGCGCAACGGCGATCTGCTGACGTTTGGCCTGAGCACCTTTGAATTTAGGGGATAGTCGCTTATGAACATCGATATCGTCCTTTTTGCAGGCCGCATCGTCCTGGTCGCCCTGCTCTATATCTTCCTGTTCGCCGTCATGAAGACCGGCGTGGGACTTGTGCGCGGACAGCGCCGCGACTCGGCCATTTGGACGATCGATGTGGACAAGGGTCCGCGCGGCATCCGCGGCATCCACGTAGACATGCTCGGCCCCGTCATCGTCGGCCGCTCGCCGTCTTCGGACATCTGCATCAACGAGCCGTTTGTCTCGGCCTCGCATGCGCGCTTTTCGCTGCAGGGCCCGGCGCTCATCATCGAGGACCTCAACTCGCTTAACGGCACGCTCGTCAACGGCCGCCAGCTCGTGGAGCCCGCGACGCTGCGTGAGGGCGACGAAGTCCAGATTGGCGACGTGGTCATGAAGGTGAACCGTCGATGATCGACGAGGAGAACAAGTCCGCAACCATGACCGAGGCACCGGCTGCCGCCGTAGCTGCACCGGCCCACGCCGCTCCGGCGGACTCCACACCCGTGGAGCCCGAGGACACCGTGTTCTCCCTGCCTCTTTCGCATGTAACGCATGATATTTCGGATCTCGCCGATAACGAGGACGAAGAGGATGCCGTAGCGGCGCCCATCGGCGCACATGCTGCGGAACAGCCCACAGCGCCCGAAGCAACCCCGGCGCCGGCTCACTTTGCAGAGCCCGTCGCCGCGGCAATCAACGAGAGCGCTGCGGTGTTTGCGGCACCCGAGCCCGCCGCGCCGGCGTTTCCCATAGCCCCGGCATCCGAGGTTGCGCCCGCGTCTACGCCGGCGCCCGAGGCGGGGACATCCCCCGAGGACGGCCCTGCACCCAAGACCCCGCAGCCTGCGCCCGCAAGCGAGTCCGATGCCGTGGCCGAGCCCGCCGCCCAGTCGCAAAACACGCCCGCGCCGTCGCACTTTGCGACGCCCGAGCCTATAGACGTCAGCCCGCAAGATGACGAGTCGACCGCCCGCGTGTCCGAGGAGCCCGACTCCCCGGACACCGGCGATTCCGAATCAAACGCCGAGACCGACACCGTCTCTCCCGGTGACACTGCCGAGATCGACGTTGCCGCCGTTGAGGCCAAGCTCAAAGACCCCGGCTCGACCATGAGCTTTGAACCCCTAACCGAGGAGCGCATCGAGACCGACTCGACCTATGATGCCGGCACCACCACGCAACTCATGTGGGGCGCCCGCTCCGACGTTGGCTGCGTGCGCCCGCACAATGAGGATTCCTACCTGGTGCAGTCGCCGCTCTTTTGCGTATGCGACGGCATGGGTGGTCACGCTGCCGGCGAGGTGGCCTCTTCTATCGCTGTCGAGACCATCGCCAAGACAGCTCCTCAGTCTGCCGACGCCGCACGCCTGGCGGCAGCCGTCGAGGCCGCCAACGCCGCCGTAATCGAGGCTGCCTTGAATGGCCTGGGCAAGCCCGGCATGGGCTGCACAGCCACTTGCGCCTATATCGAAAACGACACGCTCGCCATCGCCCACGTGGGTGACTCTCGCGCCTACCTGCTCCACGAGGGCACGCTCATCCGCGTGACCCGCGACCACTCCTACGTGGAGGAGCTCGTGGACGCCGGCGAGATCACGGCAGACGAGGCTCGCGTCCACCCCAACCGTTCGGTCATCACCCGCGCGCTGGGCTCGGACCCCGCTATGTATGCCGACCACTTCACTCTGCATATCGAGGAAGGCGACCGTCTGATCCTGTGCTCCGACGGCCTTTCGAGCATGATTCCCGATAGCGATATCGAGAACATCGCCACGCAGTCCTCAACCGCGCAAATCTGCGTCGACAACCTAGTGGACGCGGCGCTTGCCGCCGGCGGCCACGACAACGTGACCGTAGTAGTCGTTGACCTGGTTGACGATGGCGTTATGCGCGAGGCGCAGCGCGTGCGTCGCCGCAACATTACTATCGCCGCCATCCTGGCCCTCGTCTTTGTGCTGGCAGCTGGCATCTGGGCCTACACGGGTGTCACCGGCTCGTACTACCTGGGTACCTACCAGGGCAATGTCGCCGTCTGGCGCGGCCTGCCCGGCAAGCCGCTCGGACTCAAGCTCCACTGGCTCGAAAGCGAAACCAGCATCAAGCTATCCGACCTGCCCGAAGACACGCAAAACCGCCTCAAGGCGGGTATTCCGCAAACAAGTGTCGACGATGCGCAGGACACGATATCCAAGTACCGCCACCAGATCGACGAGGAGCAGACCCGCCAGGTGATCGACGCGCAAACGATTCGCGACAACACCAATCAGGGATCGACCTCCGAATCAGATTCCGAGAAAACCGCCGAACAGTCCGCCGAGGCCGAAGCCTCCGATAAGAATTAGAAAGGGAGTGCCGCTTATGAGTCGCCGCAACACCGAGCTGCTCTTGCTCATCGCCTCGGCGTTCCCCGTCATCCTGCTGTATGCGATGTACGTGCTCACCGCGGGCGCTGCCATCTCCTTTGAGACGCTCGCCGTACCGATCGGCCTCTTTGCCGCCTTTGCCGCGGCCCACATTGCCGTGCGAATCTTGGCGCCCGGTGCCGACCCCGCCATCCTACCCATCGTATTTATACTTTCGGGCATCGGTATCACGTTCGTGACGCGTCTCGCCCCCGCTCTCGCGATCTCACAGCTCATCATCCTGTTTGTCTCGGTGGCGCTCATGGTGGGAACGCTCGCACTGGTCAAAAACCTCGACGTGGTCATGCGCTACAAGTACACCTTTGGCATTATCGGCATCATCCTGCTGATGCTGCCCATCTTTATCGGCACCACGATCTCGGGCTCCAAGCTCTGGATTCGCATCGCGGGCTTTACCATCCAGCCCGGCGAGTTCGCCAAGGTCTTTATCGTCCTGTTCCTGGCCGGGTACCTGGCCGAGAACCGCGAGCTGCTCTCCATCTCCAACCGCAAGATCCTGGGCTTTAAGATCCCTCGCCTGCGACTGCTGCTGCCGCTGTTTGCCGTGTGGGGTGTGTGCCTGCTCGTCGTCGTCTTCGAACGCGATCTGGGTTCGGCCGTGCTGTTCTACACCATCTTCTTGCTGATGCTCTACGTTGCCACGGGGCGCTTTTCGTATGTCGTTATCGGCCTTGCGCTGCTGGCCGTTGGAGCCGTGGGCGCCTACAAGTTCCTGTCTCACGTTCAGGTGCGTTTCCAGGTTTGGCTCGATCCGTTTAAGGACGCCCAGGGCCAGGGCTACCAGATCGTCCAGTCGCTCTTCTCGCTTGCCGATGGCGGTCTGGTCGGTGTTGGCATCGGCAACGGCATGGCCAACAACATCCCTGTCGTCGAGTCCGACTTTATCTTCTCGGCTATCGGCGAGGAGATGGGCCTTTTGGGCGGCGGCGCCGTGCTCATCCTGTTTATGCTCTTTGCCGTTCGCGGCCTGACCACGGCTGCCCGCGCAAAGTCCGACCTCGCCGCCTTTAGTGCCACGGGCCTTACGGCAGCCATCAGCTTCCAGGCCTTTTTGATCGTGGGCGGCGTCACCCGCCTGATCCCGCTGACCGGCGTCACTCTGCCCTTTATGAGCCAGGGCGGCTCCTCGCTGCTGGCGAGCTTTATCATCGTCGCGCTCCTGCTGCGCGCCGGTGACGAGGCGACCGGACGCGAGGCCGAGCTTACCGGCACCGGCACCATGGCCGCCATCACCGATGATCAGGTCGCATCTGCCGCCGCCCCGACGGGCACGCGCTTTGCCACCTCGTCTTCCTACGGCAGCGGCAGCCATTCCGTCGGCTCGCGCATGCGACGTCGCCTGCTCGACACGCCTGAATCCGGTGTGCTCGGCCGCGTTGCGCTCGCCAACCGTCTAACCCGCGCGGTGCTCGCCTTTACGGCGCTGTTCGCCATCCTTATCGGGAACCTCACCTATGTCCAGGTCATTAAGGCCAAGGACTATCAGGACATGCCGACCAACAACCACACCATCGCCCGCTCCAAGTACATCCAGCGCGGCTCCATCATCACGTCCGACGGCGTGACGCTGGCCGAGTCGCTGCAGCAGGAGGACGGCACCTACGTACGCTCCTACCCCAACGGTAACCTGGCAGCGCACGTGGTTGGCTACGTGAGCCAGCAGTATGGCACCACCGCCATCGAGAGCGTCATGAACGACACGCTCACCGGTTCTAAGGACTACTCTAGCTGGAACAACGCCATCGCGTCGCTCGCGGGCCAGACCCAGCCGGGCAACACCGCCAAGCTCACCATCGACTCGCGTATCCAGACGGCGGCCGAGCAGGCACTCAAGGGCTTTAAGGGCGCTGTAGTGGTCATCGACCCGCGTACCGGCGCGGTGCTCGCATGTGCCAGCTCGCCCACCTACGACAACACCAACATCGATGCCCTGCTGCAGACGGGCGGCGGCGAGGACGGCTCCATGTACAATCGCGCCATGGACGCGCTGTACACGCCGGGCTCCACGTTTAAGGTCGTTACGCTTTCCGCGGCACTCGAGACCGGTACCGCCAGCCTTACCAGCACCTACCAGGCGCCCGGCTCCATGGACATCGGCAACGCACCGGTCACCAACTATGCCAACGAGAGCTACGGCACCATCAGCCTACAGCAGGCCTTTGCCGTGTCCTCCAACGTCGTCTTCGGCCAGGTGGCAAACGAAGTTGGCGCAAACACGCTCGTGCAGTTTGCCAACGCCTTTGGCTACGGCCAAAAGCTCGGCCAGGACCTGACCTCCGCGGCCTCCATCATGGCCGACCCGTCGCTCATGACCGAGTGGGAGACCGCCTGGGCCGGCGCCGGCCAGCCTGTCGGCATGGACCACACGCCCGGCCCGCAGACCACCGTCATGCAAAACGCCGTGATTGCCGCCGCCATCGCTAACAGCGGCGTGGTCATGGACCCGTACTTTGTAGCCCAGGTACTCGCCCCGGACGGAACCGTGGTCAAGACCACGCAGTCCCGCTCGCTGGGTCAGGCCGTCAGCTCCGCCACGGCCGACCAGGTCAAGCAGGCCATGCTTGCCGTCGTCCAGTCCGGCACCGGCACCGATGCCCAGATCCCCGGCGTCAAAGTCGCCGGCAAGACCGGCTCGGCCGAGATCGGCGGCACCAACGTCAACTCGATGTTTGTTGGCTTTGCACCTTACGATTCACCCACGGTCGCTATCTCGGTGGCCTTGGAGGATTTCGACAAGCATGACGTCAAGGCCGCCAAGATCGCCGGTATCGTCCTGACCGCGGCGCTTGCCGCACAGGGAGCGTGATGCCCATGATCGAATCGGACACCAGAGGCGCGCCGCGGCCGAAGAGCTAGCGGCAACGCGCCACACGGCCCCAGCGGCCACATCGTAGGTACTACACACATCGTTGAGCGAATAATTATGTTAGGAGCAGGAATGGAACAGAGGGTCCTCGGGGGAAGATACCTCCTCAAGGATAAGGTGGGAACAGGCGGCATGGCGACCGTCTACCGTGCACAGGACCAGGTCCTCGACCGCACGGTTGCCGTCAAGATCATGCTGCCGCAGTATGCTGGCGACGCAACCTTCGCCGCACGCTTTAAGCAGGAGGCCCAGGCAGCAGCCGGTCTCTCCTCCCCCTATATCGTGGGCGTCTACGATTGGGGCAAGGACGGCGACACCTATTACATCGTCATGGAGTACCTGCGCGGCACCGACCTTAAGAGCGGCATCAAGAGCCACGGCGCCCTCGACCCCAAGAAGGTCGCCCAGATCGGCTCGCAGATCAGCTCTGCGCTTTCGGTCGCCCACAAGCACGAGATCATCCACCGCGACATTAAGCCGCAGAACATCATGGTGCTGCCCGACGGCAACATCAAGGTGATGGACTTTGGCATCGCGCGCGCCAAGAACAGCCACCTCACGCAAGACAACAACGTGCTGGGAACCGCCCACTACGTCAGCCCCGAGCAGACCCGTGGTCAGGACCTCGGCCCCACCTCGGATATCTACTCGCTGGGCGTCGTGATGTATGAGTGCGCCACCGGCCGCGTTCCCTTTGACGGTGACGACGCTATCTCGGTCGCACTCAAGCAGGTCAACGAGCTGCCTATTCCGCCGAGCCAGATCAACTCCGGTGTCGACGCCGACCTTGAGCGCATCATCCTCAAGTGCATGGAGAAGGACCCCGCTAACCGCTTCCAGACCGCCGACGAGCTGCGTCAGGTGCTCAACAGCTACCTGTCGGGCCGTGCCGTCAACGTCTCGGAGCCCACGCGCATCATCGGTGCCCCCGGTGAGTTGGGCGCCACCAAGACTCGCGAGCTTTCCGATCAGACGCGCGCCATGGTGCGTCCCGTCTCGGGCGTGAGCGGCCAGAATACCGCCCGTAGCTCGGTTTCGGGCTCCACCGGCTCCTACGAGGTCGAAGAGCCCAAATCCAACAAGAACAAGATCATCGCCGCCGTGGTGGCAGCGGTTGCCGTCATCGGCATCGTGGTGGCCTTTGCCACAGGACTCTTTGGCGGCGAGCAGGTCACCGTGCCCGACGTGCTGGGCAAGGACCAGCAGACTGCCGTCGAGCTGATCAGGGAAGCCGGCCTCGAGGTCGGCACCATCGACCAAAGCTACAACGACGATGTCGACGAGGGCAAGGTCGCCGAGCAGACGCCCAACGGCAACACCAAGAAAGCCAAGGGCACCAAGGTGAACCTGGTAATCTCCAAGGGCCCCAAGCCCTCCGAGAAGGTTGAGGTTCCCCAGCTTGTCGGCCTGACCAAGGACCAGGCCGAGGCCGCGTTGGCAAGCGTTGGCCTGAAGGGCAACGCCTCAGAGGAGGCCAACGAGGCCGATGAGGGCCAGGTCTTCGAGCAGGGCACCGACGCCGGTAAGGAAGTCGCGAAGGGCACGACCATCTCGTACAAGGTCTCGAGCGGCCCGGATACCACGTCCGTCCCCGATCTGACCGACATGACCGAGGCCCAGGCGCGCAACGCCCTCGATATGGCAGGCTTTGGCGTCGACGTGAGCTACCAGGAGAACGACTCGGTTACCGAGGGCACCGTGATCAGCTGGAACCCCAGCGGCAAGCAGAAGCCCGGCGCCACGATTACCGTCGTCATTGCCAAGAAGTCCGGCAAGGCCACCGTCCCGGGCAACCTGTACGGCAAGAGCATCTCCGCCGCCGTCACCGCGCTCAACAACGCCGGTTTCTATAACATCGGCTTCTGTGACCAGAACGGCAATCCCGTGAGCGGTAACGAGGATGCCACCGTTACGGGCGTCTCCCCCACTGGCAAGCAGTCCACCGACAGCACGATCACGCTAACAGTCGCACTTTCTGGCTCGGGCTCTGGCTCTGGCTCGGGCACGGGCGACGATTCCGGTACGACCAACTAGTCGCCACCCCACCGCTCATCACGGCTTTCGCCGCAAACATATTCGCTCACAGGCGCCCGCTTGCTCCCCCAGCAAGCGGGCGCTTTCTTTATCTGAAGCAGCGAATACTACGGCATGCCTTAAACCAAAAGAGCCCGGCACCGTAACGGTACCGGGCTCGATATTCCTCTGGTGCCCCCGGGCGGATTCGAAAACCCCCCCCCCCCGCGGGGAAATGAGTGACGCGGGTGTCGACGGTCCGAATCCGGCCTTTAGACCAGAAGAGCCCGGCACCGTAGTGGTACCGGGCTCGGCAAATTTCTGGTGCACCATTTGCGCATCTCCTCGAACCGAGGTGTGCGCAATCGGCACGATTATCTTCGTTAGGATACCACGAGCGGCCTAGGGAACAACCAGGCGCATGCCGGGATAGATCAGGTTCGGGTTTGAGATGCCGTTCTTGGCGGCGAGATCCTGATAGGTCGTGCCGTACTTTGAGGCGATTCCGGAAAGGGTGTCGCCGCTTTGCACCACGTACACCTGCTCGGTTTCGGCCTGCCCGTTGATGACCGCCATAACCTCGTCGTAGCGCGGCCCCAAAACAGCCTTGCGGCGGCTGCCGTTGCCGTAATCGCCCGCCCAGGTCTCAGTGGCCAGATCCTCGGCGGATGCCGTGAGGATGTGGTTCACGAGCGCCTGCACCTCGGAGTAGCGGTTGCCCAGCGCGTGCTTGCGGTCGTCGCCGTCGCCGAACTCGCCCGCGAGCACCTTTGCCGCGAGGTCTGCCGCAGGCGTCTCGTCGATGCCGTGGATAAGCGAGTCGGGATCGCCGTTGGAGCCGCCTGCCATTGTCTCCCACTCGGCGCGGGAGATGTAGCACTTGTTGATGTCGAGGTTGCCCGCCCAGCCGTCCAGACGCCCGCACGAGGAGTACTGGCGGATTGCGCAGTCGTAAGCGCCCTCGTTCCATGGCGCGTCCTGGTAGCCCGTGGGGTTCATGTCGGCGTACTGCGCCACCCACGTCTTGGCCGTGGTGAGGTTCCACGGGAACACGCTCTTGCTGGCGTAGATGCCGATGCGATCCATGCTCACGCCAAGCAGCTCGGCAAGGCGCTCGGCCATGGCCTTGAGGTATGACGTGTCGCCCCACGCCTTGTTGCCCTTGTCCTCCCAGTCGATGAAGAACGCGGCCTTGCCCACGTAGCCCTTGCAGTGCTCGTAGAAGTACTCGGCCTCCGCCTCGGCGTTGCCGCCGTTGACGTAGTGGTACACGCCCACGAGCTTGCCGAGGCCGATCGCCTGCTGGATCTGGCGGTCGCAGTCGGGCGAAACGTAATGCGTGCCCTCGGTGGCCTTGCAGATAACGAAGTCGAAAGGCACAGCCGCGAGGTTGATGCCGTTCTGCCAGTTGGAAATGTCGATGCCGTTCATTATTCAGCGCTCCCTATAGCTATGAAATAAGCCCAATTCACTTGTTCGTACTGTTCGCGGCTCAGCCGCACCACGCCCTCGTAGGGGTCGTGGAAGGTCGCCGCCTCGCCGTCCCATCCGCAAAGCAGGACGATGTGCCCGCCGTAGTTCTTGCCGCCTTCGCGGAGCTGGCCAGTTAGGCTGCAAAACACCATCCACCCGCTTGCCGCCTCGTTCAGTGCGGCATCGGCGTTGTCATGGATCGGCGTGTAGCCCAAAGCCTGGTCGTGCGCGTTCATCCAGCGGCAGAACTTGTCCATGTCGTTCACGCCGTCGGTCAGGCACGACTCGCCAACGAGATCGAGCATCTGCGCCGGCGTGCAGGTTTGGCCGTATAGCCATTCCCATGCCATGGCAGCGCACGTGAGGCCGCAGCCGGCAGCAGCCAGGTCTTCGCCCGCATACGAAAGCCCGCCCCAGCGCTCGTCTGCTTGGAGGTAGACGGGCACCTCGGCGGGCTTGTCGAGCGGCTTGTCGTAGATGACGGGCAAAGGCTCTTCCTTCGGCGCCTTCGGCACGTTAGAGGCTATAAGCGCCACGTCGGCGAAGGCGGCGAGCAAAGCAAGCAGCGAGATGGCGGCGGCTATGCGCACGAGGCGCTTGCCGCCCATTCCTAGTCGTCCTTCTTCGGAGTGCCCATGGCGAGCAGCGCGTCGAGCCACTTGTCCGTCACGCCGACCGCCTTGAAGGCGGCGTATGCCACCTGCACGCCGCCTACCGCGGCGAAGATGGACGTAACCCACGCCGTGGGGTCAGTCGGCATACCCCCGGCCATGGCCGTCAATGCGCCGCACAGCGCCGATACTGCGATGGCCGTCCAGCGGGCGACATTGCCGGTCATCGCCTTCGTCTTGATAGCCTGCACGATATAGGGCACCACGAGGACGGTCAGCACCGTGAGTCCTGCCTGTATATCAGTCATCTTTATCTCCCTGTCTCCTTGTTGTACATGAGGTCGACTCGGTCGTAGATATGGTCGACCTTCTCGGCCATGCCCTGGCTACGCGCCTGGCTGTGGACCAAGTCCGCGTGGAGGACGTCATTTGACGCGACAACCGACTCCATGAGCGTTTTCATTCCTTCAATCAGGGTGTTGCTGCGCTCCATCTGGGCGGCGATGCGCCCCTCCATTTGGGACCGCTCGCGGTCGCGCTGCGCCCTCTCGTCGACTTCGGCCTGCTTGCGCTCCTCGCGCTTCAGGTCGAGCTCGCCCTTCCGCTGGTTTTGGCGTTTGTACTCCTCAAGAAATTGTCTCCCGAAGTAGAACGCAACGAGCGTCAGGAGCACGCCGCCAAGCCAAGCCGGTCCGTAAGGCGCAAAAAGCTTGAGCACTTCCATCCTGGGCGCCCTCCTTCCGCCTATTCGGCCGTGTACTCCTCGCCGGTGATTTCCTTGTACTCGTCGGCGGTGATCCATTTGCACTCGACAGCCTTGTAGACGCGCGCCTTGCTCCAAAGGTCTTTGTCGTAGTACTTCTTGACCTTCGCGAAGTGCTTGGAATGCTCAACGGTTTTCTTCGTAGCCATTACTGGTCACCTCCCACGGTCATGAGCAGGTAGTCGATGTTCGCCGTGTTGGTCTCGGTCTGCGTCGGCTGGGACGCCTGCTCGCGCATCTGTTCGAGCAGCGCCGGGAGGTCGGGCACCTCGCCGTTGGCGTAGGCGGCGAGCGCGGAGGTGTAGGCGAGCTTTCGCGCCTTCCGCTCCACGTACTCGTCATCGTCGATAACGCCCGCGTCGTGCGCCGCGTCGGGGTCGCCGATCTGCGACAGCAAGTCGCGCAGGGCGTTGACCTCGGCCAGGGTGCCGTCTCGAAGCTCGTCGGGGCGCGGCATGTCTTCCTCAGTGTCCATGCGGACTCCTTCCTTATCGGGGAATGTGCCGCCATCGTATTAGCGCCGTGAGATTGCCTGGCCGTTTGGGCGGGCGCGAAGAAAGAAGGCGCGCCGCAGCACGCCTTCGCTGTCTTGGTTATTTCGTTTTCGACCCGTCTAGGCCGCCGTTTTGAGTTGCCGCCCTTCCGCTATGGCGAGGGCGTTCCGCCCGAATCGTCTCTCGGGCTTGATTGCATTGAGCAACCCCCCCCCCGCGAGATTTTCGAACAGGCTGCGGTACAGCGCGTCCATGGCCAGCACGCTGCGGTGCGCGTCCAAGTGAGCCATGCCGCCGCGCCAGCTCTGGTAGCTCTGCTGCACCTGTTCGGGCGTCATGACCCCCTCGGCCACCATGCGGGCCATCTTCTTCAGCTTGCGTCGCTCGCGCGTGATGGAGTCGCGGCACGGCTTCATGACGATGCGGCCCGTTTCGGTGTAGAAGATGCGCTTCTTCAGCCACGTGAAGCCGCGCGTCAGCTTCACCACGCGGGTCTTGCGCGGGTTCAGCGCGATGCCGAGCTTCGCGCACTCGTGCTCTATCAGCAGAAGGCACACTTGCAGGTACTCCTTGGACTCGTGGATCAGGTAGAAGTCGTCCATGTAGCGCCCGTAGGCCTCGGGGCGCAGCATCTCGGCCACGTAGTGGTCGATGCGGTTGGGGTGCGCCACCGCGCATATCTGGTTTGGCTCGCTGCCCAGGCCCAGGCCGACCTCGCCCTGCGCGTCTATCAGGCGGTGCTCAAGGGCGACCACGCGCGGGTCGAGCAGCGCGTCGGCCACCTGTCGCTTGACCGGCTCGTGGGCAATGCGCGCGAAGTAGTCGGAGAAGTCGCCCAGCAGTATGTAGCCCTCGCGCCCATGCCGCCGCCAGTGGTCGGCCAGGTGGCGCTTGAGCAGCTTAAGGGCGTAGTCGGTGCCGCGCCCCTTGATGTTGGCGGAGTTCGCGGATACGAGCGTGGGGACTATCGCGGGCACGAGGGCGTTCTGGGACAGCGACTTCTGCACCACGCGCTCGGGGAAGTGCACTGCACTGATGTGGCGCAGCTTGCCGCGCTCCCACAGGTCGAAGCGGATGAAACCCCGGCATATGTCGCGGCCCTCCAAAAGGTCTTGGCGCGATTTCACGGCGTTTCGCAGGTAGTCCTTCATGTACCGCTGCGTCGAGGCCTTCCACATGACGCCACGCGCGGCCTGCTTGGAAGCCTTGCACAGGCTGTTGAGGTCGGCCACCGTCTCAAGGGTGCACGCCTTGACGCGCTCGGCCTTGGCCCTGGCGCGCTTCTCCTCGCGGCGCTTCCGGCGTGCGGCCCGCCTTTGCTCCGAGTTCATAGAAGGCACCCCGCACGGCTTGCAATGTGGCTCTGACAGCCGCTTGAGGTATGGCCATGAAACGCGGCGAAGCCACGGAGCGCCGCGCCATGCAAGCAGCGTCCGGCCACCCTCGCGGGGTGCGTATTTACGGGCTCGCGCCCGATGGTCGCGCCTTCCTTCCTCTCCGCGCTCTGCTTTCGGCCCGCTGGCCTACTCGGTCTGGCAGTAAGGGAATCCGGGGCGGGGGCGAACCCAGGTGTTCGTCGCCGAATTGCAGCCGGCAATGCCGTTGTTGCTGACGTAGCACACGCCGGACGAGGAGCCACCCATGACGGAACGCAGCCACCAATTGTACCGATATACAAGGCGGGACCGCCGCCCATTATAACGAACGCAGGCGCTCTAGCTCGGCCTCGGCCTCGGCTATGCGCTCGTCGGTCGTCTTCTTGCCGGTGACGCGTACGTTCTTGCGCGCGCCCTTGAGCAGTTTGATCTCCTCCTCGACCATGCCCGCCAGCGCCTCGAAGCGGTTGGCGTTCACGGGCAGGCCGATGTCCATGAGGCACTGCATGTCGAGCATCAGCTGCTCGCAGTCGGCTATCGCCAGCGTCAGGTAACGCTTGCGCTCAAGTGCGTTGAACGAACTGTTGGGGTAGAAGCAGTCGGCGCGGTTGACGTTGTATACGATGCTGCGCGCGGTCTCCACCGTGGGGACTGCGTTCAGCAGCCTGTAGGCTTTCGGCACGACCGACGAGGAGGCCATGAGCTTGTTGACCTCCACGCGGATGGCGATGGCCTGCGTGAAGAACTTGTACTCGGACACCTCGCGGTTTCGCTGGTAGACGCCGCTCATGGCACCTCCCGGAAATAGTGGCAAAAAAACGGCCCGCTGCGCGGGCAGGGATGCGACCGCGCAAGGCGGTCGCATCGAAAGAGAAGTATAGAGCACTCGGCTGGCTAGCCGACGAGGAAGCCGGGGCGGGGGCGAACCCAGGCGTCCGTCACGGAGGTGTAGGCGGCAAGGCCGTAGCCGCCGACG
>CABUEK010000024.1:0-40554 GCA_902490565.1 uncultured Collinsella sp. | reverse complement strand
ACAGTCCTGCGCAAGACGAAGGCCACATTAAGTGGCCTTCTTTGCGTGCGGAACTCGCGACAAACCAAAACCATCTCGCCAGCCCAGCGACCATGGGGTCCCAAGGTTTTCAAAAAAGCGGTCGGCGCGCAGTGCGCCGACCGCCGATATATGGGGTCTGATGATTTTTACCAGCTAGGGCCTCTTACTCGTCTAGGAGATCCTCTGGCATATCATTGCCGTCGCCCAGGTCGACTGGGGCCTCTTCGGTGTCGACTGCGGCCTCGGCGCCCTCGCCTTCGGGTTTTTCCTTGGCTGCCGTCATGCGGGCTACGGCGCAGATGCGGTCGTTGTCGTCGACGGTCATCATCTTGACGCCCTGGGTGGCGCGGCCAGTCTGGCTGATCTCGTCGGTCTTAACGCGAATGACCGTCGCGCCCTCCGTCACGATGAACAGCTCGTGCTGCGGGCCCACCGTCTTCATTGCCGCGAGGTTGCCCTTGCGCTCGGTCATTTGAATGGTGTAGACGCCCTGGCCGCCGCGATTCTGCTCCGGGTAGTCCGCGACCGGCGTGCGCTTGCCGTAGCCGCGCTCGGTGATGACGAACAGATCACCGTTGCCGTTAGTGACTTCCATGCCCAGAACGCTCACGCCGTCCTTCATACCGATACCGCGAACGCCGCTGGTATCGCGGCCGGTGGCGCGCACCTGCTCCTCGGAGAACATGATCGCCTTGCCTGCGGTGGTGGCCAGGATAATCTTGTCGCCCTCGCGCACGCGGCGCACATTCAGCAGCGCGTCGTCGTCACGCAGGTTGATAGCGATCAGGCCGTCGCGACGGCTGCGGTCATATGCGCTCATCACGGTCTTCTTGACCATGCCGCTCTTTGTGGCAAACATCAGGTACTCGTCGGCCGGGAACTCGCGGCAGCTGATGACGCTCGCGATCTTCTCGCCCTCCTCGAAGGGCAGCAGGTTGACGATCGCGGTACCGCGCGCCTGGCGCGTACCCACCGGCAGCTCGTGCACCTTCAGACGATAGACCTTGCCCTTGCTCGAGAAGAACAGCACGTACTCGTGCGTGGACGCGATGAACATCTCATCGATAACGTCATCCTCTTTGAGGTTGACGCCCGACACGCCCTTGCCACCGCGCTTCTGGGCACGGTAGGCAGCCACCGGGATACGCTTAACGTAGCCGGTGTGGGTGATGGTCACGACCATATCCTCGTCGGCGATGAGGTCCTCGACATCCAGGTCCTTCTCAACCTGGCTGATCTCGGTGCGGCGCTTGTCGCCAAACTTCTTGGAGATCTCGCGCATCTCTTCCTTGATGACGCCCAGGATCTTCTCCTCGTGCGCCAGCAGGTCCTCGTAGTAGGCGATGGCGCGGCGCAGGCCGTCCAACTCTTCTTGGATCTTGTCGCGCTCCAGGCCGGTCAGGCGGCGCAGCTTCATCTCGAGGATGGCCGTGGTCTGCTCGGGCGTAAAGCCAAAGCGCTCGATCAGGCGGCTGCTGGCCTCGGAGTCGGTCTGCGAGGAGCGGATGATGCTAATGACCTCGTCGATATGGTCAAGGGCCATCAGGTAACCCTCGAGGATATGAGCGCGGGCCTGGGCTTTCTTAAGGTCGAAGCGGGTGCGGCGGGTGACGACGTCGACCTGGTGGTCGATGTAGTGCTGCAGCATCTCGCGCAGGCTCAGGCATTTGGGAACGCCGTTGACGAGTGCCAGGTTGTTGGCGCCAAAGGTCGTCTGCAGCGAGGTGTACTTATACAGGTTGTTGAGCACGACCTGCGGAATGACGCCCTTCTTGAGCTCGATGACCAGACGGATGCCCTTCTGGTTGGACTCATCGCGCATATCCGAGATGCCCTCGATGCGTTTGTCGTTGACGAGCTGGGCGATCTTCTCCTGCAGGGTGCCCTTGTTGACCATGTAGGGAATCTCGGTAAAGACCAGGCGGTTGCGGCCGGTCTTGGTGGACTCCACATGTGCCTTAGCACGCACGGTAATGGAGCCGCGGCCGGTCTCGTAGCTCTGCTTAATGCCGGCGCTGCCCATGATGATGGCGCCGGTGGGGAAGTCCGGACCTGGCATGATCTGCATGAGCTCGTCAACGGTGGCGTCGGGGTTGTCGATCAGGTAGCAGGTGGCCTCGATCGCCTCGGTGAGGTTATGCGGGGCGATGTTGGTGGCCATGCCGACGGCGATGCCCTGGCTGCCGTTGACCAGCAGGTTGGGGAAGCGCGCAGGCAGCGCCACGGGCTCGGCAAGCGATTCGTCGTAGTTGGGCTGCCAGTCGACGGTATCCTTCTGCAGGTCGCGCAGCAGTTCCATGGCGGGCTTTGCCAGGCGGCTCTCGGTGTAACGCATGGCCGCCGCGCCGTCGCCGTCGATGTTGCCGAAGTTGCCGTGACCGTCGATGAGCGGCGTGCGCATGGAGAACCACTGCGCCAGGCGGACCATGGCCTCATAGACCGCGAAATCGCCGTGCGGGTGGTACTTACCGATAACTTCGCCGACCGTCCAGGCCGACTTCTTGTGCGGTCGGTTGGGGTAGATGCCGCTCTCGTTCATCGCGTACAGGATGCGGCGGTGCACCGGCTTTAAGCCGTCGCGCACGTCCGGCAGGGCGCGCGCCGTGATAACCGACATCGAATACTCGATGAACGACTGCTTCATCTCGCGACCGAACTCCGAAATCTGGAGCTGGCCGCCGTTGATATCCTCGCCGGCCGAGGCGCCGCGATCGACTTCGCCAAAGCTCTCCTCGAGCTCGGCGTCGTCGTCTTCTTCCTCATCATCATCGGCATCGGGGTTATAGGCGTCCGGATCGCCGTCCTCGCCCTGCTCAGCACGGGCAAGCAGGCGCTTCAGATCATCGGGCATACCGGCATCGCCGGCCTCGTCCATACCCTCGTTATTGTTGATATCGTCTGCCACGTTACCTCCTCTTAAGCGTCAAGGAATCGTGCATCATGTGCATGCTTCTCGATGTACTCGCGGCGATAGCCGACCTCGGAACCCATCAGCTCGCGCACGGCGCGGTCCGCCACCACGGCGTCCTCGATCGACACACGCTGCAGGATGCGGGTCTTGGGGTCCATCGTCGTCGAGGCGAGCTGCTTGGGGTCCATCTCGCCCAGACCCTTGTAGCGCTGGACGGTATAGCCCTTGCGCTTTTTGGTAATCTTGCCGTCCTTGGCCTTGCCGTCCTCGTCGTTATCGTCGGGGTTCAGGCCCAGGCTCTGGATGGTGTCACGCAGGATCTCGTCTTCGGGCTGGCGGCCGTTGGGATACACGTAGTGGATCTTGTTGCGCACCTTAATGCCAAAGATGGGCGGGCAGGCAACATAGACGTAGCCGGCATCGATCAGCGGACGCATGTACTTGTAGAAGAACGTCAGCAGCAGGATGCGGATATGCGCACCGTCGACGTCTGCATCGGTCATGATGATGATCTTGTGGTAGCGCGCCTTGGTGATATCGAAGTCGCCGCCGTCGCCGGCACTCGTCGTGACGCCGCAGCCGATCGCGGTAATCAGCGACTGGATGGTGTCACTCGAGAACGCGCGATGGTCACCAACGCGCTCGACGTTCAAAATCTTGCCGCGCAGGGGCAGAATCGCCTGGATGTCTCGGCGACGGCCGTCCTTGGCCGAACCGCCTGCCGAGTCGCCCTCTACGATGAAGAGCTCGGTCAGCTCGGCATCGCGCACCGAGCAGTCGGCGAGCTTACCGGGCAGGGACGCCGTCTCGAGCAGGCTCTTGCGGCGGGTCGCCTCGCGCGCCTTGCGGGCGGCATTGCGCGCCTTGCAGGCCTGCTGCGCCTTCTTGACGATCTCGCGAGCGGGCTTAGGGTGCTCCTCGAGGTAATCGGCAAGGCCGTCGGTCACGATCTTGAGCGTCAGCGCGCGCATATAGGAGCTGCCGAGCTTGGCCTTGGTCTGGCCCTCAAACTGCGGATCGGGCAGCTTGACCGAGATAACGGCCGAAAGGCCCTCGCGCACATCGTCGCCGGTCAGATTGGCGTCTTTTTCCTTGAGCAGGTTCTGCTTGCGCGCATAGTCGTTGATCACGCGGGTGAGCGCGGTGCGGAAGCCCTCAAGGTGCATGCCGCCCTCGGGGGTGTAGATGTCGTTGGCAAACGACATGACGTTCTCGCCGTAGCCGCTATTCCACTGCAGGGAAACCTCAACCTCGCCCATCTTGGCCACAGGTGCGTCCGGGTCCGATTTGCCCTCGATGTAGATAGGCTCCTTAAAGGCCTCGGGGACGTCCTTGCCCTCGTTAAGGAACTTGACGAAGTCGATGATGCCGCCCTCGTAGCAAAACTCCTCCACGTGGGGAGTAGACTCGCGCTCGTCAGTCAGCACGATTTTGAGGTTCTTATTGAGGAACGCCGTCTCCTGCAGACGGTTGTGCAGCGTATCGAAATCGTAGATGCATGTCTCGAAGATCTCGTCGTCGGGCCAGAAGGTGACGGTGGTGCCCGTCGAATCCGAGGTGCCCACGACCTCCATCTTCTTAACGGTCTTGCCGCGCGAGAACTCCATCTCGTAGGTGTTGCCGTCGCGACGAACCTGAACGACCACGCGCTTGGACAGTGCGTTGACGACGGAGATGCCAACGCCGTGCAGGCCGCCCGAAACCTTATAGGCCGAGTTATCGAACTTACCGCCGGCGTGCAAGATCGTCATGACGACCTCGAGCGTCGGGATCTTTTTAACAGGGTGCTCGTCGACGGGGATGCCGCGCCCGTTGTCGACGACCGTGATGGAGTTGTCGGCGTGGACCGTCACCTGGATCTCGGTGCAGAAACCGGCCATGGCCTCGTCGACGGAGTTGTCAACGATCTCCCACACCAGGTGATGCAGACCGCTGGCGCTCGTCGAGCCGATATACATGCCCGGGCGCTTACGAACGGCCTCGAGACCTTCGAGAATCTTAATCTCGCCGCCATCGTAATCGTTTTCGTTTGCCACACGTCCTCCTTCAGTCAAGAAAATGTGTACAGCCTTACTAGTTTATCGTAAAAAAATACCCTCGGGAACGAGGGTATTTGGCTCTACAAGGCCACCAGATGCGATTTAAGGCTCTTTTTTGCTTTCTACGCCCTTGGCCCACTCGGCACTGGCTCTCATGGCATTCTCGAGGGCCTCGCGCAGTTTTTGGTCTTCGATGGGCGCCACTTGGCGCTCAATCTCGGTGCGCTCGGCCTCACTTAGGTCGGCGTGCGGGGCCGGCGGGCGCTCGGTCGTCGCCGGGCGCAGGCGCTGCTTGGCGGCGGGCGGCGTGTGACCCGGCGCGGTGGTTTTGAACACCAGGCCGTCCACATGCGCACCGGCGCGCTCCATGCGCGCGCGGATGATCTCGCGCAACAGCGTCATTTCCTGCGTCCACGAGGGCGAATCGAGATATACCAGCAGCTCATTGGACTCGGGCAGGTAGCGCAAGCCCGTCACATGCCGCCCCTCGCGCGTGCCCGAGCACACCGCGTTCCACGCGCGATAGACCGCGCGCGACTCCTCGGCAGCCTCCATCTGCGCGCGGCGCTCAGGTGTCGCGGCCGCCAGGATGCGCTGACGCTCTGCGTTCAAAAATCCACTGAAGGCAACCGTTTCGCTCTCGCGCTCGTAATTAGCACGTCTCACCCATGCTCACCACCTTGGCTCGATCAAGCAGGTCATCGGTAAAATACCCCAGGTTGGTCGTGGTTATGACCGTCTGGATATCATCGCCGATCAGCCGCAGAAAAGCACCGCGGCGTTCGCCGTCGAGTTCGCTCATCACGTCGTCCAAAAGCAGCAACGGGGCGGTGCCCAGGACATCGCGAGCCACGGCCACCTCCGCCACCTTCCAGGCCAGAACCAACGTTCGCTGCTGACCTTGGCTGGCAAATGAACGGGCGGAGCGACCCGCCACGGTAAACTCAATCTCATCGCGATGCGGTCCCACCAACGTCACGCCGCGGCGAATTTCCTCGTCGGCGTGCTCATCAAGGGCAGCCAGCATGCGCTCGTACGCCCAGCCCTTCAGCTCTTCGCGATCATCGACCTGGGGCAAATCCCCCAGCGTGGACGTATAGGTCACGTTGGCAGCCTCACCGGATGCCACTTGCCCGTAGGCAGTGTGCACATGGCCCGCCAGCCGGTCGAGCAGGGCCAACCGGTGCACAAGCAGGGCCGAGCCCGCGCGGGCAATCGAATCGTTCCACGCGCCGAGCATCTCGCGACAGCACCAGGTCTCCTTGAGCAGGGCGTTACGCTGGGTCACGCAGCGTCCATAGGTGCTCGCAAGATCGGCATAACGTGCGCTCAGCTGCATGCCAAAGTCATCGAGGGCGGCGCGGCGCACACTGGCGCCTCGCTTAACCATGTCCAGATGGTCGGGGCAAAACAGCACGCTCGGCAGAGCCCCGCGCACACCGGCGGCAGAGCACCTCTTGCCGTTGCGGCTAAACGAGCGCTTACCGTCCTCCACGCTCAATCCCATATCAAGCACGCGGCCGTCGCCCTCGAGCCTCAGCTCGACCTTGCACGAGCCCACGCCATCATGGACGAGCTCGGCTGCGGTCGGATGCCTAAACGAGGCGCCGCTCGTCAGCAGCTGCAGCGCCTCTATGAGATTGGTCTTTCCCGCCGCGTTGGGTCCCGCAAGTATCGTCACGCCCTCGTCCAGGGCAAGGCGATAACTATCGAAGCTGCGGTAGTGCGCGACGGAAAGATCGCGGGCGAACATGGTCATAGGGCGGTTGCTAGATGCGGACCGGCATAACCAGGTACAGGTAGTTGATCTTGTCGTAGGACTTGAAGATGCCCGCCTGCGAGTAGCTCTTGAGCTCCAGCGTGATCTCCTTCTCCTTGGACAGGGCATTGAGACAGCCGAAGATGTAGTGGTAGTTGAAGGCGATGGTGCCCGACTCGCCCTCGGCCTCGACATCGATCGTCTCCTGCGCAAGGTCCTGGTCATTGGAAATGGAGGACAGGCCCATCTGCCCGTTCTCGACATCGATCTCGAACTTGACGGCGGGGTTGGCGCTCGCGATAACGGCCACGCGCTTGAGGGCGGCGTTAAAGGCGGCGACGTCAATCTTGACGCTCGTCACGCACGAATCGGGGATGAGCTGCTTGTAGTTGGGGTACACGCCCTCGATACGACGCGACACGTAGGTGGTGTTGCCGGCCTCAAAGACGACCTGGGTGTCGGTAGCCCCGATCATGATGGTCGCCTGGCTGGCCATGATGTTCAGTGCGTCGTTAAAGGCGTCAGCCGGAACGTTGAGCTCAAAGGAGCCCTCGAGGGTCGAGGTCTCGACCTGCGTATCGCACACGGCCAAGCGGAAGGAATCGGTCGCCACCAGGCGCACGGTGTTGTTCTCGACCTTCATGTGCACGCCGCCCAGGATGGGGCGAGCCTTGTCGGTCGAGGTGACGCGCCACACGCGGCCGACCATCTCGGACAAGATATCGGTCGGCAGCTCCACGGCACTCTCGATGGCATAGGCCGGAAACTCAGGGAAGTCATTGGCATCGAGCGTGTTCAGGCGGAACGAGCTCTTCTCGCAACTGATCAGCACCTGGCGCTCGGACAGCTCAAAGGTGACCGGGGCATCGGGGAGAGTCTTGGTGATATTGGAGAGCATCTTACAGGGGATAACCATCTCGCCCTCTTCTTCGACATGCGCCGCGATGCGATGACGGATCGAGATGGTGTAGTTAGAGGTCTGGAATTCCAAGATGCCGTCTTGCGCCTTGACGAGCACGCCCGACAGGATGGGAAGGGTGGATGCCGAAGCGACACCCTTCATAACGACGCCGATGGCTTGTGTAAGCGAGCTCTGGCTGACGGTGAACTTCATCTTTTAATACCTTTCTATAGATATAAATATCTTAATAATAGTAATAGCACTGACGAAACTGTTGATTACTCACAAAGACGCAGGTCAGACCCAGAAAGAGAATCGACAGCAACCTGTGTGCAACAGGGGTGGTTTTCCACGTTCAAAACCTGCGCAAAACTTTTCATCACCGCGGATTGGGTTTTAGACACCTTATGCCCGTGGTTTCGACAAGTTTTCAACAGGTGTCTCTATTTCCCTACGAGCGTAGTGTAATTTTATCGCGCAGCGACTTGAGGTCTTCGGTGACGGTGCGGTCTTCCTGGATCATCTTCTGGACCTTTTTGTAACTCGTGCTGACGGTCGAGTGGTTGCGGTTGCCAAATTCGGCGCCTACCGCCGTGGTCGTCATCTCGCACATTTCGATGGCCAGGTAGATAGCGATATGGCGTGCTTTGGCGATATTGGCGTTGCGACGCGGGCCGATGAGCTCCTCGTGCGTCACGCCGTACTGCTCTTCGATGACGGACTGAACCGTTTGCACGTTGATCTTTTTGGCCGATGTGTCGAAGTACTGGCTGGCGATGGCGTCGATATCGTCAAAGGTGAGCTCCCCGCCCTCGCGCTCGCGGTCGCCCGCCTCGCCGGCGCAGCGCTCGCAGAAGCTCTCGAGTTCGCGGATGTTGGTGCCCGACACCTCTGCCATGTGCTTAAAGTGCTCATCGGTCAGGTGCCCGCCGTCGCCCCCGTAGGCCGCCAACAGTGAGTCGTCGCCTGCCTCGGGAGCGGCGACGATGGTGTTCTCGTAATAGCGCTGCAAGATCTTGTATTTCATCTCGTAGCTGGGCTCTGCGACCAGGCAGAGCATGCCGGCGTTGAAGCGGCTGGTCAGGCGCTCGTCCATGCTCAGGTCCTTGGGGGCGCGGTCTGCCGCGATGACGACCTTCTTGTTGTTGCGGATGAACTCGTCCATGAGCTGGAAAAAGTAGTCCACGCTCGCGCGCTTGCCGATGATGTTTTGGATGTCATCGATGATGAGCACGTCCACGCCGTGGTACGCCTGCATGATGGGGGCGTTGCTCTTCTTTTGGCGGTCGAACTCGGTCATCAGGTCGTCCAGATATGCCTGGGAGTTGGCATACTTGACCTTGATCTCGGGCGACTTCTCGGCGAGCTCGTTTTTGATGGCAAGCAGCAGGTGCGTCTTGCCCAGGCCCGATTTGCCGTAGATAAACAGTGATGTGCATGTGCCGCGCTCGTCCGCGAGGGCGGCAAACTTGAGTGCCGAGCGATAGGCATGGCTGTTCTCGGGGCCGTAGACAAAGTTCTCAAAGGTAAATTTTGAGTTCGCGGCGAGCGGGGCTCCATCCGTATTCTGCTCGGCCGGCACGGTCGGTGCTGGCATGGGCGAAGCGGGGGTCGCAGCTTGCGTGGATTTAGTCGGCGCTCCGCCCTTCATCTGGTTCATCATGCGACGAAAATCGTCGGCCGAGAGCGTGTTCTTGATTGCAATGCCCGAATCCGCGCCCGCCGCTGCGTCGTGAGCGATGGGCATGTGCGTGACGGGTGCGTTCGTTGACGTCGCTACCGCGGTCGGCAACGGCGCCATGGTTTCACGGGAAACATCGCTGTGCTGGTGCTCGATTGTCGGCACGTCGCCTGCGGAGGCCGGCACCGCCGGGGAAGCAGCGGGAGCCGTGGCGGGCGCCGTCGCGGCAGCGGATTCCGTCGCGGCGCCTTGCGGTGCCACGATGTCGAGCGCAATCGGCGCAAAGGCGATTTCTTCTAGATAGGCCTCAATAGTCGGCTGATGCTTTTTGAGCTGCGCGATGGCAAAGCGCGAGGGGGCCTCGATCGTGAGCGTATCTTCGGTCAGGCTTATGGCGCGCGATTGCCCCAGCATGTTGATGAGGCGTGCATCTTGGCCGTCGCGCTGACAAAAGGCGATGGCATCCCCCAGGATGATGCTTGCTTCCTCGTCCACTGTCTCTCCCGTTCTTTAGCTCTGAGCTCGCACGCGAGCGGCGCCGAGTTCGGTCAGATGGTATTTCTGGCCATGCTTGATGACCAAGCCGGCCTGCGCCAAGTCATTGAGCGTGCGTGACCAAGTGGGGGCCGAGTTTCCAAACGCCCTCGCCAGATCGGTTGCACCGCACGCTTGATTTTGCGCCAGATAGCCCAGCGCGGCGTTGCCGCGGTCGCTTACGAACACGTCCGGTTGTGGCTGCGCATACTGATTTGCTGCATTAGGATACATCATTTGAGCTGCTGGTTGTTGAGAACTCTGCATCGGTGGCATTTGCTGTTGAAAACTTTGAGGCCACTGTTGGTAAGGCTGCGGAGGCATCTGCTGGGCCCAAGGGCTGTACTGCTGCTGCGGCATCTGCTGGTACGGCTGCTGATATCCCTGCTGGTACTGCTGCGGGAACTGCTGGCCATACCCCAGTGGCGGCATCTGCTGATATGGATATCCCTGTTGGTACGGCTGATAGCCCATTTGCTGGCCACCCGGTGCCCCCGTCGCCTGCTGCATTGCTGCTGCATCCTGATCCGCCAGCGGCACGGTCTCTGGCATGTTTGGCGGCATCGACATCGATGTCGCCTGGGGCTCTTGTGTAGGAAGCATTCCGGGATGCTGCATCTGCCCCACGGGGGGCTGCATCTGCTGCGTTGCCATGGGCTGCTGCGCAAAAGCTCCCGGCAGGGGATATGTGGGCTGCTCCGTCTCGGGCCGCACGGAAGCACCGCGTCCGCCGGCGCGCTCGATTTCCTGCACGCGTTTAGGGTCCAGGCTTACCGTAACCACGGTGCCGTTGCCCATGTTGTCCTCGATGGATACGGCACCGCCGGCGTTTTCCAAATACTCCTGCACCATGGGAAACCCTGCTCCGGTTCCACGGATATAGCGCTTCATCTTGCTGTTTGCGCTGGTAACGCCAAAGTCGAAAGCACGTTCCTTGTCGTCGATGCCGGGTCCTTGGTCAGCAAAGCGGATGGTGTCTCCGCCGTCCAGAATCGAGATGATGGGCTCGGCAAAGTGTGCGTGGATAAAGTTTTCGACAATCTCGCGGATGACCATGAGCGAGATATGGCCACCTTGTTCTTTCATGCACTGGTAGACGGTGTTGGTCGTCTCTTCCAAATACGTGCGGACATCTTGCGGATCAATGACGATCACCCGCGGTGTCGACAGCATGTCGTCATAGACGGCGATGCGCGCGGCGTACATGGCTTTTGGCGCCTGCGTGGTCGTCTGCTCGCCTTCCGCACGCTCTTCGCGCACGCCGGTGATGTGCTCGTTGTCGGGTGCCGGGTCTCCGGAATCGACCATGGTGTAAAAGTCGTCAGACATGCCGCTCGCAATCTTTCAAAAGGTTTCGAACAAATAGTAGCTCACCGTGCAACGTTTCTCATCTTTCGACAACTTTTCAAAACTTGTTGAAAACTTTGGAAAACGGGCGAAAAGTTCTCAACATTGCCAACATGACCTGTTGAAAACTCGATGAAATATCGTGAAAGGTTGCCATGAGGCGCAAATTTCGGTTGTGCTTATGGGGGAACCGTGTGAACTGCGCAACCTTTTACCTTTGATTTCTTGACATTTGAACATTGATTTCCCTACAATCTTCAAGCTCACGTGTCTATATCTGCGTCCGCGTCCCCGCGGACACTCGAAATGCAGCAGGAGGAACTTAAGATGAAGCGTACGTATCAGCCTAATAAGCGTAAGCGTGCCAAGACCCATGGCTTCCGTGCCCGTATGGCCACTAAGGGTGGTCGTGCCGTGCTCGCCCGTCGTCGCGCCAAGGGCCGCAAGCGTCTCACTGTCTAGCAGCGATACACACATCTCGCATGAAGACTATTAAGTCTCGGCAAGATTTCGAGCATGTGTTCAGTCAGGGGCGTCGTTTCAATCACCCTCTGATTCGAATGACCATATGTGAATCGGTTGGCGAAGGCGACTCCGGAAGGGTCGCCTTCGTTGGTGCTAAGCGACTCGGTTGTGCCGTCGTGCGCAACCGATCTAAGCGTGTGATGCGCGAGGCCGCCCGCAGCTGCGGATTTCCCGTTGCGGGTTATGACATCATCTTGTTTGCAACTCCCAAGACGAGGGTTTCCTCGCCGCAGGAGATGGACAAGGCGTTGCGTTCGCTTATGAAGCGCGCCGGCGTTGCCGGGGAGGAGCGATGAGCAATCACGTTTTGCGACGTGTTGCCATCGCTCCTATTCGCATATATCAACAGGTTATTTCGCCCTTATTGCCTGACGCCTGCATTTATTACCCAACGTGCTCGCAATACGCCATCCAGGCGATTGAGAAGCACGGTGTTTTGAGAGGCTGCTGGCTTGCCGTGAGGCGCATCGCTCGTTGCAATCCCCTGCACGTCGGCGGTTATGACCCTGTGCCCTAGCGGGCACTCGCTATCGGAGGAAAACTTACATGTGGGATTGGATCGTTAACATCCTTTTCGAGCTGCTCAAGCTCATCCAGACCTTTGCGGTCGACTGGGGCCTGTCCATCATCATCCTGGTGGTCATCATCCGTCTGCTGCTGACGCCGCTCATGCTCAAGTCGACCAAGTCGACGGCTCGCATGCAGGTGCTGCAGCCCAAGATGCTCGAGATCCAGGAGCGCTATGCCGACGATCCCCAGCGTCAGGCCGAGGAGATGCAGAAGTTCTACAGCGAGAACAAGTTCAACCCCATGGCTGGCTGTCTGCCGCTGCTGATTCAGATGCCTATCCTGTTCGCCCTGTTTACATTGCTGCGCAACCTGCCGCAGTACTTTAACGACGGCACGTTCTCGTTCTTCAACATCCTGCCCGACCTGACCACCACGCCGAGTGCTTCCTTTGCCGATGGCTTTATGGTTGCACTGCCTGCGCTGGTTTGCCTGATCCTGTTCGCCGTTCTGACCCTGATTCCGCAGCTCTATATGTCGCGCAACCAGACCGGCCAGCAGGCTCAGAGCATGCGTATGATGGCCGTTGTCATGACGGTCATGATGCTTTGGATGGGCTGGAGCCTTCCCGTTGGTGTTCTGCTGTACTACGACGTCTCGTCTGCTTGGCAGGTTATCCAGCAGATTTTTGTGACGCAGAAGGTCATCGACAAGGCGAAGGCCGATGAGGAGGAGCGTCTTAAGAACGCTCCGCTGCAGGTTGAGGTCACTCGTCGAGAGAAGAAGCCGCGCCCGCACAAGAAGAAGTAGTGGGATATCAATCTTATTTAGGTACCTAACTTTTGGAGTACGTTATGTCTGAAGAGATCATCGAGGATATGCTTGAGGAGGTTGCCCCGCAGGTCGCGGGCGATTATCCCGAGATTGCACAGCGCTACAAGGCTGGTGAAGAGCTGACCGATGAGGAGCTCGACACCATTGCCGATGTTGCTATTTCCATCCTGCGTTCCATCCTTTCGCACTTCGATGCCGCCAACTCTCCTATCGATGAGTATGAGGGCGACGAAGGTGAGCTGATTTTGGATGTAACGGCTCCCGACCTTGCTGTTCTCATTGGCCGTCATGGTCGCACCCTTGATGCCCTTCAGGTTATGTTCTCTTTGCTGGTGAGCCGCAAACTTGGCTTTAGGTATCCGGTTGTAGTGGACGTCGAGGGATACAAGAGCCGCCGTCAGGACAAGGTTGCCTCCATGGCTCAGTCTGCTGCCGAGCGTGCCATTCGCACTCATAAGAGTGTTTCGCTTCCGCCCATGAATGCCTACGAGCGTCGACTGGTTCACATTGCACTTCGTGGCAATGATGCCGTCGATACTCATTCTGAGGGTTCTGACCCTGATCGCCATGTGGTGATTGTTGCTCGATAATCTACTCGAGTTTATGCTAAGGGGACGTGGTTTCCACGTCCCCTTTTTTTGTCAAAAGTTCTCGATACGCTGATTTTTGTCAGAAAGGAGCTTTCGTTGTTAGTACTTACTGATCAGCAAGCTGACGAGATGTTGAGTCGTCTAGCTTTCTATTGCAAAGAGTATTCCTTGAGCGTAACTGATGTTGAGCTGAGGAAATGTATTCAGCATTTGGATTTGGTTCTAGAAACAAATAAGACAACCAATCTCACCCGTATTCTTAACGTAGAAGATGCTGCAGTACTTCATATCCTCGACTCACTTGTTTTGCTCCCCTATATCAACAAGGCTCCTGAGGGAGCTTTGCTCGATATGGGAACAGGTGCGGGCTTCCCTGGTATTCCATTAACCATAACCACGCATCGTAAAGCTACTTATATTGACTCTGTTGGCAAGAAGGTTGATGCGGTAAATTCCTTTGTCCATGCTCTTGGATTGAAACATGCCCATGCGGTTCATGATCGTCTTGAAGAATATGCTCGGAGCCATAAGAAGCAGTTCTCTGTTGTAACCGCCCGCGCACTGGCCCCTCTACCGATTCTTGTTGAATATGCGGCTCCGTATCTGAAGGATGGAGGTCTATTTGTTATAACCAAGGGCAATCCTTCGGATGAGGAGCTTGCTTCCGGCATGTCAGCAGCTAAGATTTGCGGCTTCACTTTGCTTCTGAATGACGCAATTGATTTGCCTGAAGGCTTGGGTCACAGGGAGTTCATTGTTCTTAAGAAGAGTCATCCAGCATCTGTCTCATTGCCTCGTGCAAATGGCGTGGCAAAGAAGAATCCGCTTGCCTAGATGTTTCACGTGAAACATAATGGATACTAACAACTTGCAGTGTTTCACATGAAACATGGCGGTTGATATCGATTCGGAATGTTTCACGTGAAACATCCTCCGTTTGACAGCTTTAATACACACCAGGAGGGACCGTGGGATTTCGCGACGTTAAGCGTTCTAAGAGCGCAAAAGACACGCGTATCATTGCAATCATCAATCAAAAAGGCGGCGTCGGTAAGTCAACGACGGCCGTAAACCTTGCAGCAGCACTGGGTGAGCAGGGTCGTAAGACACTGATTGTCGATTTTGATCCGCAGGGAAACAGCACCAGTGGATTCGGAATTGAAAAAGAAGACCTTGATCACTGCATCTATGATGCATTGTTGAATGATGTGCCGGCAGAATCGCTTGTTCTTGATACAAATTGTAAAAAGGTATTCGTTATTCCGGCTACAATTCAACTTGCAGGCGCGGAAATTGAGCTCGTAAGCGCAATTGCTCGTGAAACCCGCCTCAAAGATTTGCTTGAGCCGATTCAGGACGAGTTTGACTTTATTTTCATTGACTGTCCTCCTTCGCTCGGCCTGCTTACTATCAACGCTTTGACCGCAGCAGACAGCGTTTTGATTCCGATCCAGTGCGAATATTACGCACTCGAGGGCGTTACGAAGCTGCTTGAGTCAATGAAGATGGTCAAATCACGGCTGAACAAGGGCTTAGACACCTATGGTGTGCTTATGACCATGTATGACTCGCGTACTTCACTATCGAATCAGGTTGTTGAGGAGGTTCAATCGTACTTTGGTGATAAGGCGTTTAAGACGCTAATCCCCCGTACGGTTAAAATCTCCGAAGCTCCGTCTTTTGGAGAACCGGTAATTACCTATGCACCTCAAAATAAGGGTGCAAAAGCATATATGAACCTTGCAAAAGAGGTGATCAAGCGTGCCTAGTGTAAAGAAACGTGGCGGATTGGGACGTGGACTCAATGCTTTGGTCTCAGAGGCCGAGTATGAGACCGGCGGTTCGGCTGCATCGGCTTCAAATGCCGCATCTGAAACAAAACTACCTATTGAGGATATCGTTCCCAACCCTAATCAGCCGCGAATTCACTTTAACGAAACTGAACTTCGCGAGTTGAGCGAGTCAATCCAAGAACATGGCGTTTTGCAGCCGCTTTTGGTTCGCAAACATGGAAACGGCTATGAGATCATCGCTGGTGAGCGTCGTTACCAGGCGTCAAAGCTTGCTGGCCTTGAAGAATTGCCAGTCATCATTAAAGAGGTAAATGATGAAGAGATGCTGGCTCTTGCTCTTATCGAAAACCTTCAGCGTTCTGATCTGAATCCCGTCGAAGAGGCTAAGGGCTATCGCCAACTCATTGATGCCAGCGGGATGACCCAGGAGGCATTGTCCAAGGCAGTAAGCAAGTCACGCTCTGCAATTACAAACTCGCTGCGTCTTCTCGATCTCCCCGAAGTAGTTCAGCAGATGATTTTTGAGGGTAAACTTACTGCTGGTCATGCACGTGCGATTCTTGCAGTTCCCTATGAGGACGCGCGTATTCGACTTGCAGAGAAAGTTGTTACAGAGGGCCTTTCCGTAAGAGCGACAGAAAATCTTGCTCCGTTGTTTTCTGCCGGAGAGACACCTAAGACGCCGAGGCCTGCAACGCCTCAGTCTTTTAAAAAGGCTGCCCGCGTGCTTCGTCAGGTTTTTAATACCAACGTGCGTGTGAAGAGCTCGCGTGGAAAGAATAAGATTGAGATTGAGTTTAAAGACGAGGAAGAGCTCTCTCGTATTCTTGGCGAAATGATTCAGTTTGATCAAGGAGGCCAAGATGAGGAATAAGATTTTAACAGCGATTGCATTGGTGACGACTGTCGCGGCTGGTGCCTTTGCTGGCTATAGGATCGCTACAGACGATGAACTTCGAGGTCGTTTGCTTCGTAGCGCGCAAGATATCGTCGATACTTCCAAAAAGAAAATGGATGTTATGACAGAAGATGTTGCCATGCGTACTGCTCAGGTAACGAAGAATCCCAAGATTAATCAAGGTTGGGTCAGCAACCAATGGGAAAATGTAGGCTATTAGGTACCTAACAATTACTCAGCATATTTTGAGGGGTCCTTGTCTGATTCATGAGACAAGGACCCCTTATTTTGGCCGTAAAAATGGGACAGGTAGCAGCTGATTCAAAATTAAGGTCAATAAATGAAACGACCCCGGTTGCATATTCTGTAACCGGGGTCGTTCGATGTTTCACATGAAACGTTTTGGGATGCGACTCCCCTATGCGTTCTTCTGAACTTTGAAGCGCTGCTTCAGCTGTCCGCAAGCGGCGTCAATATCGTTACCACGGGAGTTACGAATCGTGGTCTCGATGCCACGGGACTCAAGACGACGCTGAAGATCCTCAACCTTATGAATCGGCGACGGCTTGAGCGGGCTACCCTCGATGTCGTTAAGCTGAATGAGGTTAACGTGGCACAGCGTTCCCTCGCAGAAGTCGCAGAGCGCCTGCATTTCGGGATTCGTATCGTTGACGCCTTCGATCATGGCATACTCATAGGTCGGGCGGCGGCCGGTCTTCTCGGTGTAGAGCTGAAGCGCTTCGTGAAGGCGAAGCAGCGTGTACTTCTTAACACCGGGCATGAGCTTATTGCGCGTCGACTGGATGGCGGAATGCAGGGAAACGGCAAGCGTGAACTGCTCGGGGATGTCGGCAAATTTGCGAATACCGGGAATAACGCCGCCGGTAGAGACGGTGAGGTGACGAGCGCCGATACCGATGCCATCGGGGTCGTTGAGGATTCGCAGCGCCTTGAGAACCTCGTCGTAGTTGGCAAACGGCTCGCCCTGGCCCATGAAGACAACGCTCGTGGCGCGCTCGCCAAAGTCGTTGGATACATGAAGTACCTGGTCGACGATCTCTTGAGCGGTCAGAGAGCGCTTGAGGCCGTTGAGACCGGTAGCGCAAAAGGCACAGCCCATGCCACAGCCTGCCTGGGTGGAAACGCAGACGGAAAGCTTGTTACGACGGGGCATGCCGACGGTCTCGACGGAAACGCCGTCGTGGTACTCGAGCAGATACTTGCGAGAGCCATCTTTGGAAACCTGCTTGGTGAGTTCAGTCGGCGTGTCAAAGGCGAAAGCCTCTTTAAGCTGCTCGCGGAAAGCCTTGGGAAGGTTGGTCATATCGTCAAACGAACAAACGTTCTTCTCAAAGACCCATTCGATGAGCTGCTTCGCGCGGAAGGCGGGCTGGCCAAGCTCGGCCACGAGCTCGCGAATATCGTTTTGGCTCAAGTCGCGAATGTCCTGAGATTTAGTCCTGGGATTCATGGAAGCCTTTCGATTTTGGGGAAACGTAGAGGGTATCGCTACAATATGGTATCAGCTGCAGAAATTATAGAGGAGGAGTCTGCCCATGCCGGGTAAAAGCCTAGAGAACATGCACGTAGCGGTCTTGGCGGGCGGTCATTCCGCTGAGCGCGAGATCTCGCTCAATTCGGGAAAGAACGTCGTGGTTGCCTTGAAGGAGGCCGGCTACACTTCGGTGGAGCTGCTCGACACGGCTGCCGATGATTTTATGGTAACCATGGCGACCGGCGGCTTTGACGTGGCGTTTATCGCCATGCACGGTGCCGGCGGCGAGGATGGCGCCATGCAGGGCGCCATGGAGACCCTGGGTATCCCCTACACGGCCTCGGGCGTGCTTGCCAGCGCCTGCGGTGCCGACAAGGAGGTCTCTAAGCTCCTGTACGCCAAGGCGGGCATTCCCATTGCCCCCGGCCTCGCGCTCGAGGTGGGCGATGAAGTCGATATCGATCATATCGTCGAGGTTTGTGGCGAGCGCTGCTTTGTGAAGCCGGCCGTCAACGGTTCCAGCTATGGCATTTCCCTGGTCCATGAGCCCTCCGAGCTGCCCGCGGCAATCGCCAAGGCGTTTGCGTACGGCGACAAAGTGCTGGTCGAGAAGTGCATCGAGGGTACCGAGATCACCGTCGGTGTGTACGGCGAGGACGACGTGCGCGCTCTGCCGATTGTCGAGATTCGCAAACCCGAGGACTGCGAGTTCTACGATCTGGACGTGAAATATGTCGACCCTACGGACATCCATCGCATTCCGGCGCAGATTTCACCCGAGAATTACGCTCGCGCTCAGGAGCTTGCCTGTGCTGCTCACAAGGCCCTCGGTTGCCTGGGTATCTCGCGCAGCGACTTTATCGTGAGTGAGGACGGCCCCGTTATCCTCGAGACCAATACCATTCCCGGCATGACCGATACGTCGCTGTATCCGGACGAGATCCGCCACACCGACGACATGACGTTCCCGCAGGTCTGTGACAGCCTGATTCGTATGGGCCTTCGTCGAGCGGGCATTGCATGCTAATCGAGGACGCGGTTTCGTCAGGAACGCCGCAGTTTGTCATCGACTCCTATGCCACGCTTGCCGAACGCGCCAAAACGCAGTCCTTCGGCCTTATCGAGGAAGATGTGATTGTCCTCGATACCGAGACCACAGGTCTTTCGGTGCAGGACAATGAGCTGATCGAGATCTCGGCGGCCCGTCTTTCGGGCCGCGAGGTCGTCGACCGCTTCGATACCTTCGTGCATCCCAAGCAGCTGATTCCCGCCGAGATCACCGAGCTCACGAGCATTACAAATGCCGATGTGGCAGATGCCCCGTCGGCCGTTGAGGCCGTAGCCGCTCTCGCCGATTTTGTCGGTGGTTGCCCGGTAATCGCACATAACGCCACGTTCGACCGCTCGTTTATCGAGTCGGTCAAAGGCGGCGTCAACGTGAGCGATATCTGGATCGATTCGCTGGCGCTGTCGCGCATCGCGCTTCCGCGCCTGGCATCGCACAAGTTGTCTTTTATGGCCGATCTGTTTGGCTGTGACTCGGTATCACACCGTGCCAATGCCGACGTCGACGCCCTGTGTGGCGTATGGCGCGTGTTGCTCGTGGCGCTCACCGACTTGCCTCAGGGCCTCATGGCGCGCCTAGCCGACATGCATCCGGATGTGCCTTGGTCCTATCGTCCTATCTTCTCATTCTTGGCAGGGCAGAACCCTGGTTCTATCTTCTCTCTCAGCGCCGCTCGTGCTGACGTTCTCAAGGCCGATCGCGCCGACGATCGGGTGGACGCCGACGAACTGCCGGTCCTCAAGATGCCGAGTCGTGAGGAGATTGAGGCAGACTATGCGCCAGGTGGCCTGGTCAATCGCATGTATCCCACCTACGAGCCGCGTGATGAGCAGATCGCGATGGCGCTCGAGGTCCGCGATGCGCTGGTCACGGGCACTCATCGTGTAATTGAGGCGGGCACGGGCGTCGGCAAATCGATGGCCTATCTGGTGCCTTTTGCCGAGGCAGCGCGCCGTAACAACATCACGGTTGGTATTGCGACCAAATCGAATAATCTTGCCGACCAGCTCATGTACCATGAGCTGCCAAAACTTGCCGAGCAACTGGACGGTGGTCTGTCATTTTGCGCTCTCAAGGGGTATGACCACTATCCATGCCTGCGCAAGCTTGAGCGCATGAGCCGCGGCCAGGTCGAGATTACCACCAAGCGCGATCCGGCGGACACGCTCACGGCGGTCGCGGTCATTATGGCGTACGTCTGCCAATCAGCCGATGGCGACCTCGACTCGCTCGGCATTCGGTGGCGCAGCGTCAACCGCCCCGACTTTACGACGGCCTCGCGCGAGTGTGCTCGTCGCCTCTGCCCGTTTTTCCCTGATAAATGTTTGGTCCACGGCGCTCGCCGTCGTGCAGCGCATGCCGACGTGGTGGTCACCAACCATTCCCTGCTGTTCCGCAATGTCGCGGCCGAGGGCAGGATTTTACCTCCGATTCGTCATTGGGTAATCGACGAGGCCCATTCCATCGAGCGCGAGGCGCGCCGTCAGTGGGCGCGCGTGGTGTCGGCGGACGAATCACGCGTTCTGTTTGAGCGCCTGGGTGGCTCGAGCACCGGTGCGCTAAGCCAGGTCTCCCGTGATTTGGCAACCTCCGAGGGCTCTACGCTCTATCTGGGCCTTACTGCCAAGGCGACGTCGACGGTTGCGCGCGCGAGCATGGCAATCGCCGACGTGTTCGATGGCGTTCGCGAGCTCGGCCGCCGTGCCCGTGGGGGTTATGACAATGCCAATCTATGGATTGGCCCCGAGCTGCGCGAATCTGACGACTGGCATGATTTCTTACAGTCGGCCTACGCTGCCATCGACGTATTGGAACAGGCTGACAAGAGCGTCGACGCGCTGGTGCAAGCCGTCGCCGCCGACAAGCCCGAGGTTGTTGTCGACCTGGGTGATATCTCGCGCCGCCTGCACGAGCTGGCCGAGAACCTCAAACTCATCATTGATGGCACCGATGAACACTACGTGTATTCGCTGCAGGTCAATCGCAGGCTGCGTGCCGGCGGAGAGTCAATGACCGCAGAGCGCATCGACATTGGCGAGGCCTTGGCAACCGAGTGGCTGCCCGAGGTTCACACGGCTATCTTTGCCTCGGCGACCATGACGGTGTCCAAAAGCTTCGAACACTTTAACCACGCGGTCGGCCTCGATCGCATCGGCGCTTCAACATCCTCATCGCTGCACTTGGACTCGAGCTACGACTTCGATTCGAACATGGCTGTAGTCGTTGCGGGCGATATCCCCGATCCGCGCGATCGCGAGAGCTATCTTACGGCGCTCGAGCGCGTGCTGGTCGACGCCCATCTTGCCATGGGCGGATCGGTGCTCACACTGTTCACCAATCGGCGCGACATGGAAGACCTGTACGCCCGCGTTGAGCCCAAGATGGCCCGTGCGGGTCTGGAGCTCAACTGCCAGCAGCGCAACTCATCTCCTCGTCGCCTGCGCGATCGGTTTATCAACGAGCCGACTTCATCGCTTTTTGCGCTTAAGGCCTTCTGGGAGGGGTTCGACGCCAGCGGCGAGACGCTGCGCTGCGTCATCATTCCCAAGCTGCCGTTCTCGAGTCCCACGGACCCGCTCTCGTGCGAGCGCAACCTGCGCGAAGACCGCGCTTGGGCGCGCTATTCGCTGCCCGAGGCGGTGCTCGAGGTCAAGCAGGCGGCCGGCCGCCTTATCCGCTCGTCGACCGATTGCGGCGTGCTGATTCTGGCCGACCCGCGCCTGGTGACGAAGGGCTACGGAAAGAAGTTCTTAACGTCGCTGCCCACGAGCTCCTACCAGCGCATCGAATCGGCGCAGATCGGGCACTATCTGCAACTGTGGCGCGCACGCCACGAGCGGCGGCGCTAAAGCGGACAGACGAGGGTTTTTGCCATATCGCACAGGCGCTTTGACAGGGCGGGGTCATCCAAGATGCGGATGGCTCCGCCCGCTGCGATTACCTGGCTCAGTAGCCAACGCTCGGAGCCGTAATGCACAGTTACCGTTGCCATGTCTGCCCCGCCGCGCTCGATTAGGGTGATGCCGGCCCAGTCCAGATGCTCCGCCATATCGAATGGCATCAAGAGCTTTGCGCTGCGCTGCGTCCGGGCAAGGGAATCGTGGAGGGATGCGACGTCCGGTGTGTGAGGCACGACGGAGTCTTCCGTCAAGGCGAGTCCCTCGATTTTATCCATGCGATAGGTGCGCTGCTCATCGACTGTGATGTCCCAGGCAATCAGGTATGTTTGGTCGCCGTTTGCCGTAATGCGCAAGGGGTCGACCAGACGCTCGCGTGGCCGTGCATCGTCCATCGAGCGATATGAGATGCGGCAGCGAACGCCGTCCTGAATGGCACAGCTCAGCTGCTGCCAGTGCGACCCGTGGTTGACGGTGTCAAAGACGCGCTGGTTATAGCCGAGCTCTTCGGGTAGAAGGGCGTGTCGAATCCGAGCTGCCGTCTGCGGCTCGATCCCCAACGATTCAAGTTCGTGGTTGAGCACAGCGCCCTCGGCTGCACTCAAGCGCAACGGTAGCACACGCCCGGCGTCACCAGTGAGGACCACACGCTCGCCGTGGCATTCGCAGATGATGCGCGCACCAGATTCTCGGTCCGCGAGCGTCGAGACGATCTCGAGAATCTCGTCGAGCGATACTCCCGTGATGTCAAAGCGGCCGCAAATCTCGGTTCGTGTCATGCCGCTCTCGCCGGCGGCGTAGAGGGCCTCCATGATGTCGATGGCGCGCGAGAGTCTCTGCTCGCTGGTGAGTTTACGCACGGGCATACTCGTGCACCGTCCTTTCAATGAGGTGGTTCCACGCCTGCTTGAGCGATTTGGGGGCCATGGGCCTCATGCCGTCCATGGCGTGGGCCATGCAAAATGAGGCGGCGGCTTCAAGGTCGCGCACGTCAACGGTCCAGATCCATCCCGCATCGGTGTGTGTGAGCTCACCTCGCCCGCGCGTGAGGCCGTTGATCATATCGATCTGCGTCTGAGGGGCGAACGAGAACGTGGCTGCAACGGGCGGTCGGTCGGCGAAATCGAATTCAAAGAACAGATAGTCGTTGAGATTGAAGTCCGCAGGGATGGCGTAGGCCTTCGAAGGACGCCATGCGCGAACGATACGGTCGCAGCGGAATGTCCTGATGTCGTCGGTGACATTGTCGAGGCCGCAGAAGTACGCCACGCCCTCGCGTTCGAACATGCCGTAGACACAGACGGTACGTTCTTTCTGCTCGCCGCGTCCGTTCTGATATAAAAATCGCAGCGCGCATCGCTCGGCAAAGGCGCTCCATACCGCATCGACGGTGGGAGAGCGGCGGATCGGTACTTCGTCCACCGTCGTCCTGCCGGTGAGGTAGGCAATTTTGGAGCGAATATCGGCAAGCGGCGCGGCAAAGGTGGAAGAGCCGGCCGCTAGCGTCTGGTCGATGGCGTTGAGTAGGATATCGGCGTCGTCTGCGGTGATGAGGCCGCCTGCAGCAAACGTGTGCTCGCGGTCGATTGTCCACGAGCTTTCCTCGGTCTCCTGCGCACCGGCGGGGCGAACCTCCTTGATTAAGATGCCACGCTCGAGCAGTTTGTCACGATCGCGCCGAAACTTGCGCTTATCCGAGTCGATATTGCCCGAGCCATATCCCAGGTCAGAATCCAAGACGATCTGCTCGGTCGTCAGCGGCTCGGGGGAGCTGTTGAGCACAAAGAAAAGATTGAGGATGCGCTGAGCCGTTTTATCGAAACCGGGCTCCGAATTCCCCTTTTTAATTGTCGCGGTCGCGTCGCTTGCCGTCATAGAGTCCTCGCATGAGAAGGTGGTTTGCTGCCATGATTTTAGTCCGATATGGAGATTAGGCTATATCCTTGTCCGCTCGAGGCGTTAAGATGGCCCGAATTCGGTCGTTTGCGCTCGCTCGGGGTATACTTTCGACTATATACGGTTCTAATGTGCATGCATTGGGCCTATTTGTCGGATTATGGATGTGGAGCGCACATGGCGAACACCCAGAACTATATTAACCACCTGCTGCAGAACACCGGCATTACGCCGGCATGCAGCGAAGAAGAGCGCTTGGCTGCCGAGGATATCGCTCAGATCTTCCGCAACCACGGCTTTGACCCCGAGGTTCAGGAGTTCAATGCCCCGGCGCCCAGTAGATTGGCATTTGCCGTTACCGGTATTCTTGCGTTTGCCGGCGCCCTGCTGATGGGCATCGGCGGCGGTATCGGCTTGGTCGGCACCTTGCTGGCCATTGTCGGCGCCGTTCTTTACGTGCTCGAGCGCACGGGCCACCCCGTGGTTTCGCGCCTGGGCAAGACGGGCGTGAGCCAAAATGTCATCGCCTACCACAAGGCCTCGGGCCCGCTCGCGTCTCCGCGCAACCGCCCGGTGGTCGTTGTCGCACACTACGACTCTCCCCGTGCTGAGCTGCTCGCCCGCGAGCCCTATGCTTCGTATCGTGCGCTCATCGCCAAGCTGTTGCCCGTTGCCACGATTGCCCCTGCTGCCGTTGCCATCCTGCGTATCCTGCCGCTCCCCGGCGCGCTCAAGGTTCTGCTGTGGATTGTCGCGATCCTCGCTTCCCTCGTTGCACTTGCCAACGCGGCAAACATCATCTCTAACCGCCACGTTCTTCCCTATACGTCCGGCGCGGTGTGCAACAAGTCTTCTGTCGCCGCTATGCTCGGCGTTATGGACAACGTTGCTCCCTTCCAGGGCGAGAACGAGTTTCCCGACGATGTTCCGTTCGATACCTATTTTGGGGAGCAGAAACGTCGTGCCGAGGAAATGGCGCGCGCGGCGGCGGAGTATGCCGCGGCCCAGCAGCAAAACGACTACGGCAACACCATCGAGTACGAAGAGCCTACCTACGCCGAGGACGAGTTCGGTCAGCCGATTGCTCCCGACGCTCAAACCGAGCCCGAACAGGGCGAGGCTTTTGACGAGCAGATTGAGGGCTTTGAGGGTGCGTCTGCCGACGAGACGCTGATTGGCGCCATCGTGCCCGAGGATCAGAATCAGGCTGTCCAGGCCGAAGAGTTCAATGACGAGGTTCCCGCTGCTGAGCCGGCGGAGGAGCCTGCCGCGGCCGAGCCCGAGCCCAAGCTCTATCGCAACGCCGCCGGCAACATTCGCTTTGGTTCGGATGCCATCCGTGCACTCGGAATGCTTCCCGAGTCCTGCACGCTCGATTACGAGGAGGGCGAGGAGCCGACGTTTGAGCCCGAGCCTGCGCCCGTTGTCACTGCGGATGATGAGTCTGCCGCGGTTACCGCTGCCGTTGCCGAGCCCGAGGCGGTGTCCGCGATCGATCCCGCGGCAGGACTGGACATTTTGGCTCCCGCCGCGCCGGCGCAAGACGTTGCGGACGAGTCTGACGACGATTACGTTGAACAGCCGAGGCGCGTGTCTTACGAGAGCGATACTGATTTCTCTGCCGAGATTCCCGCGGCAACGCCCCATGCCGATATTGCATCCGCGTTCTCTTCGATTGGCGCCAGCGCTTCCAGCTTCTTTAAGGGTGCGCTTGCAAAGGGCAGGAAATTTGTCGACGATTTCGAGGAGAAGCGCGCTGCCGCACGCGAGGCTGCCGAGCAGGAGGCTATCGCTCAGCAGCAGGCAGCCGAGGCGGCACGTGAGCGCGCGGCGCAAGAGTTCGAGCAGAACGAGGCTATGCAGTCCGGGCCCGTCGACGCTGCCGAAGCTACGACGTCCTTTGAGTCCCAGCAACCGACGTCAGCGGATGTTGTTGAGGCAACAACGTCTTTCGAGGCTCAGCAGCACGTCGATAGCACCATGTCGTTTGATGCCGCGCAGTTCGATTCCACGATAACGTTTGAAAAGCAAGGCACCGCAATTGCCGAGCCCCTTCCTGTTTCCGATGAGCAGGGCGACGCGGCAGACGATGACGAGCCCATTGATGCTGCCGAAATCCAAGATGCCGCCGAGGACGAGTCCGTCGAGGCCAACTCTGACGAAGAGCAATACGCGACAGCCGATCAAGGTGATTCGACCGAGGTCGAGCAGGAGGAAGTGCCTGCGGTTTCCGAGACTCCCGAGACGGATGAGTCGAGGCCTTACTCCACGCAGATTTTCACCATGCCGACCCCGAGTGGTTCCGGTGCCACGGTTGCCAATGTCGCTCCCACCCAGGACGAAACGGTCGATTCCCTTATGGCCCAGATTTCCTCCCAGGCATCGCCGCGTCCGCAGATGAATGTTCCCGATCCGGCGTCGGCACCGTCGCCTGCACCTTCCTCGTCTCCGCTGGCTTCGGTCCCCGATCCGTCGCTGCCGTCTATGAAGCAGGCAAACGTTGCGTCTCGCACGTCGCTGTTCGACCTTCCCGATCCCTCTGCCCAGGTCAACGACCCCTTTGCTACTGCCCAGGGTCCCGAACCCACATCGGCACCCGTTGCGCCTTCTATGCCCGTTGCGTCGGGCGCGCAGCCGATCGAGACCATTTCGGCTCCCGCCCCGGCGGCACCCAAGTCTCGCAAACGCGGCCTGGGTGGCCTGTTCGGTCGTAAAAGGAAAAACGAGCAGGACAGCATGAGTGATTGGCTGGGCGTCGAAGACGATTACGATGCCAAGAAGTCCGGTCGCGGTATCGGTTCGTGGGATAACTTCGAGGACGATAACGATGGCTGGAAGGGCGGCGCTACGTCTTCCGATGGCGCTTCTTCCGAAGATATGCTCTCGGCTGTCGCCTCTATGGGCGATGATGAGCTGCTCGGTCACGATATCTGGTTTGTGGCAACGGGCGCCTCGGATTGTGATGGCGCCGGCATGAAGGCCTTCTTGGCTTCGCATCGCGATAAACTCCGCGGCGTATTCTTCATCAATCTTGAATCCGTCGGCGCCGGTAGGCTTTCGGTGGTGACGGTCGAGGGCGAACAGCAGCTGCTCAAGGGCGATCGCCGCATCATGAACCTGGTCAGCAAGGTGTGCAAGTCGTTCCATGTCGATTGTGGCGCGCTCGAGATGCCCTATGCCAAGACCGATGCCTATGCCGCGCTCGAGGCGAGCCGCCGAGCCCTCACCATCGCCGGCGTGGACGGCACGCGTCTGGCTTGCGCTCGTACCGAGGACGACCTGCCCCACAATGTCAACCCGACGAACATTGCCACGGTATCCGAGGTCGTGACCGAGGTTATCCGCCGTTCGTAGACGGAGCTCTAAGGAGTCAACGTGTTTTCGTATATTAAGCGCCATTGGCCTGTCTACGTGATTTTGACCTTGATTGCCATTGCGTTAGGATTTGGGGCTGCCTACATCGTGGGTGCAAAGGGCTCGACCCCCGCCTCCGCAATCAGCGAAGAGGTGGAGCAAGAACAGAGTACGGGTGCCGATGGGATTCCTGAGTCCGAGCAGGCAATCGTTGATGGTGGATCTTCGTCTGCAGAGTAGATACGGCGATTTACATGATTGAAAGCGGGCGAGCCAGGGGACTGGCTCTCGCCCGCTTTTTCATCGCGCTAGCGCTTCTTTGGGGTCGACCTAAGGCGAGCGAACCATAGGGCTGCGGCACCCGAGGTCAGGAGCGCGGTGATGCAAGCGGCGATGGGAACTGATCCTGTTGCCGGTAGGTCCTGCAGTAGGGTACAGCGTTGAATGACACGGTCCTCGTCATGTGACTCAAGTTTATCGCCGCCGCCGTTGCGGCAAAGATCGACGCGTGCGCTGTTGGTGAGTGCGGTTTGGGGCGTATAAGCCGACGTCGCCTGCATGTGCACGATTGCGCCCCGAGCGTCTGTGCCAAGGATTGCTTTGGCATCGTCAAGGTCGTCGTGCTCATCTTTGAGATCATCGCGGGTCCAAGAATCCGCATCGCTTCGAGTCGTAAAGCCGGCGGCTACCGCACCGTATTCAATTCGAATGCCCGTTACGACGGTATTGGGTGTAAGGTCGAGCTCTTCCGCCTCGAGTGTGGTGGATTCCGTGGTCGAGACATCCGCCTTCCAGAGGCGCCAGCCGTCGTAATCGACGAGGCGACAGTCCTCACCAAGGCTCTCTTTTACTTCGTCGGACTCAAGCCAAGGATTTTCGTGTCCATCGTCAAGTGTCGCGTTCGCCGGTTCATCGACGTCTGTCGAGTCCAACGGCGTCGTGCGATACCACACGTTGCACAGACCGTTGAGGTCGCCGATGGCGACGGGGGTTTCGATTGAGACGAATCTCGCCGTATCGTCCTCGGCACACTCAAGATCATCGGTAATTGTGAACTCATCAACCCAGGTAGTTGAATCGTTTCGAGCGTCGATGGTATAGGAGAAAAGCCCATCCGTATTGGTTTGCATCGCGGCACGGTTTTTACCATCGCCGTTAGCCAACAGGCCCTTTTCGATAGGTTGGACAAGTTCCTGACGCTTGTCGACCTGCCCCTTGATCTCGATGGGCGCATCCTTCATCGCGACGGATTGGACTTCTCCCGTATCCTTTATTTCAAACGTTATCTCCTCGGCAAGGTCATAGGTCCGCGGAGACATCATTTCGCGCAACGAGTAGGTGCCGGGTGCAAGATGTTCGACGCGGTGTGGCTTGTCGGATGAGGTCCAGGAGTCTATTTCGGTTTTATCGGGACCATATAAGGCGAGCTGTGCGCCTTCCACTTCCTGCTCACCGCTTGCATCGACCTTGGAGATATCAACCTTGGTGTAATCGTCGGATACGTTAAGCCGTGCTTCTACAACGGGTGTTTTCTGGTCGGCATAAGTAAGGTCGACAATATGGGTTGTCTGATCGAGCAAGAAGCCTGCCGGCGCTTGAGTCTCGACAACCTCGTAGCGTGCGGTGCCAGATCCCAGTGGGAGGTTGCCCGCGCGTGCTTCTCCAGTTTCATCCGTCGTGACGGTCGCGACAGTCTCACCGTCGAGCGCGGCAATGCTACCGTCGGGGCGCACGATATCACCCGAGGCACGGATCTCAAAGACGGCGCCCGCGAGGCTGCTGCCGTCTATGGCATCGGTTTTAACGATCCTGATGTTTCCGGTCGCGGCGTGGTCATAATACGAGGCGATTGCAACGGGCGTTAGGTTCATGTCGGCGGGTATGTTTACCTCGATCTCTTCGCCGACAAGATAGGGCTCTTTGGCCGAGGTTTCGCGTACATAATAGGTGCCCGGCACGAGCGATTCGGGCAGTGTGACGGTCCCGGTCGCGTCAGTCGTAAAGGTGTCCATTACGTTATGTGCTGGATACCAGCAAGTTTGTGAGACAGGTTCGTGATTGCTGTCGAGGAGTTGGAAGGTGAATCCGGCTAGGGGAACAGAAGCGCCTGTTTGGGCATCGCGTTTTACAATCTGGAGATGCGTCGACAGAGCGTGGTTGTCCACGATATATTGAAGCTCGGCGCCGTCGGAAATCTGATTGGCCCCGACGGTCCATTCCCCTGCACGTTTAAAACCCTCGGGGACGGTTTCCGGAACCTCGCGAACCGTGTAGCCGGCACGGTCGTATGGGACGGCTCCGTGGACACCGGCGGGTCGCTTGCCTGCGCCGAACCATGCTTCGGGCTGATCTTTGGTGGAGGCAAAGCCATAGATGTTTGTGATCAGTGTGCCAACAACCTGCTGAGAGCTGTTGCTGACAACCTCAAAGACAACACCACCCGCCGGCTGCTCCAGGCCGGATTGGTCGCTATTGCCGTAATCCTTGAATTTGGAAATCTCAAGGTTAAACGCAATGGGGATATCGGAAACGCGAGACTCGATCTCGACCACGCCTGAATCGCCGAGCTGGTCGGCTCCAACGGTATAGGTCCAGCTGTCGTTGGATGGCAGGTAGCCCTCGGGGGCTTTTGATTCGTAGATGGTAAAGGTTCCTAAGGGGACATCGGCGAGGGCGGCCCGACCGCTTTCGTCGGTCGTGAGGATTTGTGCCCATCCAGGGGTTGATTGCGACACACACGTGAACTCTGCTCCTGCGAGTGAAGATCCCACCTGGGGGCCGGCATTCGTCGCGGCATCGAGTTTTACGATACGCAGGTTGATGGTGCCGGGCTGTTCATCAATGGCGACCCGCCCGCCGTCATTCCCCGTGGTAAAGGCAATACGATCGTGGCGGGGGACATAGCCGGCCGGCGCCTTCGTTTCAACTAGGTAGTATGCCGTGTTGGGCAGAAGTGTTGCTTGCGCTCGACCGTTGCTGTCCATCTTGATGGTGCCGACACGCGCGCCGCTGGCGCTCTCAAAAATATCGAATGTTGCCCCGGTAAACTGATAGGTATTGTTTCCGCTGGTAATAACGGTGTTAGCAGACTGCTTTTGGAAGGAAACAGAGACCGCCGGCAGTACATAGAGCATGTCTTGACGTTTGCTGCCGCCCGATACGGCCCCTAGATAGCGTCGCGCGCGGTGCGGAGCGGCTTTGATGCTTCCTGATTTTGCGCTGTCGTGGAGCCACCGCGCAGCCGCCACGACTTCATTGTCGGCGGTAAAGTGTCCGCTCTTGGTTTTACCCTGAGCGGTCGTGTAGGAGTAGGTGCCGTCGACATGGGTAGTGCCGTTGAGCATCCATACGGCAAGCTGGGTGGCGGCGCGGGCGCGATCGGGTGAAAGATGGTAACCGCCAAACGACGTGGCGGTAGGATATCCGTGACAAACGATTGCCGCGAACTCGTCGTCGAGCCACACCCAGCCTTGATCAAAGTTGAGCCATGGGCCGCCCGGCTTGGTGGGGCCGGGACGCTCCTGGTTCATGCAGTAGGCAATCGAGGCGTCTTGAGCTTCATACTTGCCGATGAAGAAGGGCCCACAATCATCGCTAATAGTGCGGAAGCCGAGCTGGTCGTAGCCATCGACGGCAAATGCGGCTCCCGGTGCCAGGCAGCCGAAAAGCAGGAAGAGGAGCAGGAGCAGCGGACCTGTTGCAATTGCGCTGTGGACAGAGTGCGTGGGTGCGTTGGACATGGCTGCTCCTTATCCCTCGTGCGCCGCACGGGGAGGCTGCGACGCGTAGGATGAGGCTACCCCCGAGGTTCATGCGGGTAAGTACCGGAGCCTGACCAAAAGCTTGCCCAATTCCTGACAAATTGAGCTCAAATACAACAATCAAGCAAAAGTGCAGGTAGAAGATAGGGAGAACAGGAGGTTAAAGGTCCTCGTCTCCACAATTGACGCGATTTTCAAACGAATCTCCACAGCTAAAACAAGCATCGCCACCCTTGTATCGAACAAGACAACCGCGTTATACTAGCCAACACACAAGCGGGCATCGCCAAGTGGTAAGGCATCAGCTTCCCAAGCTGACACTCGCGGGTTCGAGTCCCGTTGCCCGCTCCATTCGAATTTCAGGCACGGTAACGTTTCGTTACCGTGCCTTTTTCAATAAAGTGCCGGGACTCGAACCCGACAGGGTGCGAGCGTTAAATAAACGCGAAGCGTTTATAGCGAGCAGGCAAGGTCGCCGATAGGCGGCCGCAGCCGGTGCGGATTTGCGAAGCAAATACGCGGACGTCCCGTTGCCCGCTCCACCGAGCGCGGGAGAACTCGGGACGGCCAATTCAACAAAGTTTTCCCCATCGTCTCCGTGAATCCGAGGAGATCGCCGCAGCCGGTGCGCGTCCGCGACGCGGGCGCGCGGATGTCCCGTTGCCCGCTCCATCGAGTACGGGGGACCTCGGGAACGTCGGGTCCAACCCGCTGTGCCCGTGCGTGTGCGCGGACCGGGTCTGCCGACCGCAGCCGGTGCGTATTTGCGAAGCAAATGCGCAGACGTCCTCATGGTCGCTCCAATTCCAAAATGTTAGGTTAATGCCTACTGCCCATACTTGCACCTGCGCACGGTACAATGGTTGGGTTACGACCAACGTGCCAATAACCAAAAAGGAGCCGCTATGATCGATCGCTATACCCGCCCGGAGATGGGACACATCTTCTCCCTCGAGAACAAGTACGCCATTTGGCAGGAGATCGAGGTTCTGGCCTGCGAGGCCCAGGCGGAGCTCGGCAAGATCGGTATTTCCAAAGACGAGGCCCAGTGGATCCGCGACCATGCCAACTTTGAGAAGGCGAAGGTCGATGAGATCGAGGAAGTCACGCGCCATGACGTCATTGCCTTTCTGACCAACATGAAGGAATACATCGATGCCGATGTTCCCGAGGGCGACCCCAAGCCCAGCCGCTGGGTTCACTATGGCATGACCAGCTCCGATCTGGGCGACACGGCCCTGTGCTACCAGCTCACCCAGGCCTGCGACCTGATCATCGAGGATGTCAAGAAGCTCGGCGAGATTTGCAAGCGTCGTGCCTTCGAGGAGCGCAACACGCTCTGCGCCGGCCGTACTCATGGCATCCATGCCGAGCCGATGACCTTTGGCATGAAGTTTGGCTCTTGGGCCTGGGAGCTCAAGCGCGATCTGGATCGTCTTGAGGACGCCCGCAAGAACGTTGCCTTCGGTGCTATCTCGGGCGCTGTCGGCACGTACAGCTCCATCGAGCCGTTCGTCGAGGAGTACGTCTGCGAGCACCTGGGCCTGGTTCACGACCCGCTGTCCACGCAGGTTATCAGCCGCGACCATCACGCCTATCTCGCCGGCGTTCTTGCCACCACTGCGGCCACCTGCGAGCGCATCGCTACCGAGGTTCGCAATCTGCAGAAGACTGATACGCTCGAGGCCGAGGAGCCGTTCCGTAAGGGCCAAAAGGGCAGCTCAGCCATGCCACACAAGCGCAACCCCATCACCATGGAGAAGGTCTGCGGCCTGTCGCGCGTCGTGAAGGCCAACGCGCAGGTTGCCTTCGACAACGTCGCCCTGTGGCACGAGCGTGACATTTCGCACTCCTCTGCCGAGCGCGTCGCCCAGGCCGATAGCTTCATCGCGCTCGACCACATGTTCCAGTGCCTCATTCGCGTTATCGACGGCCTGCAGCTGTACCCTGCCCGCATGATGGCCAACCTCAATAAGACCCGCGGCCTCATCTTCTCCTCCAAGGTGCTGCTCGCCCTCGTCGACACGGGCATCACCCGCGAGGACGCGTACGCCATTGTGCAGGAGAACGCCATGGCAACCTGGCACGAGGTACAGGATTGTGTCTCCGGCCCTACCTTTAAGGAGCGTCTCGAGGCTGACCCGCGCTGCACCGTCAGCCAGGAAAAGCTCGACGAGATCTTTGATCCGTGGGACTTCCTCACCCGTATCGACACGGTCTTTGATCGTCTGGAGCAGCTGAGCTTCGAGTAGGTTCGGGCATAACGTTAGCTTTTTAGGGCGCTTTGCTGGTAATGTGTGTTGCCGGCAAAGCGCCTCGTTGCATTTAGGGAAAGACGGGGATAATAGTCGTCTCGAATAACATTCTGAGAGGGGATCGCATGATTTCGTTTGATTACAAGCCTCAGGGCGTGTGTGCTCGCAATATTCACCTTGACCTTTCCGATGACGGCAACAAGGTGATGGGCGTTGAATTTACCGGCGGCTGCGACGGCAATCTCAAGGCTATCTCCAAGCTGGTCGAGGGCGCTCCTGCCGATCGCGTAATCGAGGTTCTCGCCGGTAATACCTGCGGTATGAAAAAGACCTCCTGCGCCGACCAGCTTACACGCGCTATCGAGGCCGCTCGCACCGAGATCGCCTAATGGGTATCGCCGATCACATCAAGAACGGAATATCGCGTCGCGGCTTTGTACTCGGTGGGGCTGCCGCGGGCGCTGCCACGGTGCTTGCCGGATGCTCGAAAAAAACGGGCACCAGCGATGATGCCGCCGGCGAGCCGCAGGTTATCAAGGATGATTCCAAAATCATCTCGATTACGGATGAGTACGAGGCAGTCGACATCGATCTTGAGCCGGCGGCGTCGTGGACGCTGCCTCTGGGTACGCTGCTGTACTACTGCGACGGCGATTACGCCGCGGCAATGATGGCGCCCGCATCGGCACTGCACGCCAACACGCTCGGTGTGCTCAACCTGGGCGATGGCTCGCTTACCACATTAATCGAGGATCCTATCGAGGGCACGGGATATGCATTCTACGATGTCCGTGCCGGCGACGGCGTATTCGCGTGGGTTGAGATGAACTTTGCCAATTCATCGTGGAAGCTCTACGCTCAAAATCTGTCGGGCGCTTCGCTCTCTGGCGACGTGGTTGAGCTCGATCGAGGTGGCAAGGACTACGATCCGCCGCTGTTTACGGCGTTCGGGGCATCAGTCATCTGGTATAAAATGCCTTCGGCAGGCGGCAATAAAACGAGTAGTGATTCGTTTTGCTATCGTCGCTCGCTTGATGAATCCAAGGCCGAGGTAATTTGGAAATCGACGGGCCGCTTTGCATCGGCCCCGCGCGCGAGCGACGGCATTTTGACCATCTCGCCGCGTGTCCGCAACGACGAGGGCGTCTACTACGGCATAACGGCAATCGATCTGACCGACGGCAACAACACCAAACGTGCCCAGCTAGTCCTTCCCTCGTCAGTCTCGCCTTTCGAGGCCGTATATATGGGCGATACCTTCGTGTTTTCTATCGAGGCGGCCTATAGTGGCGTGGGCAGCCTGGGCAATATGGGCACATATATCGGTAATGAGGGAGGGCCGTACCTCTTCCTGTCCCGCGAGCCGCTCGCATGTGCGGCTGGCAAGAAGAATAAATACCTTGTTAAGGTACAGGCGTCGCATTTCCTGATCGACACCTCTGCCAAGACCTATGGCTCGCTGCTGTCGCCCGACCGCGCTTTGGAGTATGGCGATTATCCAGCTACGGCGGGAAAATCGGACTCATTCCTTACGTACGCCACGGTGCGCAACAGCCAGGGTATACCAGAGACGGTCACTGCACGTCTATTCTCTCTTTAAGCTTAGAGGGGTTAAAAAGGCGCCAACAGGGGAATAAACGCGTTGTAATTGTGAGTGCCGCCCGCCGAGCTGCCGCGTCATAGCGGCATCCGGCGGGCTCAGGTGCGTTAAAATGGGCTTGTTCTTAGCTAATTGAGACAGGGGGGCCGTGTTATGGCTTCAGATGCAAAAAAGATTCTGCTGGTCGAGGATGAGAAGGCAATCCGTGACGCCGTCGCTGCCTATCTCGAGCGCGAAGGCTACTGGGTTGTGGGCGTCGGCGACGGCCAGTCCGCGATCGAGGAGTTCGAGAAGCATCAGTTCGACCTGGTCGTGCTCGACCTTATGCTCCCCAAGATTCCCGGCGAGCGCGTTTGCCGCACCATTCGCGATACCTCGGATGTCCCCATCATCATGCTGACGGCTAAGGGCGAGATCGAGGACCGTATTATCGGTCTTGAGCTCGGCGCCGACGACTATCTGATTAAGCCGTTCTCGCCGCGCGAGCTCGTCGCCCGCGTTCGCGCTCTGTTCCGCCGTGCCCATCAGGCCGACGAGCCCACCGTCGAGGTACTCGACTTCGGCGATCTGGTCATCGATATCTCGGGCCACAAGATCTTGGTCGAGGGCAAGGAAGTCGATCTGACGGCTTCCGAGTTCAAACTGCTCACCACGCTTGCCCGCCATCCCGGCCGTGTGTATAACCGCATGGAGCTGGTCGAGAAAGTGCTCGGGTATGACTTTGAGGGCTATGAGCGCACCATCGATAGCCACGTGAAGAATCTTCGCGCCAAGCTGGGCGATGATCCCAAGAAGCCCAAGTGGCTCTACACCGTCCATGGTGTCGGCTATCGCTTCGAGGCTCCGGCCAAGACCGATAAGTCGGACGAGAAATAGGGAAATCACATATGACACCTGCGCGCTTTGAAATCGGACAAAAGCACAAGCAGGAGAGCGAGGCGGGTTCCAAGGCTAGTTGGAACACGCCTCGTTCCGATTCACGGCCAACGATGAGCTATCCCTCGCGCATGGCACTTGCTTTTGCTCTGACATCGCTCATGACAGTATTGGTGCTGGTGGGCGTTGTCTCTGTTGTGTGGGGCACGGTCTTTTCGGATTACACACGCTCCAATATCGTCGAAATCGCAAATTCCGCTGCCGAGAAGTTGGCGACCTCATATGAGGAAAACGGCTCTTGGACCGCGGGAGAACTGCGCACGGTCGCAACGTCGAGTTTGGTTTCCGACGATCTGGGCATGCAGGTCGTCAATAAAAAGGGCGTGATCGTTTATGACGATTCCTGGCCCTCGGCAAGCGCCACCGCCGATGTACGCGAAAACCAGGCTACGACCGACGACACGAGCGGCAAGAGGGCATCGCATAGCCCGGTCTCGTCTGCTCCAACCGACTCCGATAGCGTTGCTAACGTCGAGATTGTAACGTCTTCCGGCGAGCATGTCGGACAGGTAAAGCTGTGGGCCATCGGCTCCGACGCTCTGCTCACCAAGGCGGACTCTGCGTTTAGGGAGAAGACCTTTAACGCCATGGCCCTCGCCGCGGTTGTTGCAATCTGCATTTCGGTCGTTATCGGATCGCTCGTGTCGCGCATGCTCACCAAGCCGATTCATCGCATCACCAGTACCGCAAAGCAAATCCGTGACGGCGACCTGTCGGCTCGCACGGGACTGCGCGGTGATGACGAGATCGATCAGCTGGGTGAGACCTTCGATGAGATGGCCACTTCGCTCGAGAAGGATATGAAACACGAGAAGCGCCTGACCTCAGACGTTGCACACGAGCTTCGCACGCCGCTTATGGCCATGCTCGCAACGGTCGAGGCCATGCAGGATGGCGTGTATCCCACCGACGATGAGCATTTGGAGACCGTTGCTTCCGAGACGCGTCGCCTGGCTCGTCTGGTGCAGCAGATGCTCGACCTATCGCGTATGGAAAACAGCACGGCTCCGCTCAATCTAGAACCGGTGGACATGGTTCCGTTCGTGCGATCGATTGTGAATGGCCAGGAGCGCCTGTTTGCCGACCGTGACCTGCGTTTGCGCTTTGCAGATGAGACGCAGGGCCACGATGACGTTGTCGAGGCAGATCCCGACATGATCACGCAATGTGTTATCAACCTCATGAGCAACGCCATGCGCTACACCCCCGAGGGCGGTTGGGTCGTGGTGTCGGTGCTCAGTGACCGCAGGCACGTCAGCATTGCCGTTTCTGATACCGGCATCGGTATTGCCAAGGACGATCTGTCGCGCATTTTCGGGCGGTTTTGGCGCGCCGATGCCAGCCGCGCCCGCGAAGCTGGCGGCCTGGGCGTCGGCCTCGCCGTGACCAAGCAGATTGTCGAGCGTCACCATGGCTACATATCCGTGGAGTCGGAGCTTGGAAAGGGTACGACTTTTACAATTCATCTGCCCCGCGAGCACACGGCAGACGCGGCATCTACTACAATGGAGCACTAGCTTTTCGCTATTCGGTGAAGGAGGGGCCGCGTCCCTGCCGCTCCGAGTTTGCGAAAACATGCGGGAAAGAACCCGCATTTCTGTCGTATTTAGGTAAGGAGTGACTCACGTGACAACGATGGAGCGTCGTCCGGATTCCCGTGGCAAGGTTCGTGATATTTACGATGCCGGTGAAAACCTGCTGATGGTCGCCACCGACCGCATTTCTGCGTTCGACTTCATTCTTCCCGACGAGATTCCGTTTAAGGGAGAGGTGCTCAATCGCATCTCGGCATTCTGGTTCGATAAGTTTGCCGACATCGTCCCCAACCATCTCGTTTCCATCGACCCGGCGGATTTCCCCGAGGAGTTTGCTGAGTATCGTGACTACCTCGCTGGCCGCGCCATGCTGGTTAAGAAGGCCCAGACGATTCCTATCGAGTGCATCGTCCGCGGCTATCTGACCGGTTCGGGCAAGAAGACCTACGACGAGAACGGCACCGTCTGCGGCATCCAGCTGCCTGAGGGCCTGACCGAGGCTTCCAAGCTTCCCGAGCCGTTGTTCACGCCGTCCACGAAGGCCGAGATCGGTGACCACGACGAGAACATCTCGTTCGAGCGTTGCTGCGAGATCGTGGGCGAGGACATCGCCACGCAGATTCGTGACCTTTCCCTCAAGATCTACAAGGCCGCTGCCGAGTACGCCGCGACCCGTGGCATCATCATTGCCGACACCAAGTTCGAGTTTGGTGTTATTGATGGCAAGGTCACGCTGATCGACGAGTGCCTCACGCCCGACTCCAGCCGTTTCTGGCCTGCTGCCAGCTACGAGGAGGGCAAGATCCAGCCTAGCTACGACAAGCAATTCGTCCGCAATTGGCTCAAGGCCAACTGGGATATGACGGGGGAGACCCCGCACCTGCCCGCCGAGGTCATCGATGGCACGTCCGAGCGCTATCGCGAGGCCTTCCAGATCATCACCGGCTCCCAGTTCACAAGCATGAAGGAGAACGCATAAGTGAGTACCCGTAGCGCCACGAACAAGCGCACGCAATCCCACGAAGTTACCGGGGTTGCGCGCAAGTCTGCCGCATCTGCTAAGCCCGCCCGCCAAGCAGCGAGCTCCGTTCGCATCGTGCCGGCTTCGTCTAAGGCACGCCGCAAAGAGCTCGAGAAGGGCGAGAACCTCGAGGGCCTCTCTAAAGAGGAGAAGCGCGCCCGCAAGGCCAAGCAGCGCGCCAAGGAGGACCGCATCTATACGGTGTCGAATATCCTCCTCAAGCAGGACGAGGACTACACCAAGCGCCGTCGCATCTGGTGGATTGTGCTCGCCATTGGCATGGTGCTCGTCGTGGCAATTTGGGCCTCGCTGTACTTCGCTCCCGCTGGCATGGTGTCCAGCCCTGTCCAGATGGTCGGCATCGTTTTGTCCTATGTCATCATCCTAGGTGACTTTATCTACGACTTCGCTCGTATTCGTCCCTTGCGCAACATGTACCGCGCGCAGGCCGAGGGCATGTCCGAGAACAAGCTCAACGCTCTTATTGAGCGCGCGGCTGCCGAGGAGGACCAGAAGGACTCCAAGAAGAAGTAGCGTTTGCATACATACTTATCGCTAAGATATAAGGCGCGTCGTTTTTGCGGCGCGCCTTTTTACTGTTCTATAGATAGATGGAGTGGCACATGATTCGAGCTGCCCTGACGGTCGAAGAGGCTCTGGAGGGCATGAAGGCCCTGGAGCCCAAGATTAAAAACTACGCGCGCCTGGTCGTCCGCAAGGGCGTAAACGTCAAGCCCGGCCAGGAGGTCGTCGTTCAGTCTCCGGTCGAGTGCGCGCCGTTTGCGCGCGTGGTGGTCGCGGAGGCCTATGCTGCCGCCGCCGGCCACGTGACGGTCATTTGGGCCGATGATGCCGTGACGAGGCTCACGTACGAGCATGTCGAGAAAAGCTATTTTGAGCAGACACCCGAGTGGAAGCGCATGCAGCTGGATTCCTTGGCCCAGGATGGTGCCTGCTTTGTCTTTATCGAAGGTGCGGATCCTGCGGCCCTCAAGGGCATCGATCCAGCCAAGCCGGCCGCGGCATCAAAGGCGAGGAATACGCAGTGCAAAGTTTTCCGCCGTGGACTGGATTACAACATCAATCCGTGGTGCATCGCCGGCGCTCCGGTCGTGGCTTGGGCGCACGAGGTGTTCCCAGGAGACGCCGATGAGGTTGCAATCTATAAACTATGGAATGCGATTCTGCACACCGCGCGCGCCGATGGCCAGGACCCGGAGAGCGACTGGGAACTCCATGACGCCGCATTCGAAAAGAACCTGCGTTTCCTGAACGACAATCGTTTCGACTACTTGCATTACACCGCGGCAAATGGAACCGATCTGACGATTGGCATGACGAAGGGTCACGAGTGGGCCGGCGGCAAGGGCAAGACGCCCGATGGACACCCCTTCTTCCCCAACATTCCCACCGAGGAAGTCTTCACCTCGCCCGATCGCATGCGCGCCGACGGTATCGTGTACTCGGCCATGCCGCTCATCCACCACGGCAATAAAGTCGAAGATTTTTGGATTAAGTTCGAGGGCGGCCGCGTGGTGGACTACGACGCCCGCGTGGGCAAGGCAACGCTTGCGAGCATTATTGACACCGATGAAGGTGCCGCTCATCTGGGCGAGGTCGCGCTCATTTCCAAGAACACTCCGATCCGCGAAAGCGGCGTTCTGTTCTATGACACGCTCTATGACGAGAACGCTAGCTGCCATCTCGCGCTAGGTGTCGGTTTCCCCGAATGCATCGAGGGTGGGTATGACATGTCCAAGGAGGAGCTCCTGGAGCATGGCGTTAACGTCTCGAGCACGCACGTCGATTTTATGATCGGCACGGACGACATCGATATTACGGGCATTACGCCTGATGGACGTGAAGTTGTGATTTTCCAGAACGGCCAATGGAGTTGGGAATAGTCCCAGACCGTGGTACAATGCCACCCGCGGGCCGTTAGCTCAGCTGGCAGAGCAGGGGACTTTTAATCCCAAGGTCCAGGGTTCGAACCCCTGACGGCCCACCCAAAGATTGTTGAGACGGTCAACTTCGGTTGGCCGTCTTTTTTGTCGCCCTTTCATGGGTTCGAACCCGTATCTATCTATATATAAGAACGCTTGGCGAACAAAACCCGCCTTTTACCGATGGGAAACAAATAGCTGATGCCTTTGGAGTAAAGTAGCGCTCCAGAGATGACCGATGTCTCAATACTCGTAAAACAGCTGGTCATCGCCAATATCAGAAGCCAATGCTTCAGTTTTAACCTCAGTGACGCGACTGAGGGATCTATTCATTTGTGAACAAAATATGGAGTGCGCGATTCCCGCCCACGGCGCCCCTCCGGTCTGGCAATATATCTCCTTGCCGCGCGGCCCGGTGCAACCGGGAACCAGCGCAGGCGTGCACCTTGAGAACC
>CABUEK010000023.1:0-42199 GCA_902490565.1 uncultured Collinsella sp. | reverse complement strand
GGGCCTGCGCGTCGCCCGGGGCGGCGGGGGCGGCGTAGGCCGCGGGCCCGCACAGGGCCAGGGCGGCCGCGACCGCCAGCGCGGCGGCGGCACCGGAAATTCGTTTCGTGGAGCGTCTCATGGAAAATCCCCCTAATCTAGCAACGGTTTCCAAGTCTACTAGATTGGGGGGACGGGAGCCAAGCTGCAATACCCCCAAGACACCCGTCTATAGGTCGTGACGTTGTCTATAAACAGGCTCACCGCCCGCGGAATAAAATTCGGCGCAAATCGTTTGAGCAGGCGACGCGCGGAAGGAGCGTGTAGGGCGGTAATATACTGACCGTCAGCCGCGGCATCCTCGCGGAAACCCATTTGTTGCCGGAACTATAGTCCCCGGCGCGGGCTCACCTTATCTCCCCGGCACGGGCTCGATATCCTCTCGGATATCTAATCGTCTTGGACTTTTACCCACCCAAGCACAGTACGGCTTTTACGTGCCGCCACGCAGAGCCTAGCCTGGAACTATTGTCTAAAACATAGGCCTTCAAAGCAACTTAGGTTCAAGTACGGACATGCAAATACGGGCACTGGATACAGGTCTTGACTGTCAATGGTTATCAATCGCATGTGTTTCTGGCAAATTACGCCCGTCTTATGCGTGCGATACAATCAGTCTCACCGAACACCAAACCAGCAACCCGAAGGGACCAACGTGTTAACAATTCACTATGGTGATATGGAAAACGTTATCTACAATACGTCGGTTTACTTCGATAACGTCTATTCGCCCCAGTGGTTTCAAGACGACTTTGCTCAAAGGATTATTAAATCAATCGATAAAGGCAATGTCGTTGGACCCTGCGCAATAGACACCAAGATCCTAGGCATTATCCCTCCTGAAAGGCTGTCGGGAGGCACTAAGACGCTGTTGCTCATGTACTTCATGCCTCAGAACGTATACAACGCCACAACCTGCAGCGACAATTGCGCTTACTGGATTCTGAGAATTGCCACGCAAAAGGACTTAACCATCAACCTCTACCATCTGATGGATTTTGGAAACGGCAAGTTCACGGCTACCGTTGCAAACACGGGCGATGTCGTTCACACGATGTTCGACCTTGTTCCTATAGCCGCAAAATGCCTAAGGGAAACTCCTGACATGCACTTTCGTTAGGCTCTGTTAGACCAAGATTGACATACATATGTCATCACGGCGCCATATCGTTAGCCTCGTAGACCGCGGGGCAGCATGAACGCCGAGGACCTGGTAATCACCTTCAAGAGGGACATCGCGAGCCTCAGCAGGACCGAACGCCGCCGGCTCCGCCTACGAGGCCGAGCGCTCCCCGCGCTGCGGGTCCGCCGCGGTCGTGAAGAAGGGCAAATCAAAGAACGGCGAGCAGCGTTACCTCTGCCAGGATTGCGGCAGGACCTTCGGCATGGGCAGCGGGCACATCCTGGGAACGAGCAGGCTCCCGAAGGAGACCTGGATGGCCAATGCCGAGTGCTTCGTTCTCATGCTGCCCCTGCGCGAATGCGCGGGGCGCTGCCATGTCTGCCTCAAGACCGCCTACACCATGCGCCACAGGCTCATCGAGTGTCTCTCGGCCTACTCGCCCTCGTTCAAGACCGGGCGGGGCTGCGGCTGCGAGCTCGACGAGACCTACTTCCCCGAGTCGTTCAAGGGCAACCACACGAAGGGGTCATTTACGATGCCACGTCACTCCCGACATCGTGGCAAGCAGGTGCACAGGCGCGGACTGTCGCGCGAGCAGATCTGCGTCATGACCGGCGTGAACGACTCGAACGAGACGTTTCTCCAGGTCTCGGGACGAGGCATCCTGTCGAGGAAACGCGCCATGGACGTGCTGAGGGACCGCATCGCGTCCGCTTCCGTCGTAGCGACGGACAAGGCGTCCGCCTATGTCGACGTCCTCGCGAAGCTCGAGGTCGACGCACACACGGCCTACGATTCCAAGGACCCTTCCGAGGGGACCATCAACCGGATCAACACCGTCCATTCGCTCCTCGATACCTTCATGAAGCCGTTTAAGGGCGTGTCGACGAAGCACCTCGGCACCTACCTCGCTTGGTTCAAGTGGTGCCGGACCTTCATGGCGACCGATTCCGGCACCGCCGAGCGCACGGTCGCGCGACAGCTCGCCAACGGCGTGTGCAGGAGCCGCATCCATGATATGTTCAACGTCCTGCCGCCCTAAATGGACTACTGGACCGAAGCCGCCGCATAGAGACAGTAGAATGGTCGCATCGCGATATACGAGGAAAGGTGCAGCCATGCCGTCGAATATACCGGCCACGACGATCCGGATCGACCCGGAGGCCAAAAAGGAGGCCACGGCCATCCTGGACGAGCTCGGCCTGTCCATGTCCACCGCCGTCAACGCGTTCCTCAGGGCGCCCGTCCGGAAGGGCGGGTTGCCGTTCGAGATGAGGGTCAAGGCGCCGGTGCCCGACGGGAAGACGGCAAGATAGTCGGCAAATCGACTTGGGCGATGGGACCCTCACGATTGACCCGACAGATCTTGAGCACATCGCCCCCTTGCCGGATTCAAACCCGGCAAGGGGGCGATTATCTTGCAATTTCAAAAAGATGATTGGGGCAGAATGTCAATCATGGTCTAACAGAGCCAAATCAATCCAACAGTTTAGATAACGGGTAATGATTCGGGAACAGGGCGTTCGGCCGGATGGAACAGATAGATATGGACCTTGAATATCAACTTCATCCGAACACCTCCCATATTCATCTGTACATGTACGGATGAATATGGGAATCCGATACCCTGAGGGCCGGATCGGCCGGCCCCGGGAGATCGGAGGACGCCATGTCCGGAAAGAGCAAGAAGGGCGCAGCGAAGGCGGTCCCGAGGGCCTACGGCAGGCTCACCAGGCACGAGCGGGATACGGTCCAGAGGATGCTGGAGCGCAGGGCCTCGTGCAGGGAGATCGCGAGGGAGCTGGGCAGGTCGCCCTCGACGGTGAGCGCCGAGGTGTCGTCGCACAGGTTCGTCGCCGCGCCCAAGCCCAGGCGCGGCGAGCGCGTCGACGCCGGCACCGACCTGTCGGCAGCCTGCCCGCGCCTGGCGGCGTGGCCGCGCTGCCGCGACGGCTGCGGCCGCTACCGCGCGGTGGGCTGCATGCGCTGCCCGCACGTCTTCTACGAGGCCCGCGCCGCGCAGCTGTGCGCGGACTCGGTGCTCGTCTCGTCCAGGCGCGGGATCGACGCCGACGAGCCCGCCGCGACGGCGAGGCTTGAGGCCATCAGGGACTGCCTGCGCCGGGGGCTGTCGCCCGAGCAGATGGCGGCGCGCAACGGCGGGCCGGTGGACCTGTCGCCCTCGACCATCTACCGCTGGGTCTCGGCGGGCTACGACGGCATGACTAACACAGGATGCGCGGGGACGAGAGAACGCTCGCCTACATGGCGAAGCGCAAGTCCGACGGCAAGACAAAGCGAGAGATCATGCGCTGCCTTAAGAGGTTCACAGCCAGGGAGGTTTACCCAACGTTGCGGCGCCCCATGAGGTTGAAGTACGCCCGGGGCTCGATACTGGCGGACATGCGAAAATCGCTCGGATTGACCCAAAAGCAGGTTGCCCGAGAGCTTAACGTGCCGAATGTAAGGCTCAGCGAAATAGAAAGAGAAGTATGCCCCCACGAGGAAATCAGACGCGAATACGACCGCTACTTGAATGCTAAAATGTCGTCCGATAAAGGACTTGACAGCCTATAGCAGCGTCATTCGGCACGCGATTCGTTAACCCTGGGGCTTAAAGCTGCCGAATGTCTACTTCTTTAGTGCTCCATTTACCTCCCCGTTCAATAATCTTCACTTGAAGCCTGACGGTGGCCCAATCATTGGATAACATATTCTTAAATGACAGTTAATCGTCAATCGAAGAGGTCAAAGCGGGGACGGAAAGTGTCGAAGACAAGCAGAAAGCCAATCTCAGCATATGTCGAGCGAAGACTCTGGGCGGAGTCTGCCGGCAAATGCATGAATCCAGATTGTCGGGCCGATCTATTCATCAGCAATGGAGACATTGCTGAACGAGCCCATATCGTCCCATATTGCAAAAGCGCAGAGAACACGTTCGACAACCTTATTCTCATCTGTCCAAACTGCCATACGAATTTCGACAAAAACTCCGCTTTCACGGCAGATGAAGTGAGGAAATGGAAGTCGATTCGTCACGCAGAAATTGATCGCGTTTTCGGAAAGACGTTCAGTTCCTTCGACGACCTGCGCAAAGAGGCCGCACCTCTGCTCGCCCGAAACAAGTCGATATATGAGAATTACTACATGAAGGACAAGCGAAGACTGTGGGATGTTTTTGAAAAGGAAATAATCGTCAACAACCGAAAACTTTGCACGCTGTTCGAATCGAACTTGTGCCTGTTCCAGAACCACAAGGACAATTCCTTCTCCAACCAGGCCGCTGTCCGCGATTTTATCGACCATGCTAAGGAGTTCGAAGCCACCAGAGATAATACGGAAAGACAAAGGTCTATTCTTTTCCCCGAGGTCATCAACTCCATCTTCGGAATCCAGCCCATAGAAGGTGACCTGCTCCCCTCTGCAGAATCCCTAGAGCTGCTAATCAAAAAGCTTGACGAACAGGGGCGATTTATAGATGTTTCTCTAGATGCAGAACATCCATTGTTGCAAATAATAGAAAACGAGAAAGAGGCGGTAGTTTATCTTGACGATACGCCGCGTATCCGACAGATGTACTATGACGCCCGCTGCTTCAGGCGTGCCGAGATGAGGCTAGACAGCTTGATTTTTGCCCTAAAGTACTTCCGCCTGTGCGGAAAGAAAGCAACTCGCAAGTCGAAGACAAACCTTAGAGAATATATAGCGAAAGGAAAATGCTTCTTATTCGTATACGAATACTGTCTGAGCTATGCAGAGTTGGCCCGTTTAGCACCGGCAGAACATACCGTTGTCGTCAACTTGCATAGATGGAACGGTAAGCAATGCATCTCCGAAGAAGCCCAGGTGTTTGCGGGGCAAATTAACGTGAAGCTCCTCGATATGGATAGCTTCTTCCCATTCGTTCGCAAACTATGAACTATTTGAGACTCATAGACATTCTCGACAGCAACCTAGAACTGTTCTCTCAGTTTGATCATGTCTATCTGTTCGGATCTGCGCTGAGTGGTTCAGAGCTCAGTGCAGACAGTGATATTGATTTGCTGCTACTGTACTCGAAATATTCCGATCAACTTGTCTCCGGATGCGAACAGATATCCCAAAAGTTAGGTAACGAGACCGGTAGAGTAGTCGACTTAACGGTCCTCGGCATCGATGAAGAGCGACATGTCGGATTCTTGGATAGAATCTCGCCTCATTATAGAAAGATAAAATGACCATTTGGTAGAACACCTGGCATAGCCTGTCGTACAGAATGCTTTCTGCGTGGATTCCGGCAGAAGAGAAGAAGGCGTCAACGGTCGCGCCTGCATGTTCGGCACACGGCGTATCGCACTCTGGCGGGATCCCGGCTCTGGGCGCCAATCCCGCATCGACAAGATGAGGTACCCTGAATTCATAATGAAGCTTGCGAACTGTCAGTGGTAGCGTGAAACTGAACAAGTGTTCAGTTTCACGCTACCACTGACACCCGGCGGCCCAAGAGCCTTCGCCCCGCTCGTAGGCCTGGTACCACCCCGTCGGGGATGACCCCTTATCGGGCGAGACGGCGAGCTCGCTGTCGAGGGACAGCCCGAAGCGATCATCCGATGCCGCACAGCAACAGGTCTCCGAGGAGCTCGAATGGACACCTGCCAGCGAGTCCAGCAAGCGGGCAAGAGTTTACGTGGCTGCAGCATACTACAACGTCGTAGGGGCTCAGAGCACCGCCACTACGGCTTTTGGGCAGAATGCGCCTGAGCTGCTCGTGGTTGCGCTCACATGCCGACTACTGGTTGGATCTCATCGCGTCGCAGCAGAACACGCGGCAGCGCCGAGCTCCGCTTTCGAGACACCAGCGCTCCAGGCCCTTCCAATCATCGAACTCGACTCCTCAATCGACTAGCAGGATGCCGAAGATAGCCTCGAAGGCAGCAACAGAGCCTATGAGACTCTCTATATGGTCGAGGCAGGCAACGATGGCTGCCGGAGCTGGCATGACGCTTGCGCAAATAGATTTGGAACGCCCGGGCCACGATGTGTGCGCTCAGGATGTCGTAGGTGTTGCGCTCGTAGCCCTCAACGGAGTCACATTGGACCACGCGCGACCTGTCGGCAAGCGAGAGCGCCTCGAATTCGGCGTAGGTACGGCCAGTGCGGTCAACCCCGTCGCGCCCAGCACCTTCGACATCCCTGCGCTTACGCTTCCTCATACGGTCCTTTCGCGGGAGAAGCAGGTAAGGCGCGCCTGTCCCTCTCCTGATAGGAGCAGGCACTGCGCACGCACACAGGAAGCTCGTCAGCATGTGTGGTCCATATGGTCTCGTAACTCTGCCCCCGCCTAAACAAAGGGACCGCAATCGCGACCATGGCGGCGAGCTCGTCAGCGGTGAGACATAACCCTTCACGGGCCGCGGACAGGCGGGTGCGATAGGCAGCGTCGTAGCGACACTTGGGGTAACCGCACCCACTCCTGTTCCGACAGCCGAGATGACAGGCGTAGGGCCATACCTCTGTGACGGGACAAACTGCGATAGAGCGTACGCGCGCGCAGCGTCTCGAAGGAGTGGCCACGCCCCATCATGTTAGTCTCGTTGATGAGGCGGTTCGCGCATTCCGTGTAACCGTTCGAGATGCGGCTCGGACAATCCCGGTAGTTAAATATGAACTCGCGGTGGTTCTCCACGGCCTTCGCAAGCCCCCGGAAGGGATCGTAGGCCTTGTCATCGGGGATGGATGCCTTCCACGCATCGAATGCATCCTCGGCATCCTCCCGCGAGAGCGGGTGCTCGTCGTAGATGTCGAAGAAGTCCTCTTTGAGGTCGTATGCGGTCATGAGGCTCGAGCAGCCCGCCTCCGATCGAAGCTGGCACAATGCCGATGCCTCGTAGGGGCCGAGGTCCCGGGCGCGCTTCCTCAAGGCGTAAGCCAGCGACCGCGGCGGCCACTACCGGTGGCAGGGCCGGATCGGCTATGCGCCGCCCAGGACCTCGCGCGCTCGATGTCGAGAAAGGGGTGCTCACCCGACAATTCAAGGACGGAGGGCTTCGGCAGGCTGAAGGTGGAGCTCTTCTACGGAAGGGGCTGGGACGATGTTGGCATGGGGGAATTCATGAAGATGCTGTACGCCTATCTGGTCTGGTATCGCGACAAGCGCTGCAAGAGCGACCTGGGCTATATGAGCCCGATGCAGTACCGAAGAAGCCTAGGTCTTGTAGCGTAGGAACACGGTCCAGGATTTCCACCGCGCTCCCAATTGACCGATTTCCCATGAACGGTAACAGGAGGCAGAGGCCGACGCGCTGACCTACCTGGACTTCCCCTACGAGCGCCACGCGAGGCTGCGCACCGACAACGTTCAGTAGCGCGTCAACCTTGAGCCATAGCACAGGCCCTTGAGAGGTTCACGAGCTCCCCCGCGATGCGGCAGATCCTCGGCTGCCCCTCAAAGAGAACGCAGAAGATACGGTCGAGGTCGACCGCGTCGACCAAACCGTAGTGACAGTCCGCATGCAGCGTACAGGCCCTTTCGCGCGGGTCGCCATCCGAGCCCTCGTCCGGTTTATGATGGCGCACCTCGACCCAGAGGCCCTCCGACACGTCATCGAACTTGAAATCGAGCTCTACCTGAACGCTTTCACCGAATACGTCGCCCAGAGCGAACTCCGGCACCTTCGTCACAAGCCCGTCCATCCACTCAATCTCGATCATCGCGCGCACGTCGCAACCTCCTCCGGTAGGAGGCCGGCACCTTAAGCCGGCCATTATCCATACGGACAGAATGCGACAGCAGGGTGAAGCTCATTCGCACATCAGGGCGACGACCCCTCGCCTACCCCATGCATCGGAACCCCATGTTTCCGCAATCTGATCCGTCGGGCGATTCCCTGCTGGGACAACACGAAACTGGTCATCCTACGCATTAGACCAGGCGAAACCCGTTTTATCCCGAGAAGCCCTCCCCTAGATACCCATTAGCGATAAGGAACGCCGACAGGGACTCCACAGCGTCTTCGTCGCAAATCCGACAACGCCCCTCCCTATCGCACATGGAATCCAAGCCAGCTTCGGGGTCGCCGCAGAACTCATCCAGAGGGGTTATCCGAACGATCGACGACGGGGCACCCCGCCGCCAGCAGGCAGGGAGGCGATAACCTCGCGGGCACCCCGCACGCAGACCCCGAGCGCCTGGTAAACCAGATTATTGAATACGGACTCCTTCAAACCGCCGCCCTGCAAAAACCCATCCCATCGTCCGGCTGGAGTCGACACAGATCGAGCTCCTTCAAAGTCGCGGTGAACTCGACAACATATGGGCGCGCGGCGTCCTTCCATCTCCAAACCGCCTCGTTCCCATGCCCGACGACCTCTTCCAGAGCCCATATGGCCTCGAGATACCGCGAAAGCGTGGAGTACTCCCGGATGCACGACTTGTGGATGAAGGAGTTCACGAGGGAGTCTTCCGCCAGAATGTACAGAAGTCCATCTATCGGCTCCGAGGACTCCCGTCCGAGGAAGGCATCATCGACCAGGTCCAGGCTGAGCCTTCTCCCGTCGACAGACACGGTTCGGCTCGCCTTGTCGAAATGAACCCCGCAGCCCTCGAAAAGACGCGTAAGCGCACTAGGACGCGAGAGCACGTCCCCGATTCCGAGAATCCCGCTCTCGCGAATGGACGCGCAGCCATCCGTGTTGGCCGTGACGTGCCTGAGGTGCAGCAGCAGGTCGTCGGGGGCGAGGGACTCCCCCAGCCTCTCCCGGACATCGGCGTACGTCCCAACCTCGTCGCTGCGAAAACGCAGCTGCATATCTCCGAACTCGCACCCATCGATGCGCAGGGCGTCGAACAAGAACCTCTTCACCCCGTCAATGGTAAAGATGCCGAAATCGATCACGCTTATCCCTCAGTCCGATCGCAATCATTTGTTCTGCTAAATGGTGAATCTTCTCCCCAAAGGTTATAGTCTCAGCGAGCTGATCGTTGAGCTTCTTGATCTGCTTGTTCAACTTTACGCGTTGCGAGATATCAACTTGTGCCACGGCTTCCTCTAGGTGAGCGAGCTGCGTGCGGTACCGTTCTTGCTGTTCATGGACATAATTAGTGCGTACGCGGACCAGCAGGTCTGGCTGGTAGCGATGCATGTAAATTAGGCACTTGAAGCCGTTTTTCTTACCGAAATCAAGCATCCAGTAGATGGGGCGCTTCTGGTAGGTTGAGCAGTGATCCTTGTAGAAATCTTTGAGGAAGTAGTTGCGAATAATCTCACGCGGCGTGCACTTACCGTCCAGGGCATCAGACACAAAACGGAGATTCTCTTCCAGAGCATCCTCAGCACACACGTCGCGCACGAAGTCCACGAAGCGGCCGATCGCGTCGAAAATGTTGGTGTAAGGGTGACGCCCCAGCGGCCGCTTAACGAAGAGCGGCCCTCGTCCTAGAATCTGAAATCACCACAACAACAGGTTCTAGGAAAGGACGAGGACCGCTATGGAAATCTTATCAGACCCGACGCCGGACATGCTCGCCATGCCCCGTTTCGACGACGGCGCCATCGACATGCAGGAGCTGCTCAGGCGCCTCGCCGAGCAGGTCGTGAACGCGGTGATGGACGCCGAGGCCGACCAGCTGTGCGGGGGCGGCATCAGAGCGGGCGAGCCAAATAAATACTAATTTCCAGAAACGCTCAAGCGTTCCCTCACGATGGGATCGAAGTCCCTCAGACGCTCGGATTTGATGACGATGCCGAGATTCAACATGTCCTGAACGCTCACGTGGGCAATCGTGGATACGGTGATGTCTCCGAGAAGAGTTCTGATGGGCACAGCCCGAAGGATGCCAAGTAGATAGAGCCTCTTGCCCATGACCACAGCATCGTTCTCCAAATAAGTACCCTCGTTGTAGAGAAAGACCGGGGAACCGCTCGATCCCGGGTAGCACGCCATGTCAACCAGGAACTCTTTCTGCCCCTGATAGTCGTACCTATAGGGCGTCGCCGTGATACCCCGACGGACGATCGGCAGGTTGTTGGCCTCATCCCAAATGCCGTTGGGGTATCCGACCATGGTCACCTCGTCCATACAGCCCATGTCTTGAATCTGCTTATCCGTCGGCAGAAGCTCCAAGCTGAGCGGTATGGTAAGCAGATGCTTCCCCGCCCGGATAAAACCATTCAGTGCGGGACCGATGGGTAAGACGCACAGGTCAACACTTTCGTCAGGGTGTGCGATCCAGTCGCTCTCGGAGCCCCGCATGGTAAGTTGCTCGTTTATATTGAGCAGGTTTCCGTTCTCGTCAGATCTCGAAAAGATGACGCGATACTCGTACGCGCCCTCGACCACGTGCCTGTTGGTCACGATTGCCGGCACATAGGTCTTTCCGTCGTCGCAGAACTTGAAAAAGAAACCCGTTCCAACTGAGCAACCTCCCGAGGCCAACGAAGCTTCGATGCGAATCGTCGTGTGCAGAAGCTGCTCAGATAGCTGCATGGGTTTCCTTTCATTTGGACAAATAGTATATCGATTGCACCCTGAGATGCCCTTCCGTAATCAATCAGTATTGCCGCTTTGGGCACGTCCTCGCGCGGGGGGGGGGGGACGCGAGCCAAGTCGAAAAAGGCAGTTAACCGGCGGCTATTCATGCCTTGATTTAGAACCGCTCGAGAATCTCCGCGGCATTCTCTCGCAGATAGATATCTAGGTCCGGCACGGCAAACTGCACGTAGCCCCTCTGTGGAGCCTGAATAACCTCTCTTTGTAGCAGCTTAGCCCTAATAGAGCTGACCTCATTGGTCTTTTTACCCATACGTTTAGCAATCTCAGATGATTTGGACTGCTGCTTATCCTCGCACATGGCCAAAAGATATTTGATATCGTTGAGTCCAAGTCCAGAAATCGCGGGCTCGTGAACAACATCGTGAAAACGAGCCTCTGCCAGCGCAATGCCTTCGATAACATCGCGCTCGCTCACGTTGGCACTTTTGACACGATGCAAGTTGGCGCGCTGCCAAATGGAGTAACCGACCAGTTGCACCAAATAGGCATAGCCCTTCGTGGCCTTAGCGGCTCTCGACAGCAGATCGTCCTCTATGGTCAAACCAGTCGCTATAAAGCTATCGCCCATAGAGAGCGCTACCTCCACCTGGTTGATAGGCGCCAGATCTTCGGGGAGGGCACGACGCAAGAATGTAAGTGCCTTGCCGTTAATAAGATCCATAACACCAGCGGGCAATCCGGCAAATGCGAGAGCAATATCGACTTTCTCCCCTATTAGAAGCTGCACAGCAGAAGCAATAGCGCGCATATCGTCAATCGGGGCATCCTGCACCTCATCTATTGCAATAAACAGGCCCTTGGAAGACTTTGCGGCCGAGCCAAGCAACTTTCTAAGACTCGACTCTTTTGGCACAACGTCGAATTTAGCGGAAACAAAGCCGGCATTTACGCCGACTGAAGCATTGGTCGCAAGGGAGGATTCTGCAATCTGATCCTTCAGGTCCAGCAATAGGTTGGGACCAGCAGAAACAATAGCCGTCTTCCAGCCAAGCTCTCGTGCACGATCTCTAAGATCACAGAGCAAAACAGTTTTTCCGGAACCCCTTGGCCCGGCAACGCGCATGAGCCTCGCAGGTGCACCAATTCCCGAATTCAAACTCTCGGTAAACTCAAGGGCAATATCATCACGACCAATTATGCGCGGAGGCTCAGCGCCGGCAGTGGGACGAAACGGGTTATGGAATATTGTGGCGCTCACTTGTTTGCCTCTCAAGGAAATCGATTATCGGTCAATCTTAGCTTTATTAGTTTATCGTAGACTATATCGTATTATATCCAGTTGTATAAGTCTGTATAAATGTATCGCGGAAGTATCGAGCTATCGTGATGCATTGCAGCAAATCGCCTAGACGCTGTTTTCTTCTCAGCTCATATCGAAAGTAAGTTGAGGACTTCCTAAAATCCATTTTCTAAAGCGAGAAGTACTCGCCCTCAGCGGATAAGTTCGGCCCCAACCACGGATCGCCCGTCAAGAAGAACTCCGGCCAGCGTTGCATGAACAGCGCCTGTTCGCGCTTCCAGCGGTGCAGCTTTTCCTCGTTGGCCTCTTCCCTGCCGCGCGAGGTGAACTCGTAGTGGTACAGCTCGGCATAGGGCGTAAAGATGGTGCGGTAGCCAGCTTCCCGCACGCGCAGGCAAAAGTCAGCGTCGTTAAAACCGACGGCAAATTCCTCGTTGTAGCCGCCGACCTGCTCAAATACGTCGCGTCGCACCATCTGACAGGCACCTGTTACGGCGCTAAAGTTACCCGGACGTACGGCGCGGGCAAGATAGCCCTCGCGCTTTGCCGAGAAATCCTGGTTGGCATGGGCAAGTGCGCCACGCACACCAACCAATATGCCAGCGTGTTGCACCAGATGGTCGGCAAAGTAGAGTTTGGCGCCCACCACGCCCGCATCGGGACGCTGCAGATAGCCCATCATCTCTTCGATAAAGTCGGGGCTTATGACCTCAGTATCATTGTTCAGCAACAGAAGGTAATCACCCTTGGCATGCTCCACGCCAAAGTTAATGATCTGGGAGTAATTGAACTCACCCGGCCAGTACGCAACGCGCGCGATGCCCTTGCCTTCGGATGCTGCAGCCACGCGCTCTGACAGGGTTTCGTAATACGCAAACGTCTCCGGGGCTTCGCTGTTGTTCTCCACCAAGACGATCTCGTAATTGGTATACGTGGCCTTCTGGGCGATCGACATCACACAGGCGTCAAGCGTCTCAATGTGATCCTTGGTGGGAATCACAATGCTCACCAGCGGCGCAGGCTCCGGCAGCGCAAAGCGCATGCGGTAGACAAACGGCGTCTCGGTCTCCTCGACCGTTCCGCAAATGCCCAGCGCGTTAAAGTGGCGCTGCAGCGCAAGACGACCGGCTTCAATAGCATACGGCTTGCTATCGGCAGAGCCATCGGCGGTCGACCCCGGATGAACGCGCCAGTGATACAGCACGTGCGCAACATGTTCAAACCGCGCGCCCGCCGCAAGGCAGCGGAGCGTCAGGTCGTAGTCCTGGGCACCCGCAACGTCTTCTGGGGACGTGCCGATACGATCGATAAGCGCCTTCTCCACCATCAGGAAATGCGTCACGCAGTTATGGCTATAGAGCAAGTCTACATTGAGCTTGGTCTTAAAGACCGGCTGGCCCCACTCCCCCGTTTTCTGAAACATGTCCTCGTCGCAGAACAGGACCTGGGGACGCTCGCCCTCGGCAGCATTGTTCAGCGCGGCAACATAGTGGAACAACGCGTCCGGCTCCAGAATGTCATCGTGGTCCAAGAACGCGATGTAGTCGCCCATCGCTTGCTCAATACCCGCGTTGGTGTTGACCACAATGCCGCCGTTGCCGGACAACTCGATGCGGCGAACGCGCTCGTCATTGACGTCCGCCGCAAGGTCGGCCACCGCATCCCATTCAGGCGAGGCATCCATAAGAAGCAGTTCCCAGTTGTCATAGCTCTGGGCTAGCACCGAGTCCAACAGCTCGCGCAGGTAGACCCGATCGGTCTTGTAGCACGGCACCACAATGCTCACGAGCGGCCTATAGGCAAAGGCCGCCGAAGCGACACGCTGGCACGCCAAATCGCCCGGCTTTGCGCGATGCTGCTCAAACCAACGTCGATAAGCTGCGCCGTCTGCACGCGCGTCCTTCATACGGTTCCAGCTGTCGTCGACCATGCCGTTGTACAGGCGACCATCCATGGCGCAAAAACCGCTCTGGATCCGCTCTGTGGGATCGCTCGCAATCGCGACAAAATCCCGTATATCCTGAGGCATCTCTACGCTCAGATACGTTTTATTGACACGGCAACCGTTGCGCTGCGGCACATCGAACTGCGATTCAAACACATGCACGGTGGCATCGATGGCGTTCATATGCGTATCGAAGATCAGGAGCTCAGGTGCGCACTGGGGGTCTCCCGCCCAGGTAACCTCATAGCGCCACACCGCGCCGGCGTCTGCCGGCAAATAGCGAATGGCATCAATCTCGTAGAGGCCGCAGTGTTCGCCACGCTGCGCATCGCGGATAAGCGCACACAGCGCAGGCTTTGCTTTGTAGTTAATCTTGGATTCCAGCTTGGCCACGCGGCTATCGAGGCGAATGGAGCCCAGCCTTTGGCCACCGGATGCAAATGTGACGTCAATCGTAGAGCCGTCCAAAAAGGGAAGCACCAAGACGGCGAGCTCGCGCTCGTAATCGGAAACGGAAGGGCAAAGCGCCAACACACGGCCATGATCGACCGGGAGCACCAGCGACGGCACACAAGAACCGCTCGTCGTCGCATAGGCAAACGCTTGAGAAGCCTCCCGCTCAATAAGCGCGGCGACATCCTGACCGCCAAAACGAAGCAGTACAAACAGACGGCCCTGACTGCGGCAAAGTGCCAAACGCTTGATACTCATCTACACTTCTCGCTTTCCCAGGGCGTTCGCTGCCATGCGCTTGCAGGCACCCAGGCGCCCAAACCTCAAGACGTCGTAATCGAACATGAGCTTTTTGCATGCACGGGCATTGGGGGCCTTGCTGGCAAGCGCCGCGCGCACCATAGCGGCAACAGAAGGAGCGCATTGTGCGAGCGCAGCATCGCCGCCCACGGCAGAACCGTCAAGCGCCGCGGCAACGGCAGCGAACACCTTGCCGCAGCCCGAGCTCAGCAGCCTGAGCGCATCGTACAGTACCAGATCGCAGAGGAAGTACGCCAGGTCCTCGGCATGCTGTACATCGAGGCCGTCGCGCTGCCAGTCAGCCATCACCGCGGAGTAAATCTTCACGTGCTCCAGCAGGCGCGTCTCGTCGTCATAGCGCATAGTGTCCATAAGCGAGCCCTTGCGCGCGACACGGTAGTCATACAGCTTGTTCGAGATAAGCGCGGTCTTACGCGAACGACCGTACACGGCAAAATCGAAGACCTGGTCCTCGCCATACTTGACGGTTTCGTCGAACACGATCCCGTTACCCAGCAAAAACTCACGCTTGCAGGCGGTGCGCCATGCAAAGGGGCGAGACGCTTCCTTAAACAGCAGGTCAGAGCTATAGCCTTCAAACGACACATCGCGCGGGCTCAGCACATAGTTAAGCCACGGATACCCCGCCTCCAGCGGATACGGATTCGCACCAAAGGTCAAAACAACGCAGTCCTCGCGCTCAAAGGCATCGACGATCACGCGGCATGCATCGGGCGTAAACCGGTCATCGGAATCCAAGAACGCAACGATGGACGCCGTGGACGCGGCGATGCCTGCATTACGCGCACTCGACAGGCCGCCGTTCTCCTTATCGACCAGCGTAAAGCGCGCGTCCTTTTCGCAATAGGCAGCCGCAATATCGCGCGAGCCGTCCGGCGAGCCGTCGTTGACCAGCACACCTTCCCAATCGGGCATGTCCTGCGCAAGCAGGGAGTCCAGGCACCAGGCCAGGCACTCCTCCACGTTATAGATGGGAACGACAACGGAAATCTTGGGGGTAGCCATAGTCAAGTGCTCCTACTGTGCGACCGGAACGTCATCGGGGTGCGGATTATCACCGTAGGTGCGCTGATACGTCAGCACGCGCCAGACCAGCGGCAGCCCGCCAATCTTAAAGTAGTGCTTAAACGTATTGATCTTGCCCGGCTTTTTAAAGCCAAAGCGCGAATCGATATAGGCGCGGGGCGACTTGACCATCAGGCGCAAGTCGGTCTCGCCACGCGGATCGAACAGCGACAGGTCAAAGCGACCGGCATCCCAATCGGACTTGAGCTCGGGAGAGGCCTTCTCCCAAAACTGCTCGCGCAACTCATCGACCAGGCGCTCATCATTCCAACGGTACGTATCGACCTTCATGCGCATTAAAATGCCCTGAAGCTGAGCCTTAAGCTCGGGGCGTTCATCCAAAAAGCGTTGCATCTCGGCATATTCGTCGCACACGCAAAACACCTTGTTAGGCGAATTAACGGAGCTCTTCTCGTTATCCTGGCGATAGCACAAAATGGGGTCCGCAATAAACGCGGCACGCTCGGCGCATGCCCAGACCTTAAAGTTAAAACCCGCATCCTGATACGAAGCACCTGGCGTGGGAAGGAACCGAATCTGATTGTCGTTGAGGAACTCGCGCCGGTAGATAGCCGACCAAATGGAAGGTTTGCGGTAGAAGATGCCCGGGCGATCGACGGGGCGATACGCGGCGCCCGCCATATGCTCGTCGACAATCCCAAACAGCTCACGGCGCTCGCTGGGCGTGGACCAATACAGGTAAAAGTCACCCTTTACCACATCGGCATGTTCAGCATCGGCCTTGGCGACCAGCTTTTGGAGCGAATCCTCAAACATAAAGTCATCGGACTCAAGGATGCCCACGTACTCGCCGCGCGCCATCTCCAGGCCGCGGTTCATCGAGTCGCCGTAGCCGCTGTTGGCCTTGTCGATCATCTTTACACGGGGGTCGCGCTCCATGTACTCGCGGATGATATCTGGCGAGCTATCGATGGAGCCGTCGTTGATACAGATGATCTCGATGTCCTTGAGCGTCTGCGCCACGGCGGAATCGAGGCACTCGCGCAGGTAGCGCTCGACATTGCAGATGGGAACAAGCAGCGAAACTTTAGGGGTATCAGAGTTCTGCAAGAGAACCTCCTGTTGAATAGCGTGTAACAGGGTTATTTTAGCAGCCGAGTTGCGGCGGGCGGCAGCGCTTGGAATTAGATAAAGCGCTCCAGGCAGGCTTTGAGACCGCGAGTCGAAAGATAGAACAGCGTGGCATCTGCCATCGAAACACCCGAGGTCGCCGCAACGAGCTTGTGGGCAACACGGCGAACGGCGCCCTTAGCAGGCATATCCGCCCACTCCGTTCCCAAAAACGTCGTGAGGTCCATGTTGACGCGAGCGGCTACACGGAGGTAGTCGTTAGCGTCCAAGCGTGCCAAATCAAACACAATAAGGTCCAAAAACCAAGTTATCAGCCCGCCGGGACACAGGTCCAAAAGACCGTAGGCCGCCCAGTCCTCCAAGACCTCCTCGAGCATCCTCATGTGGGCGTCAAGCTTTTTGGCGCGAGCCTCGACACTGTTGAACTCGTGCGTCGCCGATTCGCTCTCCATCACGTAGTGGTAGAACTTATCCGGCATGACGACGGTCTTGCGGGCAAGCGCATAAGCCGCAAATTGGAAGACGACATCCTCGCCCAAAGCCAAACCGGGGGCGAAGCGAATGCCTTCGCGATTGAGCAGCTCGCGCGAAAAAGCCGCACGACAGGCATAGGGCTGCGCATTCGAATGGAACAGCAGTTGGGGATCACGGGCGCCGAAGGTACCGGCTTTGGGGCTCATGAGCTGCTGGACGCGTTTGGGGGCAGCATCGGCTGGCTCACAGACACCGCCAAAAACGGCGGCCTCGGCATCTGCAGACTCAATGGCATGCAGCACACGCTCGACCGTCTGGGCATCGATGTAATCGTCGGCGTCCACAAAAAAGACGGTCTCGCCCTCGGCGGCATCGATACCGGCATTTCGAGCACACGAGACGCCCGCATTTTCCTGGTCAACCACCAGTACGCGATCGTCGGCCTGCGCGATCTGGCGCAACACGTCCAACGAATCATCGGTCGAACCGTCGTTGACGCAGACAACCTGAATCGAGCGCTCGGACTGGGCCAACAGCGAATCGAGGCATCGCTGAATGGAACGCACAGAGTTATAAACGGGGACGACAATGGTAGCTTTAGGACACGAGACCTCTCCCATGCCGACCTACCCCCTCAGCGATTCGATGAGGAAGGCGGCAACCACGCCTGGGCCTCCAACCGAGGCGTAATACTTAGCACGCCCCAAGGCGCCATCCGTCGCAAAACTCGGATGCTCGTCAACCCAGCCCTCAGGATCTTTGAGGATGGCAGCGAGATTCGCGCGCTTCCACGGCTTGAGGTCGTCAAGCGAAAACTCCCCCGCGTCCAAGGCCGCCTGAAATTCCTTAGCCATCTGCACCAGGAACTCCTTATAGAACTTAGGCGCCAGGCGCACGTAGTTCCACATGTACGAATCGTACTTAATGAGCTGATTGAACTTGAGCATGCGCGCGACGTCATCGCTTGCGTGGTCGCGGGCATAATCCTCTCGAATCCAACGCTCAATCTCGGCATACTCGGTATTGACGCAAAAGACCTTAGCCGAAGAATTGACCGAGGAATTCTCGTTGTCCTGGCGATACGACAAGACGGCATCATGCAGGTAAACAGCCTTATCGGCGCACGCGATCACCTTAAAGGCGAATGACGTGTCCTGAAAGGATGCCCCCGGAGTCGGCAGGAACGTAATGCCGTTGCGCTCAAGAAAATCGCGACGGTACACGGCCGACCAAATCGACGGCTTTTGCTTAAAGAACTGAGTCGTATCGCTCGGGTGCACCGGCTTGTCGCAATCCTGAGGTCTAAACATCTCGTGCAGCGAACGGCGTTCCTCGGGCTTAGACCAGTAGAAATCAAAGTTCGCCTTCGCAAAGTCGGCATTATTGCTATCGGCGGCCGAGACAAGCTTTTCGAGTGCGTCGGGCGCCATAAAGTCATCGGACTCCAAGATGCCAACGTACTTGCCACGCGCCATCTCCAGACCGTGATTCATCGAGTCGCCGTAGCCGCTGTTGGCCTTGTCGATCATCTTGACGCGCCCATCGCGCTCCATATACTCGCGGATAATCGCGGGCGATTTGTCGGTCGACCCGTCGTTAATGCAGATGATCTCAATATCCTTGAGCGTCTGCGCCAGGGCGGAATCGAGACACTCGCGCAGGTAGCGCTGAACATTGTAAATGGGGATAAGCAGCGACAGAACAGGGCTGCCAGAGACGTTAGTAGACAAATGTGCTCCTTAGGAAATACCTGTCGTTTCATGGTATCAAAGGGTCAGCGCGCCAGCGGGCGTTTATATAATCTATGGAGCTCGCAGAGGAAAACCGATACGAAAGGACGTCATGCAGCCCAAAGCCGCACGCAACATAGCCATCGAAGCGCTGCGCTTAATCGCGGTCGCCGGCATCGCGGTGTTTCACACCTTTCAGTGGACCTTCCAAGCGACCTGCGTCGGCTTGCCGGAATACGCGCCGCTTGCCGCCTTCCCCTATTCCGGCGTGCTCGGTTTTATTAACCTGCTGGGCTGCTGGGCCAACGAGGTCTTCTTTATGATCTCGGGCTATTTTCTCATCGCCTCAGCCGCGCGTGCTTGGGACGGTGGAACAACGTGGAAGTCGCAAATGCAACGGACGTCGCAGCGCCTTGGCAAGGTCGTTATGCCCACTGCGTTGTATTGCCTCGTGGCACTCGCGTGGTCCACGGTCGTCTCCCCCATTCCCGATGTTACCCTCAACACGCACTACTGGTACACGCTAGGCCTTGAGTTTATCTGGGTCTATGCCGCCACGGTCTTCATGGCGCCATGGTTTGGACTGGCTAAGTGTCGACTCTCCCAGAAGAGCTACACGACGACGGTCATCGCCGTTGGCATCCTCGCATTTGTTGTTAACGGGTATTTGGCCGCCATGAGTGCGACAAGCGCCGGCGAGTTTTCTTGGCTCCAGAAACTCATGAGCGCCGCCACGTACGTAATCGCGTTTTTGATCGGCGGGCTGCTCCGCGACGTTACCGATGCCGTGGATTCGGACAGGGCGGGCGCCTTGGGCATGCGGTCGCTCGCAGCGGTTTTGGCGCTCGCCACCATCCTGGAAGGAGCACTCTCCTTCACCGGCAACCTCACGGCGATGGCAGCCCTCTCCTACAAATCGACCTCGCTGATCTCGTTTGCCCTCGCTGCCGCCTCCTTGCTCTTTGCGGCAACCCGACGCAGTGCCTCAGGCAATCCGCGGACTGCGGGTGTCATCGTCACCTTATCGACCGCCACGCTCGGTTTCTATGTGATGCAGTCGCTCACCAGTAGCCTGTGGCGTCCCGTCTTCAATACGTTGCTCGCAAACATGCTGGTCAGCCAAAACAGCCCGGCAGCTATATGTATCATCACGGGTACCGTCATTAGCATCGTCTTTGCTCTGGCGCTCCTCATCATCGATGCAGCTAGAAGCCTTATCGTTCGCAAGCTCAAGCGGCAATAGACACGCTGCCGTCAGACGTCAAAGCCGCTACACCCGTGGCAGGTTCCTGCGTTTTATTCAAAGCTTGCCGTCAAGGTGCGGCGAGCCTTTACAATAGGACAGTCCCAAGGACGTATTCGATAGCTTCCGCGCAGCGCTCGCCCGCCGCGCGTGAAAGGATATATTGCCCCATGACTTCAACCCTTCCCGCCCCCATCGATAAGCTCGCCATCGTTGTCGTTACGTACAAGCGCCAGGAACTCCTGGCCAACTTGTTCGACTCCATGACCGAGCTCACGGCAACGCCCTGGCGCATCGTGATTGTCGATAACGAGAATTCGCGCGAGACCGAGGCCATGTGCACCGCATTCAACGAGCGTCTGGCCAACCTGTGGGGCATCGACACCGAGCAGCCCGACGCGCAGGGCGGCACCGACCGTGTCATCTACGCCCCGCAGCTCGAAAACGGCGGCGGTGCGGGCGGCTTCTCCGCTGGCACTAAATGCGCTTACGACCTGGGCGCCCAGTGGTTCTGGGTGATGGACGACGACGTGCTCGTCATCCCCGAAGGCATCGAGCGTCTTGCCAAGTGGACCGACCGCTACGATGTCATCCAGGGTTCGCGCCTGGACTTTGACGGCGGCGCTTTCTTTTGGCAGTACCAGCTCATCCTTTCGCTCGGCATTCCCAACCCTGTCGCCAAGTGGGACCTGGGACCCGAGGGCTACCGCGCCATGAACCAGCTATGCTTTGAGGGCGGCATGTTCTCGCGCCGCGTGGTCGATAAGATCGGCCTGCCCGATGCGCGATTCTTTATCTACGGCGACGATGCCTGCTACGGCTACGTAGCCAGCCAACACTTCCCCGCCGTCGTTGTTGCCGACGTGGTTCTCAAGCGCGCCCGCGCCGTCTCTAACTGGGATATCGCCGGCAAACGCCAGCTCAACTCTACGAGCGACACCAACCGCTACTACATCATGCGCAACCGAGGCTTCCTCGCTCGCTATATGCAGATCTACGGTGACTACCACCCCATGCTGTTCCGCCTGGGCAATGCCGCGACCTTCTGCAAGGAATTCATTCGCCTGGCTGCGGTCGATAAGTGCTTTAAGACCGGCATTCCGGCGCTGCGCCGCGGCATGAAGGACGCCCGCAAGATCATCAAGGACCCCGACTGGAAGCCCATGCCGCCCATGAAGGACACCGAGTAACGGAAGCCGGAAACACCTCGGCGCTTAAAGCCGCTGGCACACCGTAGCCACATGCTGCCCATCAAAACCGAACCCCCAGCGCATGCGACCCACGCCGGGGCGCGGCACACGAATTTCGTCGATGCCATCGCGCTCTATGTCGAGTAGCGACTGCACGGCCAGCAATTCCAACCCCAGCGCATCCACATCGGGGTCATACATCATATTGATCGTTATAAGCGGGCGCTCGTCCAGCATGCCGATCGTGTCAGCTACGTCGAACACAGCGCCCGTAGGAAAAACCTGGATGTCCCAGCGACCCGCGCCACACTTTCGCCTCGAAGCAGGATTGGCATAGCCCGGCAAGCCAAAGCAGAGCCCCTGCAAGAACAGATGATATGGCAGCGGCTTATCTGGGTCGGTCTCACCGATTCCCGCATCCCCCAGGATGCGGCTTAGCGCCCGCCTCACGGTATCCTCGTTCCCACGGCACAGCCCGTCGCGAAACGCATCGACGTCTCGAATGTCTTCGGCAGCGCACTCAAACCACTCAACAATCACTAGACGCAAGGCTTGGCGAAGCTCTTTATTGGGCAATCGCAAAGCACGGAGCCGATCGCCATGCTCTGGCTCCTCAGTCATATCCGTCGTGAGAAAACCGGACAGATACAGCGCTGTCCACATGCCATCGTCAGGCGAGACATCTGGCTCTGCAGCGCCCAAACAAAGCGGGACCTCAGCACACCTATGGGCCTCGAGCAAATCAAACAAGACCGAAAGGCGGTCGAGATTCCACCCGGCAACTACCCTACTCAGGCAATCCGCATACCCATACAGATCGGCGCGCACAGGCGCCGTGCAGCCTCGATCCAGAAAACCGATCACACGCGCTGGACTCGAGCAATAGGCCCTACCAAACCGATATCCCTCGAGCCATTCACGCGCATCATCAAGATATTCCTCACGCCCAGCATGATTCAACAGAGCCTGGACCTCGGCATCCGAAAAGCCGAACCAACGGTCACACCACGTCGAAAGCGGCGTCGACAGACAATACGAGCAACTGCGCGAAGAAAGCGCCGCTTCGGCAGGACTGGGACGCTCCCCCATCAGACAAGCAAAGCGTAGCGAATGACCCGCGGCAGCAATGGCGTCAAACAGCACACGGTCAAGTAGTTCTGCCGGATCGGCGTCAGAAGCGTCCCTCGCGCTCGCACGGCGAGACCACGCCGCATCGTACCCATCAACGAGCAATACAACCTGCTCATCACAGGCAATCTCCAGCAGCTCTATGAGCACACCGAGCACCGAGTCAACCTCGTCCGCGCTCGCCACGTCACGCGCGACGCGTTCGATGTGACGCACCTTATCTCGAGCTAAATCCGGAGCCTCCAAGAGCGCCAACAAGCGAGCGCACTCGCCCGAAAGGGCATCGCGCACGACGCCGGCAACAGCGGGGCCACGCCTCGCAGCGCCAGAAAAGTCCAGCGATATCACCGGATAGCAAGCGTACTCATCCCGATAGCGCCCGCCGTCTGCATCCCAAATCTGAGCATCGGCAAACAAACGCTGACCAGCGCGACCGACCGCTGGACGCTCCAGAAAAGCCCTGAGCATCGACAAGTTCATGCTCTTGCCAAAACCCTCGGGTCGACAGCACACCACAACGGACGCGTCGCAGTCCAACACATCTGCAATAAACATGGTCTTGTCGACCAGCGTGCAGCAACCAAGAGCCTCCGCATAGTCATGCATGCCAATGGGTAAAGCCGCATCGTCGGCACAGCCGATCAAACGCACGCCAAAGTCGGCAGCACAACCATTATTTACCTGTTCAGACACCAAAACGTTCCCCCTAAATCGCAACACGATGCCAATTGTAATGACCGCCTCGCGCGTACCGATGTCGCCGCGCGATCATATCGGGCAACGGTAGGAACAAAGGCCTTGAGGGGGCATAACAAATCGTTGTGCAACAAAATGGGGCCCGATGCATTCGCACCGGACCCCGTCCTAACTCTTTAGTTATCTAGTAACCGAGAGGCTACTCCTCCGAGCCGTCCTCCCCAGAAGCTTTCTTCTGCTGATCGAGCTTATGCTTACCACTTACGATAGACGTAGCGCCCAGTGTGGCCAAGCTCGCGCTGGCAAGGCTCGCCATCACAATCAGATCGCCCGTCTTGGGCATGTTGCCGCCCGAGGACTTGGTCGTTGTAGTCGTCGTGGTGGTCACCGTTTTGGAGTCATTTTGCTCCTGGTTCTGGTTGTCGGTGTTGCCCTTGCCGCCGTCCTCGCCCTGCTGCTTTCCGTCCTCGGTCTTGCCCGTATTCTCGTCCTTATCCTCAGATTCAGACTTCTTACCATCGTCCTTCTTCTGAGCGGACTTGTCGTCCTTCTCCTCAGAGCTAGAACCCTTATCGGATTCGGTCTTCTCGGAAGCCTTGTCCTTAGAGTCGCCCTTTGCGGCCTCGGTCTTTTCCGTGGAAACCTGATCAGAGTTGTCCTTGTTCTGGGCCGAGCCGTTATTGACGCCAGCCATCAGCGAAGAGCCCAACGTAGAACCAAGCTGCACGGAGAAAGAAGGCTTCTTGTCCGGCGAAGCAACGGGGGCGTCCGGCGCCTTATTCGAGTCGTCCTTGGAAGCATCGGAATCAGGGGTTGCGTCAGAGCCGGAGCCGTTGTTAGAGCCGGTGTCAACGGACGAATCGCTCGAGCCGGTGGAAGAGTCAGAGGAACCTGCGTCGGTCGAACCAGAGGCGGCGCTGTCCGTATTGCCGGCAGAGCTTGAAGACGAATCGCCCGCAGCAGAGCCGTTCGAATCGGAGCCGTTCGAGGTAGAGCCGTCGTTGGTAGTACCACCAGCAGAGCCATTACCGTCAGCATCGGTCGAGGGCGCATCCATCCTGTCATCGTTGGCATCGTCACTCGAGTCGTCATTCGAATCAGGTGTCGGCGAGGGCGCCGGCGCAGGCTCGGGCTGCACGGGCGTCGCAGCGGCCGCCTCGTCCTCGGCGATATAAACCAAGCAGTCCTTCAGCTCATTCTTATAACGATTCTTCCAGCCCTCATGATACTGGGGCTGGCTCGAATACTTGGTGGCGACATTGTTGACCACGCTATTGGAAAGCGCCGTCACAAACTCGCGGTCGGACATATCGTTGGAAAGATTCGCCCAGCGGAAAAAGTCCCTGCAGCCACCGGTGCCGCACATGTTGGTGATGCTCCACACCATGCCCTTAACACAGTCGGCGCGGCCGGAGATATCAATGCCCAGGCCGCTCTTGAGCCACGCCTCGGTCACTGCATAATACGAGTTGTACGCATAGGCATCTTGAAGTGCAGAGAACTCAACAGGATCGGTGTTGTAAGCAACCTGGAAAGCCTCCTGCGCGATACGGCCCAGCTCGGTGAGCTGACCGTTCTCGGACATGGGATTGTTCGCGTTGGAAATCTCGCTGCCGCGATCAATCGCATCCTTGAGCATGCTGTATTTTTCGGGGTTGTAGTTGTAGGCCTGCTTCATAAACGGAATGAACGACCAACGACGGTCGAACTGGTAATAACCCAGCGCGTTATAGCCGTCACCGTACGAAAAGCCCTGGTTGTAGTTGCCATGGCTCTCGTACTTGGTAAAGTACTTCATCTCGGGAGTCACGTTGACAAACGAGACACCCTGGACCGACCTCAGCACGCCCGAGAAGGACTGCTGGGTGTAGAGACCCTTATCGATATCGGTGGCATCCGAGGCAACGCCCGGCGTGGGCTCCTCGGCAGCGGCGGGTGCCGGCGCGGAAACGGCGCCAAACGAAAGCGCCAGCGTCAGGCCCGCGACAATAGCAGAATGCTTGGGCTGCATAAGATCCTCCCTGCATTGGTGTAGTTAAAGTGCAGTTTGCAAAGATAGAATTAAGTATTGCAGCTCGCCCGTTGTTGCACAACAACCACTCGGTAAACGGCAACAACCCTCCGCGAAATCTTAAGGAATTGCGCTCAACCTACAGCTTAATGTCAAAGTTGATCTCGGGGACGGCGGCTAGGTCGGCCAACGTCACACCGTCGACGTACTTTTCGATCACGTCGTCCAGACCACGCCAGAACTTGACGGTCGAGCAAAGATCGCTGCGAGTGCAGCTGTTGTCGATGCCATCGCACGCCACCGGAGCCGTGCTGCCTTCAACGGCACGCAGGATGTCGCCGGCACGCACCTCAGCGGGGTCCTTGGCCATCATGTAGCCGCCGCCCTTGCCGCGCACGCTCTTAAGCAGGCCCGCCTTCATGAGCGGACGGACCAGCTGCTCCAAATACTTTTGCGAGATATGCTCGCGGTCGGCGACCTCGCGCAGGGCGATTTTGCCCTCGACGTCACCAAGCGCTGCGATATAGATCATCAGACGGAGGGCATAGCGGCCCTTAGAAGAAATGAGCATACCTACCCTCTCGTCGTAACCGGGACAAAATACCAGGCTTGTTTGTCCCAAATCTTATGCACGCGGGGCAAACAAACCTGATTATTATGTCCCACATCTAAAAAGTCGAGTGGATTAGTCGGGTTTTCCCTTGACTAACGCCGAACCCATAGTAACTTTATTCCGAGAAGATTCCTAGGGTTTAGTACACCTATGAGTACACCATATACAGAGAGGGACAGCATGAGCGCAAATCCGCTGCTTTCCATCGAAGGTCTGACCGCCTCCGTGGACGAGAAGACCATCCTCCACAACGTCAACCTCAACGTCGCCGCCGGCGAGACCCACGTGCTGATGGGACCCAACGGCGCCGGCAAGTCCACCCTCGGCCACCTGGTCATGGGCGACCCCGTCTACACGGTCAACGACGGCCGCATCGTCTTTGACGGCCAGGACATCACCGAGCTCACCACCGACAAGCGTTCGCGCGCCGGCCTGTTCCTGAGCTTCCAGGCCCCGGTCGAGATTCCGGGCGTGCCACTGTCGAGCTTTTTGCGCGCCAGCATCGCCGGCCGCCCCGGCCTGGAGATGAAGGGCAAGGAGTTCCGCCGTCGCGTCAAGGAGCTCGCGGCCGAGCTCAACATGGATACCGCCTACCTCAACCGCGAGCTGGGCGTGGGCTTCTCGGGCGGCGAGAAAAAGAAGGTCGAAATGCTCCAGCTTCTGCTGCTGCAGCCCAAGCTCGCCATCCTGGACGAGACTGACTCCGGCCTGGACGTCGACGCCCTTTCCACCGTCAGTCATGGCATGGACGCCTACCGCAAGAGCTGCGACGGCTCCATGCTCATCATCACGCACAACACGCGCATCCTGGAGCACCTGGATGTCGACCGCGTCCACGTTATGGTCAAGGGCCACATCGTGCGCGAGGACGACGCCTCGCTGATCCCCTGGATCGACAAGAACGGCTTTGAGACCTTCGAGCGCGAGGCCGCCGAGCAGCGCGCCCAGGCCGAGGCCGCCGCTGCCGAGCAGCAGGCGTAAAGGGGCGACGCAATGACCAAGAACCGCACCGAGGTCGCGGACATCGACCGCAGCCTCTACGACTTCACCTATGGCGAGGAGGGATTTGAGCGCCTCGACGCCGGCATCACGCCCGACATCGTGCGCGAGATCAGCGCCAAGAAGGACGAGCCGCAGTGGATGCTCGACCTGCGCTTAAAGTCCCTCGAGATCTTTAATCGTTTTCCCGACCCGACGTGGGGCCCCTCCATCGAGGGCCTGGACATGGATAACATCGTCACCTATGTCAAGCCCAACACCGACCAAAAGCACGACTGGGAGTCGGTGCCCGACGACATCAAGAGCACCTTTGAGCGCCTGGGCATCCCCGAGGCCGAGCGCAGCTATCTGGCAGGCGTCGGCGCGCAGTACGACTCCGAGCTCGTCTACCACAACATGCAGGACACGGCGTCTAAGATGGGCATCGTCTACTCCGGCATCGAGGAGGCCCTGCACGACCCGCAGTGGGAACCGCTCATCCACGAGAAGTTTATGACGCTCATCCCGCCCACCGACCACAAGTTTGCGGCCCTGCACGGCGCCGTATGGTCGGGCGGCTCGTTTGTCTACGTGCCCAAGGGCACCAAGCTCGACTTCCCGCTGCAGAGTTACTTCCGTCTTAACGCCAAGGGCGCCGGCCAGTTTGAGCACACGCTCATCATCGTCGAGGACGATGCCGACCTGCACTTCATTGAGGGTTGCTCCGCGCCCAAGTACAACGTGGCCAACCTCCACGCCGGCGCCGTCGAGCTCTTTGTGGGCAAGCGTGCGCACCTGCGCTACTCTACCATCGAGAATTGGTCCAAGAACATGTACAACCTCAACACCAAGCGTGCGCGCGTGGACGAGGACGGCGACATCGAGTGGATCAGCGGCTCCTTCGGTAGCCACGTGGGCTACCTCTACCCCATGAGCGTGCTCAGCGGACGCCGCGCCCGCTCGAGCTTTACCGGCATTACCTTTGCCGGCGCCGGCCAGAACCTGGATACCGGCTGCAAGGTCGTGCTCAACGCGCCCGATACTTCGGCAACCGTCGAGACCAAGGGCATCTCCAAGAGCGGCGGCATCCAGACCTTCCGCAGCTCCATCGTGGCCACGCCCAAGGCCGAGGGTTCCAAGGCAACCGTGAGCTGCCAGTCGCTCATGCTCGACGACCAGAGCCGCTCCGACACCATCCCCGCCATGGACATCCGCGCCAAGAATGTCGACATCGGCCACGAGGCCACCATCGGCCGTATCGGCGACGATAAGGTGTTCTACCTGATGAGCCGCGGTATCTCGGAGGAAGAAGCCCGTACCATGATCGTCAACGGCTTTGCCAACCCGGTCTCCAAGGAGCTACCGCTGGAGTACGCCGTCGAGATGAACAACCTGATCAAGCTCGAGATGGAAGGAGCGATCGGATAATGAAACAGACCACGAACACCGCTGCTACCACCCTTGAGCAGGTCAATGCGATGCCGGCTGCCACATGGGGCTGGCTGAAGATGAACCAGACCAAGCTCGAGCTCTCTGACGAGCTTGCCGCCGCTCCCGCCGAGACCGTTAAGGTTGAGGGCTTGGACGAGCAATTTGCTGGCGTGGCAGACGCGTTCGACGCCGCCATGGACGCCATGGCCGAGCGCTTCCCCGAGCGCCGCGCCTCCGCGCCCGGCGATGCCGCCGACCGCGCCCGCATCACGCCCGAGACCGAGCTCGACGTGCCCGCCACCTCCGTCTACCAGGCCGGTGCCATTAAGCTGGAGGAGGAGCTCTCCCCCGCTGAGGCCTTCGAGACTGGCATGGGCGAGGCTGCCTACACCTACCTGGCCGACCACGCCACCAAGCGCGTCGTCATCGATGTGCCCGCATACAAGCACGCCACGGTTACCGTGCGTGTGAGCGGTGTCGATGCCGCCGCGGCCATCGCCGCCATCGACGTCGTCGTCCGTCCCCAGTCGACGCTCGACCTGCAGATCGCCCTGGACTCCCCCGTTGCCGGCGAGGGCGTCGTGGGATCCGTGCTGCGCGTGTGCGCCCACGAGTACGCCACCGTCAACGTGACCTGCACGCAGACGCTCGACGATAGCTGGATCGCGCTCGACGACACCGGCCTGTTCCTGGACGAGGGCGCGCGCGTCAACGTGCAGCACACCGTCCTGGGTGCCGGCGCCAGCGCCACCGGCCTTGCCGGCGACCTGCTGGGCGATACCGCCAAGGTCACCATCGATACTGACTACCTGGGCGCCCGAGAGCAGGTGCGCGACTTTAACTACGAGCTGCGCCACCGCGGTCGCAAGACCGAGTGCGAGATCGACGCCAACGGCGTGCTGACCGGCACGTCCAAGAAGGTCTACCGCGGCACCATCGACCTCGTGCACGGTTGCAAGGGTGCAACCGGCACCGAGCGCGAGACGGTGCTTTTGGCCAACAAGGGCGTCGACAACAAGACCGTTCCCGTCATTCTCTGCGACGAGGACGACGTCGCCGGCAACCACGGAGCCACCATCGGCCACGTCCGCGACGAGCAACTGTTCTACCTCGCCTGCCGCGGCCTTGACCAAAACGCCGCCGAGGACCTGTTCGTCCGCGCCAAGCTGGAGGACGCCGCACTTTCCGCCACCGACGAGCGCACCCGCGCCGCCGTCGTCCGCCTGGGCAACAACCTGATCGACAACTTTGAAGAGGAGCTCGCATGATCGACACCGAGCACGTTAAATGCGACACCTGTACCGCACCGGAGCCTATGGAGCTCGACGCCAGCGACGAGGCCTCGCGCGGCTGGCCTACCGTCGACATCGAGACTAATCCCTACAAGGCGCAGTTCCCGCTGTTCCAGCAGCACCCCGAGATCGCCTTCCTCGATAGTGCCGCTACCGCGCAGCGTCCTGCCTGTGTGCTCGACGCCGAGCGCGACTTCTACCAGCGCATGAACGCCAACCCTCTGCGCGGCCTGTACTCGCTGTCCGTCGAGGCCACTGAGGCTATCGCGAAGGTGCGCCAGCAGATCGCCGACCTCATCGGCGCTGCCCAGGCCAACGAGGTCGTCTTCACCCGCAACACGAGCGAGTCGCTCAACCTGGTCGCCAAGAGCTTTGCACCCACAGTCCTCGAGCCGGGCGACGAGGTCGTCATCACCATCATGGAGCACCACTCCAACCTGATTCCGTGGCAGCAGGTCTGCCGCGAGACCGGCGCCAAGCTCGTCTACCTCTACCCCACCAAGACCGGTCAGCTCACCACCGAGGAGGTTCTTGCCAAGGTTGGTCCCAAGACCAAGATTCTGGCCGTGGGTCAGGTCTCCAACGTGTTGGGAGTCGAGAACCCAGTCAAGAACCTCGGCAAGCTCGTGCACAAGTATGGCGGCTACCTGGTCGTCGACGGTGCGCAGTCGCTGCCGCACATGCCGGTCGATGTGGCCGACCTGGGCGCCGACTTCTTTGCCTTTAGCGCACACAAGGCTATGGGCCCCATGGGCATCGGCGTGCTGTGGGGCAAGATGGACCTGCTCAACGCCATGCCGCCCATGCTCACCGGCGGCGAGATGATCGACTCTGTTACCGAGCAGGACGCCGTCTGGGCGCCCGTTCCCGAGAAATTCGAGGCCGGCACACAGGACGCCGCCGGCATCTTCGCCACGGGTGCGGCACTCGACTACCTGGTCAACACGGTGGGTTACGAGAACATCCAGGCACGCGAGCAGGCACTCGTCCACTACCTGATGGGCGAGCTCATGCAGCTCGACTTTGTCCAGATCATCGGCTCCATCTATTGGGACAACCACCACGGCGTTGTGAGCTTTAACGTCCGCGGCATCCACCCGCACGACGTCGCGAGCATCATGGACATGGACGGCGTCTGCATCCGCGCCGGTCACCACTGTGCACAGCCGCTGCTCACCTGGCTGGGCGTCGAGAACCTTGCCTGCTGCCGCGCCAGCGTGGCCTTCTACAACGACAAGGCCGACATTGACAAGTTCATCGCCGGCCTGCATCACGTTTGGAGCACGTTCAATGGGTAATCTGTACACCTCCACCACATTTATGGAGCACAACTCGCACCCCGACTACAAGTACGAGATGGATGCTCCCACGCACGAGCACGACGGCATCAACCCCAGCTGCGGAGACGAGCTCACTCTGCAGCTGCGTGTCGAGAACAACGTGATCGAGGAGGCCTCCTTTACCGGCCACGGCTGCGCCATCAGCCAGGCCAGTGCCGACATCATGGCCGATCTCATCACCGGCGAGACCGTCGAGGAAGCTCGCCGCCTGGCAGAGCTCTTCCTCGCCATGATCCGCGGCGAGAAGCTCTCCGAGGAGGACCTGGAAGACCTGGACGAAGCCGCCCAGCTCCAGGACATCTCGCACATGCCCGCCCGCGTCAAATGCGCCGAGCTCGCCTGGCGCACCCTCGACGGCATGCTCGAGGGGCGAAATAATCAGTAGTACTTGTCCCAAATCTTAAGATTTTTGTTGGCCGAATCGCTTGACAAGAGTGGTTCGGCCATTTTCTATTCCGAGAGCTCAGTCTGTGCCTTCACCCGCGCATAAGCGCGCACGATACGAGAGACGGTACTTTTGCCAATCCCGGTATACCGCTCAATCTGGCGCACCGTAAAACCGGCATCGTGCAATCCAAAAATAACGGTATCGCGCTGCGCAGGCGGTGCGTCTTTAACCCCATGGAGCGGAGCCCCGAGGCTCTTCGCCAACTTGTCGGCAAAGGCGTGGCGTTCCCACTCTGTCTCTTTCATATCGCGCAGCGCCGGTTCGCCGCCGTCGGGCGTCGAAAGCGAATAGGCAATAAAGCCCTCGGCAGAACCAAAAAGCTCAAGCACGCAAGAAGGATCAGAAAATCCCCTCGCGACATCGGCCGCGTCACCGTCGTAAGCGCACAAATGCTCCGGAAAGCTGCTCCAGGGATAACGCTCAATGAGACTGATGCCCGCCTCCTGCGGATCGGCGTGAACGGAGCGAATAGCCTCCATCACTTGCCAGTCGGTATCGAGCGAGCGCCGGTCAAAACGGTTCTGGAACAGATGCCCTGTGCGCCCCGTGCGTTTATTGAACCGCCGCGCGTACGCCAAAAGCAGCCGGTGCATCGCCGCGCTCATCGCGTCCTCGTAATCTGCAAGCACCAGACGCACGTGATTGCCCATAAGGCACCAGGCGATAACCGTCACGCCCGCCTTGCGGCAGCACTCACGCATCAGCTCCAAGAACTCCCACCGGTCTTCATCGCCCTCAAAGATGAGCTGCTTGCCCGTACCGCGGGCACAGACATGGTAAAAGCCGGTAACCGTTCTCCAAACGCGCTGCATGGCGCTCCCTTCGCCGGGATCTGCTTGCCATCCAATACAGCACGATTGAAGCGTGCCATCAAAACATTCACGCAAAACAATTCGCTCGCGCGGCCAAAGGCAGTAAACAGGCGGCGAACGGCACCGTTGCAACAGGTCAACCCCTGCAACGCTTACAAAAGCTGACCAAAAGCTTGCCCAAGACGGACCCCCTCTACGGAAGTGCACGACCACAGAATATAGAGTTAAACCATTTCAATTGAAAGTTCCGCGCATCTCGCTACGAAAACTGAGCCGTTCGCCGAATATTCCGTGCATTTCGCGGTATTATAGGGGCTGCATGTCATGTCCCTTTCGAAGGGTCGCCCGGCAATCGCCAGCCACGGCCCCCAGACGGGACGCCAACACGATAGAGAGGAGAGGCATGCAGTACTCACAGGAAGTGGAGAACATGTGCCCCGTTGCCAAGGGTGCATACCACGGCCCCGCACCCATCCCCGAGGAGGGCAAGTGGGTCCAGGCTAAGGAGATTTCCGACATCTCCGGTCTTACGCACGGTGTGGGTTGGTGCGCACCTCAGCAGGGCGCCTGCAAGCTCACGCTGAACGTCAAGGACGGCATCATCGAGGAGGCCCTCGTTGAGACCATCGGCTGCTCGGGTATGACCCACTCTGCCGCCATGGCTTCCGAGATCCTTCCCGGTAAGACCATCCTCGAGGCCCTCAACACCGACCTCGTCTGCGACGCCATCAACGTTGCTATGCGCGAGATCTTCCTGCAGATCGTTTACGGCCGCAGCCAGACCGCGTTCTCCGAGGGCGGCCTGCCCGTGGGCGCCTCCCTCGACGACCTCGGCAAGGGCCTTCGCTCTCAGGTCGGCACCATGTTCGGCACCAAGGCCAAGGGCGCTCGTTACCTCGAGCTCGCTCAGGGCTACGTCACCCGCATGGCTCTCAACGACAAGAACGAGATCATCGCATTCGAGTTCCTGAACCTCGGCAAGTTCACCGACGCCGTCAAGGCCGGCAAGACCCCCGAGGAGGCCATCGCTGGCGCTATGGGCCACTATGGTCAGTGGGAGAACGCTGCCAAGTACATCGACCCGCGCACCGACGAGGAGACTCACTCCGTCGCCAGCGTGTTCCCGGTTCACGAGTAGAAAGGGAGGGAAATAACTATGACTGTTACGTTCGAAGGTTACGAGCGCCGCGCTGACAAGATCAACAAGTGCCTCGCCGACAACGGCATCGCCTCCCTCGAGGAAGCTCTGCAGATCTGCACCGACAAGGGCTTCAACCCGCGTGAGATCGTCAACAACACCCAGTCCATCGCCTTCCAGAACGCCGAGTGGGCCTACACCCTCGGTTGCGCTCTCGCTGTCAAGCGTGGCGCCAAGTCCGCTTCTGAGGCTGCCGCCATCATCGGCGAGGGCATCCAGGCCTTCACCGTTCCCGGCTCCGTCGCCGAGGACCGCAAGGTCGGTCTGGGCCACGGCAACCTGGGCGCTATGCTGCTCTCCGACGACACCGAGTGCTTCGCCTTCCTGGCCGGTCACGAGTCCTTCGCTGCCGCTGAGGGTGCTATCGGCCTGGCTCTAAACGCCAACAAGGCTCGCAAGAAGCCGCTGCGCGTCATCCTCAACGGTCTGGGCAAGGACGCTGCTCAGATCATCGCCCGCATCAACGGCTTCACCTACGTGAAGACCCAGTTCGACTACTTCACGGGCGAGCTCAAGGTCGTCGAGACCATCCCCTACTCCGATGGTCCCCGCGCCGCCGTCAACTGCTACGGCGCCGACGACGTCCGCGAGGGCGTTGCCATCATGTGGCACGAGAACGTCGACATCTCGATCACCGGTAACTCCACCAACCCCACGCGCTTCCAGCACCCCGTCGCTGGCACCTACAAGAAGGAGCGCCTCGAGGCTGGCAAGAAGTACTTCTCCGTCGCTTCTGGTGGCGGCACTGGTCGTACCCTGCACCCGGACAACATGGGCGCCGGCCCTGCCTCTTACGGCATGACCGACACCATGGGCCGTATGCACTCCGACGCCCAGTTCGCCGGTTCTTCCTCCGTGCCTGCGCACGTTGACATGATGGGTCTCATCGGCATGGGCAACAACCCCATGGTCGGTGCCACCGTCGCCTGCGCTGTCGCCGTCGAGGAGGCCCTCAAGGCCTAATCGCGCCCGCGCGATGCTCATATAGTTGAGCTTTGGAGCCGCTACCCACCCAGGTAGCGGCTCTTTTTGTTTGCGCTGTCGCAGGGTAGCTAATGCCGATATATCAGTTGGGGCGAAATACAAGATGTGATGAGATGGAGCGTCAGAGCGTCCATGACGCCCACCTGCCATATTTGCCCTTTACCGATTTGCCGAGTCTTTGCGGCCCCATTGCCGATCACCCGTGCGACAATGCGCCGGACGAGAAAGGAATCCGATGGAATCGACTGATGTACTGGTAATTGGATCTGGCATTGCGGGCCTTTGCGCCGCCATCGAAGCGGCACGCACGGGTGCAACCGTCACTGTGGCAAGCGCCGGCAAGACTATGAGTGGATCGAGCTTCTTCCCCGGAACCTGGGGCCTAGGGCTTATCGGACCCGTTAACGAAGACGACGAGCAGGACCTCATCGACACCATCCTGGCCGTCGGCGGCGGCGTTGCCGACCCCGAACTCGTCCAAGCGTTCGTCCACGGCATTCCCCAAGCGATTGACTGGCTCGAGCAAGACCTGGGCGTTGAGCTCCAGCGTCCGCAAAGCGCCAAGAGTGCTCAACAAAAGCAATTTATCCCCTGCTTTGACCACAAGACGCGCATGTGGCGCGGCCTCACCCGCAAGCCCCTTGAGGACGCTCTGACGACCTGGATCGAGTCGCTCGGCATTCGCCTGCTCCCCCGCCATGAGCTTATCGACCTTGTTGAGGACACGAACGGCAGAATAACCGGAACCGTACTCTACGACCTTACCGAAAATCGAATCGTGCCCTTTGCTGCCGAGGCCACGGTCATCGCAGCCGGTGGCACAGGCGGCCTGTTCGAGCGCAGCCTTACGTCGGCTGATGTGCTCAGTTCCTCGCAGGCCATCGCGCTGGCGCACGGCGCAACACTTACTAATATAGAGTTCATGCAGATGATGCCCGGCTTCATCGAGCCCAGGCGTAACTTGGTCTTCAATGAGAAAACCTGGCGCTACGTGCACGTAGACCAGCCGGTAGATATTGCCGACGACAAGCTGGACGACCTGCTCGAGCAGCGCTCTGGATATGGTCCCTTCACGTCACGCTTGGCCTCCCGCGCTATCGATCTCGTCATCGATCAGGCAGGTGTCGAAGGCCTGGCACTCCACTACGACTTCCCCCGCGAGGATGTCCCAGAGTTTGTGCAGACCTTTGCCACCTGGCTGCAAGACGAGCACGGCATCGCGCCGACCGACGAGATGCGCGTTGCGATGTATGCCCACGCCGCTAACGGCGGCATCAAGATCGATAAGACCGCGCACACGGGCGTTGAGGGCCTCTACGCTTGCGGCGAGGCGACAGGCGGCATGCACGGCGCCGACCGCATTGGTGGCTTGTCAAGCGCCAACGGCATCGTATTCGGACGTATCGCGGGCGCATCGGCAGCCCTTGCAGCGCAGAAAGAGCCTGAGGCGGCCCTGAAGGCGGATATCACCCTCCCCCAGTACGGCATTGCCGCAACAGATGCCGAACGCCTGACACACAGCCTTAGGCACACGATGAGCACCTTTTGCATGATCAACAGGACCGAAACAGGCCTATCCGAGGCCCTGCAACAGCTTGAAAGCCTGCAAGACGAAGCCACGGCTCTAAATAAGCCACATGCCAACGACAGCGAAATCGCTGCCCTCGCCCGCCTGCAATCGCAGATTCAACTAGCACAGGAAATGGTCAAAGCCATGCGCAAGCGGACCGAAAGCCTGGGTTCGCACTATCGAGCGGACTAAGCCGAGCACCCCTCCAGAGCAGAACACAACTTCTCGATATTAATGGGTCCCGTGAACTCAAAGCGACACAGGGCCCATTCGTGTCCGCGCGGGCAAATATACTCATTCTGAATACGGAGTCGACATAGTCCACGTAGACAAACGAACAGAAAGGAAGAGATATGGACAGCAGGGATATCGAGAAATGGCGTGTCGAACTTGACAGCTACGCCCATGTAGAAGACGGCGTTGAGTATTGGCTCGCACGCGATTTAATGGAACCCCTCGGATACACCCAATGGCGTAATTTTGAGACTGCAGTTAAGAGATCCATGGCATCGTGTGACACCAATAAAATGCCTGTTGCCGCCCATTTTGCTGAGGCCAGCAAAATGGTAGATGCCGGCATCGCCAAACGAGCCGTAAAAGACTACAAGCTGACGCGCTACGCATGCTATTTAATCGCCCAAAACGGAGACCCAAACAAGCCCGAAATCGCACTCGCACAGGCGTACTTCGCCGTGCAGACACGCCGTCAGGAGCTCATAGAGCAGCGCTTCGCAGAGATTCAGCGCTTGCAGGCGTGCCACTCGCTATCCGATTCAGAGAAACAGCTCTCGGGCATTGCGTTCAAACGAGGCGTGGACTCCAAAGGATTCGCGATCATCAAGTCGAAGGGCGATGAGGCGTTATTCGGCGGCAGAAGCACGGCGGACATGAAGCGGCAGCTTGGTGTGTCCAAGAGTGCTGCATTGGCGGACAAGCTAGCCGATGTTCTCATCAAAGCAAAGGACCTCACGAACTCGATGACGGCCTTCAACGCCGAGGAACACGACTTGTACGGTCTGGACCAGATCAAACAAGAACACGTCGAGAACAACACGAGCGTGCGTGGCAGCCTCATCGACCGCGGAATTGTTCCCGAGAACCTACCGCCTGCCGAGGATACAAAAAAGCTCGAGCGTCGCGTGAAGGCAGACGAGAAGAAACTCAAGGAGGGTACTGACGGTTTCACCGATCCCCAGGGTAGACTCAATCTGTGAAAGCGGCCGCGCCCTTTCGGGTTCGACCCCATGCGAGGTTAACAAAAAAACGACCAGCCTAAGCCAGTCGCTTTAACGATCTTTGGGTGGGCCGTCAGGGGGTCAGCCTGCTGCGCAGGCGGCCGCTGCGGCGCCAAGGCGCCTTGCGCGCTGCGCTGGTAAATGCTTACGCATTTCCTCAGCTCCGCGCCCTTTCGGGTTCGACCCCATGAAAGGTCAACAAAAAAAGACGGCCAACCGAAGTTGACCGTCTTAACTTGCTTTGGTGGGCCGTCAGGGGGTCGAACCCTGGACCTTGGGATTAAGAGTCTTGAACGTGATGTTATGGAGTGCCTTGTAGCAGCAAAATCGCAGGTAGTTATGTTTCCACACGCTCTCACCGCACTGAAACTGCATTGCAGAACGGATATTGACGGATACCCGGCAATGCATAAAGCCCCTCCCCGGCAGTTCATGCCGGGGAGGGGCTGCATCTATCAATTTCTAAAGTCTTTTTGGCTGCCGACGCGCACGATTGCCCATCCGAGAAGACCGGTCAGCAGTCCTGCAGCAGCGCCGACAATAAAACAGATATCAAATGGATTCATATGCACACCTATCGATAGAGTTGCTTGACGAGCGCTTGGCCGATGGCGACGTTGGTGTCGCGGCCCTGGTATCCGTCCGCACCCGATGATCCGCACGAGATACCTTGAGCGATGAGCCACTGCTGGTGTTTGAAGACCGTTCCCGAACCCATCTGTCGCGCCTGAACACCGCCGACCATGGGATAGACTTTGCATCCGACCTTGTCCTGCAGGGCGCGGACGGCATTCGAGCCAACCCCGCCCTTGACGTACTCGATTACGCCGCGGTCGCATGCCCAAAGGTATCGCTCATTCGCCGGCCATTGACCGGAGATCACGCCATCGGCAGTCGTGCCGAGCTGGCGTTGCAGCTCCTTGGCCATCTTCGGGCCGAAATATCGCGTGTCTCCGAGGCTCGGGACCGTATTGTCCGCGACTTCCGTATTTGACCCATTCAGTGTCTTGCCGTCGCCAAGCCAGTAGAGCGTGCCGTCCCATGGGTAGCTGTAGTACGCCTTGATGTTGGACTCGCGCCCGGTCTGGTCGCCCTTGGTGCCGGTGACGGTCCCCTTTTCAGAAATGGAGAATTGGGCCAAGAGGTCGCCGCGAGCTGATCCATAGGGAGAGACGCACACGGCGGTGTGGCACTTCTCGTTGAGGTAGATGTCTCCACGCTGGGCGGACTTGACGCCCATCTTACGCCAGCCGAAAAGGCCCGTCTTGAGCAGCTGCTCCCGCATGTTTCCGGTATACGAGGCTCCGAAGGTATTGACGCCGACCGCGCGGAGGGCGGTCACTACGGCCGAGGAACAGTCGCGATCGCCACCGGCAATAGTGACGGTGGTGCCGTCGGACAGACAAATCGTCTCGGTCGTTCCGTCCCCCATGCGGTTGGCCTGCGAGTATCCGTGACCGCCGCCCCCATCATGAGAGACGAGGTGTTCCATGACCTGCGCGAAGGCCTCGCGCTGTGTGATGGCCATGGCCTACTCAACCGCCTTGGCGTCATATGCGGCATGGGGCTCGCTGTACGACATGGCACGCTTCGAGTCCGACGCGCCCTTGGTGGTCGGATCGACGATCACGCCGAAGCCGGCGAGAACGGTCAGGATGATTCCGACGAGCTGGATGAGCGACCCTTGGGAGATAGGCGCCACGACTCCGAGGATTCCGAGCACCTGATAGGCTGCGCTGATTACGGTGGCGGCCAATGCCGCGAGCGTCTGCTTATTCTTGAAGCGAAGGGCCCAGTTGATTTTCATTTTTCAGCTCCTAATCTGACCCGCCGATACCGTGATGCAGGTCGTAATTCTTCTCGACGCGGTCGAGCCGGCTGAACAAGGTGATGACCTGTTGCTCGACTTTCGTGAGGCGCTCGCCGTGGTCGTCGAGCTTGCGGTTGATCTCCTTGACGCCGTCCTTGATCTCGCTCGTGTCGCCGCAAAGGCTGTCGAGCTTGTCTTCGGTCCGCTGCTCCTTGGCAGACGATGTTTTGGATACGGAGACGCGCCCGATGAAGAACGTGACAATCACAACGGCGGCCGAGAGGACCGACGTTGCCTCCCCGATGCTCAGCGCCGGCACCCTAAACCTCCTCCGCGTACTCTTCTCCGACGATCTCCTCATATTCGTCGCATGTGATCCACTTGCAGTCCACGGCTCGATGCACCATGGCCTTGGTCCAGAGGCCGCGCTCGTAGTAGCGCCTCACCTTGTCATAGTTCTTCGAGTGCGCCGCCGTGGTTGCAGCCTTGACGCGTACCGCCATTACTGTTCACCCCCGACCGTCATCATCAGGTAGTCGATGTTTGCCGTGTTGGTCTCGGTTTGGCTGGGCTCGGCGACCTTCTCGCGCATCTGCTCAAGCAGCTTGTCCACGTCCGGGGCCTCACCCTTTCCGTAGGCGGCGACGGCCGCGGTGTAGGCGAGCTTTCGCGCCTTCCGCTCAACGTACTCGTCATCGTCGATAACGCCCGCGTCGTGCGCCGCGTCGGGGTCGCCGATCTGCGACAGCAGATCGCGCAGGGCGTTGACCTCGGCCATGGTGCCGTCTTGAAGCTCGTTGGGGCGCGGCATGTCTTCCTCAGTGTCCATGCGGACTCCTCTCTTGTCGGGGAATGTGTCGCCATCGTATTGGCGCCGTGAGATTGCCGGGCCGCTTCGATGGGCGCAAAGAAAGAAGGCGCGCCGCGGCACGCCTTCGATGCTTCTGTTATTTCGCGGCCGCTTCGCTTAGGCCGCTGCTTTGAGTTGCCGGTTCTCCGCTATTGCGAGGGCTTGCCTCCGCTTGAATCGTCCCTCGGGTTGGCCTGCATTGAGCACCCCCCCCCTCCCGCGCGAGATTTTCGAACAGGCTGTGGTACAGCGCGTCCATGGCCAAAACGCTGCGGTGCGCGTCCAGCCGCTTCATGCCGCCGCGCCAGCTCTGGTAGCTCCGCTCAACCTGCTCGGGGGTCATGACGCCATCGGCGACCATGCGGGCCATCTTCTTCAGCTTGCGGCGCTCGCGCGTGATGGAGTCGCGGCACGGCTTCACGACTATGCGGCCCGTCTCCGTGTAGAAGATGCGCTTCTTCAGCCACGTGAAGCCGCGCGACAGCTTCACCACGCGGGTCTTGCGCGGGTTCAGCTCTATGCCCAGCTCGGCGCACTTGCGCCCTATCAGCAGCAGGCACACCTGCAGGTACTCCTTGCTCTCGTGGATCAGGTAGAAGTCGTCCATATAGCGCCCGTAGGCCTCGGGGCGCAGCATCTCGGCCACGTAGTGGTCGATGCGGTTGGGGTGCGCCACCGCGCATATCTGGTTTGGCTCGCTGCCCAGGCCCAGGCCGACCTCGCCCTGCGCGTCTATCAGGCGGTGCTCAAGGGCGACCACGCGCGGGTCGAGCAGTGCGTCGGCCACCTGCCGCTTGACGGGTTCGTGGGCTATGCGGGCGAAGTAATCTGAGAAGTCGCCCAAAAGGATGTATCCCTCGCGCCTGTGCCGCCGCCAGTGGTCGGCCAGGTGGCGCTTGAGCAGCTTCAGGGCGTAGTCGGTGCCGCGCCCCTTGATGTTGGCGGAGTTGGCCGTTATGAGTGTCGGGACTATCGCGGGTACGAGGGCGTTCTGAGAAAGCGACTTCTGAATCACTCGCTCTGGGAAGTGCACGGCGCTGATGTGGCGCAGCTTGCCGCGCTCCCACAGGTCGAAGCGGATGAAGCCCCGGCATATGTCGCGGCCCTCCAGAAGGTCGTTCCTCGATTTGACCGCGTTTCGCAGATAGTCCTTCATATAACGCTGCGTGGAGGACTTCCACATCACGCCGCCCGCCGCCTGCTTGGAGGCCTTGCAAAGGCTGTTGAGGTCGGCCACGGCCTCAAGGGTGCACGGCTTCACGCGCTCGGCCTTGGCCTTGGCGCGCCTCTCCTCGCGGCGCTTGCGGCGCGCGGCCCTTCTTTCCTCGGAGTTCATCGAAGGCACCCCGCACGGCTCTCAGTGTGGCTCTGGCAGCCGCTTGAGGTATGGCCATGAAACGCGGCGAAGCCACGGAGCGCCGCGCCATGCAAGCAGCGTCCGGCCACCCTCGCGGGGTGCGTATTTACGGGCGCATGCCCGACGGTCGCGCCTTCCTTCCTCTTCGCGCTCTGCTTTCGGCTCTGGGGCCTACTCGGTCTGGCAATAAGGGAATCCGGGGCGGGGGCGAACCCAGGTGTTCGTCGCGGAGTTGTAGTTGGCATTGCCGTTGTTGTTGACGTAGCACACGTTGGACGACGAGCCACCCATGACGGAACGCAGCCACCAGTTGTACCGATATACAAGGCGGGACCGCCGTCCATTATAGCGAACGCAGGCGCTCTAGCTCGGCCTCGGCCTCGGCTATGCGCTCCTCGGTGGACTTCTTGCCGGTGACGCGCACGTTCTTGCGCGCGCCCTTCAGCAGCTTGATCTCCTCCTCGACCATGGCCGCCAGCTCCTCGAAGCGGTTGGCGTTCACGGGCAGGCCGATATCCATGAGGCACTGCATGTCCAGCATCAGCTGCTCGCAGTCAGCTATGGCCAGCGTCAGGTAGCGTTTCCTCTCCAGCGCGTTGAACGAGGTGTTGGGGTAGAAGCAGTCGGCGCGGTTGACGTTGTACACGATGCCGCGCGCCGTCTCCACGGTCGGCACCGCGTTCAGCAGCCTGTAGGCCTTGGGCACTACCGAGGAGGACGCCATCAGCTTGTTGACCTCCACGCGGATGGCGATGGCCTGCGTGAAGAACTTGTATTCGGACACCTCGCGGTTGCGCTGGTAGACGCCGCTCACGTGCACCTCCTGGGGAAACTGGCGAAAAACCCGGCCCGCTTCGCGGGCAGGAGGCGACCGCGCAAGGCGGTCGCCTAGAAGCAGAGTATAGAGCACTCGGCTGGCTAGCCGACGAGGAAGCCGGGGCGGGGGCGAACCCAGGCGTCCGTCACGGAGGTGTAGGCGGCAAGGCCGTAGCCGCCGACG
>CABUEK010000022.1:0-45071 GCA_902490565.1 uncultured Collinsella sp. | reverse complement strand
CGCCTCAATCGTAGCCCGAGACGGGCCCGGGCTGACAATTTCGACTGTAATGGACATTGAGGGCAGACTTCTTTGCACCATCTTGGTGTATCGGGGACAGGTATGTTTGCACCACCTTGGTGTAGATTAACCTGTCCCCCTTGCTCTAAATCGGGTATAAAGGCGTGCAGCATATCGAACGAAAGGTAATTTGCATGAATGACTTTATGAAGGGTCGCAATGGTGCCGATGAACTCACCATCGTGATGGGTTTTGCCGGCATCGTCATCGCGATGATCGGATCGATAGCCCGCATCCAGTGGCTCAGCTGGATTGCCATCGCCGTGATCGTGCTCGGCGTGCTGCGCGGCCTGTCCAAAAACATCGACGCCCGCCGCAAGGAAAACGCGGCCTTTGTCGCCGCGACCGCGAACGTCCCCGGCTTGGGCAAGTTCGTCGCCAGCTTGGGCGGTGGAACTGCAGCGGCCAGCACCTCGCGCGCAGCTGGAACGAGCAAGGAAGACTTTGAGCGTGCCAAGCGCACGGCCAAGAAGATGTGGAAGGGCCGCAAAACTACGGCATACCTCAAGTGCCCCAACTGCGGCCAGATGCTCTCCGTCCCCAAGGGCAAAGGCAAGATCCGCGTCACCTGCCCCAAGTGCCACGCCAAGATGGAAACCCGCTCCTAGCGCCCGCACGCGGGACAAATTAATCAGGTTTGTTTGTCCCAAATCTTAAGTATTTGTTCGATAAAAAAGCCGAGGCCTCGTGTTGAGACCTCGGCTTTTTGTATGCGGCAACGGAGCTGTCCCTTTGACTCGTCTACGCCACACCGTCGCGGGCAAGCTCCTCGGCCAACGCCTCGGCAGGCATGGCCATAATCGCGTCGAGCTCGGCGTCCACCTCGGGAATACGCTTCACCTTGAGTTTGCGCACCAGATCACCACGGCACATCACGTACGTCGGCTCACGCAGTGCGCACAGATCATCGAGCGGGTTCTTGCGCGTTACCAAGATATCGGCAGCCTTGCCGCACTCGATCGTACCGGTCTCGCCGCCCAGCCCCAGCAGCTCGGCATTGATCTGCGTAGCCGTATGCAGCGCAAAGGCGTTGCTCACGCCCACGTACTTGGCAAAATAGGCAACCTCACGCCACATGTCGTACTGCGTCACAAACGGGCAGCTCGAGTCCGTGCCCAGGCCCACCTTAACGCCAGCTTCCAGTGCGGCACGGGCGCTCTCGATGATGCCCGAACACACAATGTCGCCGTTCTTCTTTTGCGTGTCGGTCGAATGGGTCTTCTCCGGATCGAGCAGCACAAACGGCAGCGCGGGGCTGATAGTGCAGGTAACGCTGGGCGCACGCCCCTCAAGCTGCGTGCCCGCGGCGCCGCGGTACAGTTCCAAGATCTCGGGAGTCATCGGGGCACCGTGCTCGATCGTATCGACGCCGGCCTCAAGCGCGGCCTTCACGCCCTCGGTGCTCTCGACATGAGCCATAACCGGCAGGCCCACCTCGTGCGCAGCCTTGCACGCCGCCGCGGCAACCTCGACCGGCATGCGCAGCACGCCCGGCTCACCTACTTCGGTCGCGTCGAACACGCCGCCCGTCACGAACAGCTTGATGACGTCGGCACCGCGCGCATACAAGTCACGCACTTGTTCGGCCGCCTCATCGGGGGTATCGGCGACCTGCGCGAACAGCCCCGCACCGTGACCGCCCGGCACCGTGACACCCGTTCCCGGCGCCACCAGACGCGGACCCTGATACTTGCCGGCGTCGATAGCGTTGCGCACGGCAATATCGGCAAACAGCGGGTCACCCGCACCGCGCACCGTGGTCACGCCGCTTGCCAACTGCTGCTGGGCGCTGCCTTTGAGGATGTGGCGGACGATGGCGCGGCCCACGGGATTATCGAGCTTCTTCATAAGTGCGCCCGCATCGCCGGCCGAGACAGGCTTGCCCGAGCCGCACAGGTGCACATGCATATTGATGAGGCCGGGCATGAGGTACGCGCCGGCCAGGTCGATGACCTCGGCACCTGCAGGCGCCTGCGCCACAGCACTCGGCCCCACCCACGTGATGACACCGCGCTCAACGGCCACGGCCATATCGGGTTGCGGCTCCATATGCTCCGAGCCATCCAGAATGGTCGCATTGATAAACAACGTAGAACGATCGGCAGACGCCATATCGAGCTCCTCCCCCTCAGAAAACTTGAACATCTGTCCATTGTTATCCAGTGCAGCCCGATTGCCACAGACATATCGGTTAACGGAGGAAAGAGGGGATGTGGGGGACGGAATACGTTGCAGTCCCACCCCAGCGACACCAGGGAAATGTCTCGATCTGTAACAGGTACAGGGTTATTAGGCCCTTGATTTTACAGATCGAGACATTCGGTCGACGTTTCACCGGCTTGTCTCGATCTGTAACAATTACGAGCTCAAACAGCCTCTAAACGTTACAGATCGAGACAAAACCTCTCAGCGCCCATACCACTGGCATCTCCACTCCTCAGCCAATTCAGCCTGCCGAGGAATACCAGCCAGCCTCATTTTCTCGACCAGCTTCCCCGGGTCTTTGAGTTCGTTAAACGTAAACCGAAGCACCTTATGCCCGAGCATTGTCAGATGAGATTCCCGCTGACGCTCTGTCACGAATGGGTCGACCGACTCCCGACCCTCGCCGTTCTGCAAGGTATACTTCCCCTTTCCGTCGAGCTCGCCGATGACACATGTTCCGTCCTCGAGCCGCCAAAAATAGTCGACACGAAACACTTGGCTCGGATCGAGCGGGTCGCGAAACTCCACCTGCAACTCTGGCACCGGAAAACCGTATGCAATAAAGAACGCCCGAAAACGAGACTCGCCGCCGTTTTCGGACAGCCCGTCCGCATACGACGCGATCACCTGCGCTCTGCGATACCCTCGTCTGCCCTCGCAATCGGAGCGGAGGCGCTCGCACAGACCATCGTGCGATACGCCTCTTGCCCTCAATGCAGAATCGGCAATCGCCAACCCGTACGAAAACGGCGCGCGCAGCAGGCAATCCTCCACCGTGCGCCAAAACGACGTCACCTGCACGCCGTCAACTTGTTCAAGTGCGCCCGCCGCTTGCGGACGCAACAGCCGACATCCTGCGCTCAGCGGCACCGAGCAACCTGTCTTAACAAGATATCGTGACCCAAGCAGATCATTCGGCACCTCCAGACCCCACAAAAGCGCCGCGTCATAGCCCCAAAACGCCCAATCGGGATGAAATTCCGCAAGCCCTTTGATGGTCCGCAGTGCTCGCTCCGCCGGTGTCAACGTATCCCAATCATGTTGAAAGCAGAACAAATGCGGCTCGGGCTCCGCAATGTCATCGGTCCCCACATGACGCCGCAGCCACATGAGCTCGGCATTGTCGTGCGTCACAAGCAGCACGCCTAGTTCAGCCGCCTCCGTGAGCCTGGCAAGCATCCTATTCCGCGCCAACGTGTTGCGAGCCGTATGCTTGTGTTTGAGAACGGTATTAGACACTTCCATCACCACCACATCGGACAAATGGGCCATCGCCGCCGCTGCTGCCGCCGACAAACGTCTCGATCTGTACCAGGTAGACCGGTTTTTTGTCCCCAAACGTTACAGATCGAGACAAAAAGGCAAAAGGCAAGGCAGGCGACAACTACCCATCCCCTACTCCCACTCCTGCTCGTAGATGTTGAGCGACTTTACGTACCGCCCCTGGGCGCCCATGATGTCGCGGACCAGACGCAAGAAGAAGCAGATGCACGAGGTGTCAAAGCCGTCCTGCAGGTCCTCCGGATGCACCGCACCCGGCCCATCGACCGCCGTATCGCTCAGCCGCGCGATGTCATACAGGTAGAGCTGTCCCGCCGTAAGCCAGACATCGTCGACGCAGGCGAGGCGCACCGCAATCGCGCCGTCACTCCAGTGCTCCTTCTGCACGATATGCGAATCGTAGACATCAAAGCGATGATCGGTGCGCGTGTCCTTCAGCACGACCATGCCGGACGCAGGATTCTTGTCCAAAATGCCAAAGCGCGAGAAATACTGCGTGTCGCGTACCTGCTCGAGCCGCTTGAGCGAGGCAGGCGAAAGCGATGCCGGCGGCTCGTCAACATATAGCTCGAGCAGCGTTTTGCCATGGCGATAGGGGCGCTCAAACAGCAGCCAATCGGTAAACGCCATGTTGTAGGCCATGATTTCGTTTTGCGAAGGCTCGGCGCAATAGCTGAGCCACGGGTCGACAATGATCTCGAACTGTTCGCGCGCCGGCTCCAGGAATTGAAACTTCCGCAGCATCCAAAAGTGAGCCATGTCGGCAATATCGTTGCCGACGGCTTCAGCCAGCTCTGCTCGGTCAAAAGCGTGGTCAGTCATGGCATCCTCCTCAAACTGATGGACCTCAATTTGAGCTTACGAGGAGGGTGGGCAGCCACGACCAGCGCGGGCAAAATAGGCCTCCGGCTGCAAACCAGATGCTGACCAAACACTTGACGAAAAGCTTGACCGAAAATGCGTGCCGCAACAAAACCGCAGGTAAACATCGACGGCCAACCCGCCCTTTTGAGCCAGATGCCCGCAGCCACCACAGAAACAACAGGTGACCACAGCCCAAGAAGTCGACAAATGAACACCCGCACGTCGACAAACGAGCAAATTACTCGCAAAGAGTGTCCCCAACGACTAGACAAAAAAATGGCTAGTCATTGGGGACGTTCTTAAATGACTACTTTACAGCTCCAGCGCCTCGGCGACTTCGGCTGCGCAGGCCAGGGCATCGGCCATGGCGCTCACCACGAGCGAGCTGCCGTTGCGGGCATCACCCGCCACATACACCGGCGCGGCATCCGCGGCGACGCCCTCCGTGCGAGCCGCGAGATGCGAGCCCTCGGCAGCCATCACCGGCAGCGGACGACCAGCGGTGGCAACAGGCACGCTCACCGCATCGAACACACCGTACTCCGGACCCGTAAAGCCGCAGGCGATGAGCACCAGCTGCGCTGGCACCTCGTGCTCGGAGCCCGCGATGCGCTCGGGCTTTCCCGCCGACCAGTCCAGATCGACCACGCGCAGACCCGCAGCCGCACCCTTCTTGTCCAGCAGCACCTCGAGTGTATCCACGGCCCAGGCACGCATCTCGCCACCCATCGCAGCGATAGCCTCCTGCTGGCCGTAATCGGTCTTCTTAACGTTGGGCCACTGCGGCCAGGGGTTGCCTGCCGCGCGCTTATCGGGCGCAGCCGGCAAGAACTCAAACTGGCGCACGCTGCGCGCGCCCTGACGCACCGCGGTACCCACGCAGTCGTTGCCGGTATCGCCACCGCCAATGACCACGACGTCCAGGCCGCGTGCGTTCACCGCGGGCTTGCCGCCATCGAGCACCGAGACGGTCGAAGCCGTCAGGTAGTCCACGGCATACACCACGCCCGGGGCATCAATGTTCGCAGCCGAAAGTCCACGCGGAGCACGGGCGCCGGCAGCCACCACGGCGGCGTCAAAGTCGTCGAGCCTGGCGGTAACCTTGGGATCGCTCACGTCGGCGCCCAGCTCAAACACAATGCCTAGCTCGCGCATGAGCGCCACGCGACGCTCGACCACGGACTTCTCGAGCTTCATGTTAGGAATGCCGTACATGAGCAGACCGCCCGGGCGGTCGTCGCGCTCAAACACCGTCACGCGGGCGCCACGACGTGCAAGCTCCCATGCCGCCACCAGACCAGCAGGACCGGAGCCCACCACGGCAACCGCGGGTGCGCCCTCCCCTGCCGGCTCAAAGCGACGCGGACCGCCATTTGCCCACTCATGGTCGCTGATCGCGCGCTCGTTGTCGTGGATCGTCGTGGGCTGGCCATCGACCGAACCCAGGTTGCACGCGGCCTCGCACAGTGCCGGGCACACGCGGCTCGTGAACTCAGGCATGGGCGAGGTGAGCGACAGGCGCTCGGCAGCCTCATCCCAGCGGCCGCGGTACACCAGCTCGTTCCACTCGGGAATCAAGTTGTGCAGCGGGCAGCCGCTCGGACGTGCCTTGCCAAAGCTCGCGCCCATCTGGCAAAACGCCACGCCGCACATCATGCAGCGGCTCGTCTGGGCACGGCGCGCGTCGTCGTCGATCTCCACGTACAGCGGATCGAAATCGCGGCTGCGCTCCTCCACGGGGCGAAGCTCGTGGGTCACGCGATCGATATCAAGAAAAGCACCGGGCTTACCCATGGCACTTACGCCTCCTTCTTGGTCGAAGCAACAGAGCTGGCAGCCACGGACGCAGCACCCGCAGCACCGCCCGCAACATCGAAGCGAGCAACATCCGCGTCACTCGCGCGACCGGTCACGATGTCAAACGCCAGCTCCTCGGCCTGCGCATGCGTCTTGCCGGCAGCCTCGCCCGCGGCGACAATCGCCAGCACGCGCTCATACTCGGTCGGAATGACCTTCACAAAGTGCTTACTCATCGTCTCAAAGCTGTAGAGCAGCTTGATGCCGCGTGGGCTCTGTGTCGCGTCCACGTGCTCCTGGATGAGCTCGCGAATCTGCGCCAGCTCGCCGGCCGTCGGGGCCTTGAGCTCAACGCTCTCGTGGTTCACGCGGGCATCGAGCGTGCCGTACTGGTCAAAGACATAGGCCACGCCGCCCGTCATACCGGCGGCAAAGTTCTGCCCGACCTCGCCCAGGATGAGCGCCAGGCCGCCCGTCATGTACTCACAGCCGTGGTTGCCGCAGCCCTCGACCACCACGGTGGCACCGGAGTTACGCACGCCAAAGCGCTGACCTGCCAGGCCGTTAATAAAGCCGCGGCCGCTCGTGGCACCAAAGAACGCCACGTTGCCCACGATAATGTTCTCGTCGAACTTGTAGGTCGCATGCGGGTTGGGGCGCACAGACACCTCGCCGCCCGAAAGGCCCTTGCCAAAGTAATCGTTGGCGTCGCCGCACACGTTGAGCGTAATGCCGCGCGGCAGGAAGGCGCCAAAGCTCTGACCGGCCGAACCGTCGCAGTCGATGGTGATGGAGCCGGCGGGCAGGCCCTCGGGATGTGCTTTGGTCACCGCATTGCCCAAGATGGTGCCCACGCAGCGGTTAACGTTGGCGATGTCGGCATGGAAGCGAATCGGGCGCAGGTGCGCACGGGCATCGGCCGTGTAGGGCACGAACAGCGTGGAGTCGAGCGTCTTGTTGAGCTCCCTGTCGGCAGCCATCTGCGGCAGGAAGTGGCGACCGTCGGCACCCGGAATATGGGCACCGAACTCGCAGGTCGCGCTTGCCAGCACGGGCGACAGATCCAGCAGGTTAGCCTTGCGGTTGCCCGGGACCTCGATCTGGCGCAAGCACTCGGGATGGCCGACCATCTCGTCGACGGTGCGGAAGCCCAGGCTCGCCATGACCTCGCGCAGCTGCTCGGCAACAAAGAGCATAAAGTGCTCGACGTGCTCGGGCTTGCCGCGGAAGCCGTGACGCAGGCGGCAGTTTTGCGTCGCGATGCCGGCCGGGCAGGTGTCCTGCTGGCAGTCGCGCTGCATGAGGCAACCCATGGAGATGAGTGGCATGGTCGCAAAGCCAAACTCCTCGGCGCCCAGCAAGCAGGCGACGGCGACGTCGGTGCCGTCCATGAGCTTGCCGTCGGCCTCGAGCACCACGCGGGAGCGCAGGCCGTTTTGCAGCAGCGTCTGCTGGGCCTCGGCAAGACCGAGCTCCAGCGGCAGACCCGCGTGCCAGATCGAATCGCGAGCAGCGGCACCTGAGCCGCCGTTGTGGCCGCTGATCAAAATCTTGTCGGCAGCGCCCTTGGCAACGCCGGTGGCGATGGTGCCGACGCCGGCCTCGCTGACCAGCTTGACCGACACGCGCGCGCCGGGGTTGGCGTTCTTAAGGTCAAAGATCAGCTCTGCCAGGTCCTCGATGGAGTAGATGTCGTGGTGCGGCGGAGGCGAGATCAGGCCGATGCCGGGCGTGGACTGACGGACCTCGGCAATCCAGGGGTAGACCTTCTTGCCGGGCAGGTGACCGCCCTCGCCGGGCTTGGCGCCCTGGGCCATCTTGATCTGAATCTCGAAGGCGCTGCACAGGTAGCGGCTCGTCACGCCAAAGCGCGCACTTGCCACCTGCTTGATCGCGGAGTTCATGGAGTCGCCGTTAGCCAGCGGGGTCTCGCGACGCGGGTCCTCGCCGCCCTCGCCGGAGTTGGAACAGCCGTGCAGGCGGTTCATGGCGATGGCCATGCACTCGTGTGCCTCTTTGCTAATGGAGCCATACGACATGGCACCGGTGTTAAAGCGGCGGACGATGTTGAGCGCGGGTTCGACCTCGTCAAGCGCCACCGGAGTGCGGCCGCTGGCATTAAAGTCGAGCAAGTCGCGCAGGCGCACGGCACGACCGGTGCGGTGCAGGCGGGCGCTGTACTCCTTAAAGGTGTCGTAGCTGTCCTCACGGCAGGCGGTCTGCAGCAGGTAGACAGTCTGCGGATCGATGAGGTGGTCCTCGCCGCCGAGCGGGCGCCACTTGGTCAGACCCAGCGTGGGCAGCTGATCGGGTGCCGGGCTCTTAAGGATAGCGAGCGCGGCGTCGTAGCGCTCGTTTTGCTCGCGCTCAACGTCCTCGACACCCATACCGCTCACACGGCTCACCGTGCCGGCAAAGTACGCGTTGACGAACTCCGGCGTAAAGCCCACGGCCTCGAAGATCTGCGCGGAGTGGTAGCTCTGCACCGTGGAGATGCCCATCTTGGACATGATGGAGACGATGCCCGCCGTCGCGGCCTTGTTGTAATTGGCGATGCCCTGCTCGGCCGTCACGTCCAGATCGCCGCGTGCCGCCAGATCGCGGATGCACGCATGTGCGTTGTACGGATAGATGCCGCTCGCGGAGTAGCCCACCAGTGCCGCAAAGTCATGCGGGGACACGGCATCGCCGCACTCCACCACGATATCGGCAAAGGTGCGCACGCCGGCGCGGATCAGGTGGTTGTGCACGCAGCCCACGGCGAGCAGCGAGGGCACGGGCACCTCGCCCGCCGCGGCACGATCGCTCAATACCACGATGTTCACGCCGTCGCGAACCGCAGCCTCGACGTCCTCGGCAAGCTGCTTGAGCGCAGCCTGCAGCGCGCCCTCGCCGGCATCGCGGCGGTAGACGGCACGGAAACGACGGGTCTTAAAGCCAACACGGTCGATGGCGCAGATGCGGTCGAACTCTTCCTCGTTGAGCAGCGGGCGCTCCAGGCGCACCAGCTGGCAGGCCGTACGGGAGTCCTCGAGCAAGTTGCCGTGGTTACCCAGGTAGAGCGTGGTCGAAGTCACCATATGCTCGCGCAGGGCGTCGATCGGCGGGTTCGTGACCTGGGCGAACAACTGATAGAAGTAGTCAAAGAACGAGCGCGTCTTCTTGGACAGACAGGCCAGCGGCGCATCGATGCCCATCGAAGCGAGCGGTGCCTTGCCCTGCTGGGCCATGGGACGCACGACCTCGTCGACGTCATCCCAGTGGTAGCCGAGCTTGGCCATACGCACGGCGGCGGGCACCTCGGCGTCCTCGGCGGGCGTTGCCGTGGCAGGCCTATCGAGCGCGTCGACGGTCAGCGTCTCCTCGGCAATCCAATCACGGTAGGGCTTTTCCTTGGCGTAACGGGCGCGCAGCTCATCGTTGTAGATGACGCGACCGCGGGCAAAGTCGACCTCGAGCATCTGGCCTGGTCCCAGGCAGCCGCTCGTCAGGATGTTCTCGGGGCTCACCTCGATGGTGCCCACCTCGCTCGCCAGCATAAAGCGACCGTCGCGCGTCACATAGTAGCGGGCGGGACGCAGGCCGTTACGGTCGAGGGCGGCACCCAGCGTGCGACCGTCGGTAAAGGCAATGGCCGCCGGGCCATCCCACGGCTCCATGAGCATGGACTGGTAAGCGTCGTAGGCGCGGCGCTCCTCACTCAGGCTGTCGTTGTGGTCCCACGGCTCGGGCAGCAGCATGGATGCGGCACGCGTGAGCGGACGACCGTTCATGACCAGGAACTCAAGCACGTTGTCCAGAATCGCGGAGTCGGAACCCTCGCGGTTGATGATGGGCATCACGCGCTCAAGATCGTGCTGCAGCACGGGGCTGTACAGGTTGGGCTCGCGGGCGCGGATCCAGTTGACGTTGCCCTTGAGGGTGTTGATCTCGCCGTTGTGGATGATAAAGCGGTTGGGGTGCGCGCGCTCCCAGCTGGGCGTGGTGTTGGTGGAGTAGCGCGAGTGGACGAGCGCCACGGCCGTCTTGACGGCGGCGTCGTTGAGATCGATGAAGAAGCGGCGCATCTGCGTGGCGACCAGCATGCCCTTGTACACGATGGTGCGAGAGCTCATGGAGCACACATAGAAGATCTTGTCGCGCAGGGCAAACTCGGCGTCGGCCTTCTTTTCGATGGTGCGGCGGCACACGTACAGGCGACGCTCGAAGGCATCGCCGGCGGGCGTGTCGTCGGGGCGGCCCAGGAAAGCCTGCAAGATGGTGGGCATGCAGGCGCGGGCCGTCTCGCCCAGGTCGTGCGGGTCGACCGGCACCTCACGCCAAAAGAGCAGCGGCACGCCGGCCTCGGCACAGCCTTCCTCAAACACGCGGCGGGCATCCTCTACGCCCTTGTCGTCCTGTGGGAAGAACAGCATGGCCACGCCATAGTCGCCCTCTGCCGGCAGAATCTGGCCGCACTTTTGAGCCTCTTTACGAAAAAAGTGATGCGGAACCTGGAACAGGATGCCAGCGCCATCGCCGGTGTTCTTCTCGAGTCCCGTGCCGCCGCGGTGCTCCAAGTTGACCAGAATGGACAGCGCGTCGTCCAGAATCTGGTGATGGCGCTCACCGTTGATATCGGCAAGCGCGCCGATGCCACATGCATCGTGGTCGAATTCGGGGCGATAAAGGCCCTGCTGCTGAGCGGAATCTGCCTGCATCGCGATCCTCCCCTAGATATTAGACAGTCAGTTGAATAGGCATACTAGGAGCATCGCCGGCCCGTTGTGTTTCCCACCCGTTTCGAAACAATCGCGTAACGCACACCTTACGAGTGGGCACCGCCGACCTCAAGGGCGAAAACATAGGCCCCAAGTTCGACCTGCAAACTCACCCCTTCAAACATCTCAATCTGTAACAGTAAGACCCAATTTCGACGACTAACTGTTACAGATTGAGATGTTTTCGAGAGACGGTTCCAAATGTCTCAATCTGTAACATGAAGGGCCGGTTTTTGCAGCTAACTGTTACAGATCGAGATTTTCCATAGGACCATTTCTTCCTGTCTCGATCTGTAACACCTAGGCCCAATTTCCATCCCTAGTTGTTACAGATCGAGACATTTCGGCAGCCCCCTTTCACCATCCCATTCAAATACAACAATTTTGTTAGTCTTGGTTAACTTTTAAGCTTAAAACGGGTATCCTTTGCGGCGTCAAGCAAACGGCACACAGGAGCGCACCATGCTCAACCATCTCAAACAACACTTTGGCTCCCGACGCACCGGCGGTCACGGAGGTCTAGACATCGCGCGGCATATCGGCCCCGGGCTGCTCGTGACCGTCGGCTTTATCGACCCGGGCAACTGGGCCTCCAATATGGCCGCGGGCTCGCAGTTTGGCTACGCGCTGCTGTGGATCGTCACGCTGTCCACGATTATGCTCATTGTGCTGCAGCACAACGCGGCGCACCTGGGTATCGCCACGGGCACCTGCCTTGCCGAGGCCACGACACGTTACCTCCCCCGCTTCGTTGGACGCACGGTACTCGCCAGTGCCTATCTCGCGACTGTCGCCACCGCCATGGCCGAAGTCCTGGGTGGCGCGATTGCCCTTCAAATGCTCTTTGGGCTGCCCGTGCGCGCGGGTTGCGTCATCGTGGCGGCAGTATCGATGGCGATGCTCATGACGAGCTCCTACAAGCGCGCCGAACGCTGGATCATCGCCTTCGTGGGTGTGGTAGGACTCTCGTTTTTAGCAGAGCTCGCGCTGGTCAAAGTCGACTGGCCGCAAGCAACCGCAAGCTGGATCACGCCCAGTATGCCCACTGGCTCTGCCGCGATCATCGTGAGTGTCCTGGGTGCGGTCGTTATGCCACACAATCTCTTCCTGCACTCCGAGGTCATCCAATCCATGCACTTCGAAGGCCAAGGCGAGCAGGTTATCGAAGAACGTCTGCGCTACGAGCTCTTCGACACGATCTTTTCGATGGGCGTGGGCTGGGCAATCAACTCGGCCATGGTCATCCTTGCCGCAACGACCTTCTTTGCGCACGGCATGGTCGTAGACGACCTCGCCGTCGCAGCGGCCACGCTCTCCCCCATCTTGGGCCCGGCGAGCTCGACCATCTTTGCGGTAGCGCTGCTGTTTGCGGGCCTCTCGAGTAGTGTGACGGCGGGCATGGCGGCGGGCACCATCACCGCGGGCATGTTCGACGAGGAATACGACATCCACGACCGACATTCCTCGATCGGGGTGGCGTCCTGTTTCGTCGGCGCAGTGACGGCATGCCCGGTCGTCCCAAATCCTTTTGAAGGTCTCATCTGGAGTCAGGCACTGCTGTCGCTTCAACTGCCGATTACGGTCTTTGTGCTCATACGGCTCACCAGTTCACCCCGCGTCATGGGCAAATACGCCAACTCGCGCCCACTCAACGCGCTGCTCGTAGGGATCGGTGCCATCGTGACGATTCTCGATGTCGTGTTGCTAACGGGGATGTAATGGGACGGGGCACCTACCCAGGCAAACGTCTCGATCTATAACATCTAGACCCGCTTTTGATGTCTAGATGTTACAGATCGAGATCATTCCGAGGGACAGCTCCGTTTGTCTCAATCTGTAACACGTAGACCCGTTTTGAGCCGTTAGATGTGGCAGGTTAAGACAAAAGGTCGGCCGGACTCACAACAGACAGGATCGGCCAACAGCAACCGTGATCCCTTGGGGGCGGAGGAAAAGGGCCCCGGCCGAGAATTCGACCGAGGCCCTTGGACAGAGCTATGTTCGGCTTTCGCCGTGTGTCTGCGAGCTACTCCTCGACGAGCTCAAACTGATCGGGACCGACGCCGCACACCGGGCACACATAATCCTCGGGCAGCTCGGGCGTATCGACCTCAACCTCGTAACCGCAAACGACGCACACGAACTTATACGTCTTCTTCTCCTCAGCCATGATGTTCTCCTCTCGAACGCGACTGGTGATGTACTTCATTTATCAGTATAGATTCTCAATAATATAATGCAAGTATTTTTAAAACATTTCTAGCCTTGATACGAGGACGCCTTCGGAGGCGTCTTGCCCTTCAGGACCTTATGGTAGTAATCGTAGGTGAGCGGCGTCTCGTCACTCAAGCGCTCGGCATCCTCGACCTCGCCGATAAACAGCAGATGCGTGCCAACATCCACAGTGTCGATCAAATGGCAGCTAAACAGGGCCGCCGCGTGCTCGGGCACATAGGGCATGCCCAGAGCCGTCTCGCGGGTCTCGTATTTGGCAAACTTGTCATAATCGCTGCTGGTGCGGAACCCAAAGTTACCGATGTAGAGCATATCGGCGGTCTGATCGATCACGGTCAGCGCGAACGCTTTGGCCGAAGCGATGACGCCCGAGGTGACGTTGTCCTTGTTCACTGCAACCGAAATGCGCGGCGGCATGGACGTCACCTGCACCGCTGTGTTGATGACGCAGCCGGCACGCAGCCCGTCTGCCGCGGAGCTCACCACGTACAGGCCGCTCGGCATGGTAAAGAACGCAGTTTTGTCCATAACAATCACTCCCCTAACCCGGGTTGGAACCTCATGGATGTATGTACCCACAAAAAAGGCGGCGCCCACAACGGACACCACCTTTGAGACATATGTGTCAAAACAGTATAAGCAAGATGAGACGCCCGCAGTTGCGGTGAAATAAGGACTGAATAGCCCCTCAAACAGGCAAAACAGTCCGTATTCCACCGCAACTTATACAGAACGCCTAGCGATTGCGCTCCTTGAGGGCGCGGTCGATCTCGCGCTGGACATCGCGCTTGGCCATATCCTCGCGCTTGTCGTAAAGCTTCTTGCCGCGGCCTAGGCCCAGCAGCAGTTTTACGCGACCGTCGGTATTAAAGTAGAGCTCCAACGGAACCAGCGCATAACCACGGTTGCGAAGTTTGCCGTCAAGAAAGTCGATCTCCTTGCGGTGCAGCAGCAGACGGCGCCGACGGTCGGGATCGCGATTCCACACGCCACCATGGCTATAAGGGTGGATATGCAGGCCGACGAGCCAGCACTCACCGCCACGAATCAATGCAAAGGTATCGGTGATCTGGCAGGCGCGCTCGCGAATCGACTTGACCTCGGTGCCGCTCAGCTCAATACCGCACTCAAACGTCTCATCGATAAAGTACTCGTGATGTGCCGAGCGATTCTTGGAAATGAGCTTGCGCTCGCGCTTACTGGGCATCGCCGGCCTCCTTGGCGCCATCGGCGTTTGAGCCCGCAGCCTCGCGCTTTGCCCTGCGCTCGGCATTAAGCTCGGCATCGCTCTCGCGCACCAGCTTGATAATCGCCGCGCATGCCTCCTCGCCCACCAGGTCGCGGGCACGGACCGTCAGACGCGTAGCCTCCTGCTTGTCGCCGTCGCTTGCAGCATCGGTCGCGCACATGATCAGGCAGATGGCGATCTCGGCCGAAGGCGAGGTCGGCACGCCCTGCAGGGCGAGCTCACCCATCACATGGTCGTCACTCTCGTCCGCGACATCCGGATAGGTGGTATGGATCTTGTTGAGCAGGCGCGTCGTATGCGCATCATTGGGCGCCAGGCGCAGCGCCAGACGCGCGCAGCCCACGGCAGCCGAAATGTTCTCGGTCTCGGGCTCCAAGAAGTACTGACCCAAGTTGGTGTAGGCGCGTGCGGCGCACTTACCGTCGCTCGCGCGCTCCAGCACCGAGAACGAGAGCGATGCCCACTCCTGCTTGTCCTCGAGCGCGCGGAACAGCTCGGCCAAGTCCAAGCGATAGTTGCAGTTCATGGGATCCCAACGCACGGCCTGCATCAGGGCATTCCGAGCACTCACATAATCCTGCTGGCGAATGTAGGCAAACGCCATGTCGGAGTACAGGCGGTCAAAGGGAACCTCGACCTGCACCAGCTCGCGCGGATCCTTCTCCACGCGGCGATAGGCCAGGCGCTCAAACTTGCTGTCGAAGCTAAAGTACTGGCGCTTCTCCTCCGTCTTGCACTCAGCGTCGATATACTCCTCGGCGAGCTCCACCAGACGCTCAAGCAGCGGCGTCGCCGTAGCCAGGTCGCCCTGCGCCAGATAGTTCTCGGCATACGTGATGTCTTCCAAGCTGATAGGCAGGTCCATGGCAACTCCTCGGTCCGGGCGGCAGACTCAACGCGCGCCTTAAATATCGGTCAATACACAAAACCCGGGTCTCTTACGAGGCCCGGGCGTTCAATTTTGGTAGCCCGTACCAGATTCGAACTGGTGATCTCCGCCTTGAGAGGGCGGCGTCCTAAACCGCTAGACGAACGGGCCATATGTAGCAAATGCAATGGCTGGGATGGAGGGAGTCGAACCCCCATTGACGGAACCAGAATCCGCTGTCCTGCCATTAGACGACATCCCAATGACTGCATCGCTGCGCTCGGCTGTGCCTTTGCGCAAGAAAGAAATATACGGGAAGTCCGGCCGTGACGCAAGCCCCAATTTTGACTTTTTTAAAATTCAGTCAAATACGGCCAACACGTGAAGGACCTGTGAAGTCGACCGCTGCACACGAAGGGCAAAACGCCGCGAGCGGTAGCCGTCAACCGTTGGCAGATTCTACCGCGAAAACGATAGCACCAGGCAACACAATCGAAGTATCAATGATCACGTAGATATCGAGGCGCCATGGACGAAGAGCTTGATTACCTATGGGAGACCCTGGGCCTCGAGATCACTGCTGACCTTTGGCCCGAACGGGACAAAATCCATCCCACTCTGCGCCCCGCCATCACGGTGATGCAGGCAAAATACCGCCGTGCATCCTTTTTGATCATGCGGATGTCATGGCACGCGGGACTCCCCGACCTTAAGCGAATCCAGGCAAGCCTCGTCGAGCTGTCCGGTATGCCGACTGTCATATCCGAGGCGCACCTGGAGCAGCGACAGCGCGAGCGACTGCAACAGCAGCGGATTCCCTTTATCTGCCCCGGTGTTCAGGCATATCTGCCCTTTATGGACGAGGAGTACTGGAGCGGCAAGCCCAACAAGCACGTAAAGGTCTACGATCCGCACGAATGGGCACAACTCGAGGATTGAGCCGAGCGAGCCCGCCGATGGAAAACACGTCCCACCCTGAGCACTCAAAACGGGTCGCACTTTCCGCAGCCGCTACAGCAACGCCTCGACCCAAGCCGATTCCCTAAAGCCGGGAATCGCAAAGTCGTCGCCCACCAACAGCGGACGCTTAACCAGCATGCCGTCGGTCGCCAACAGCTCGTAGCACTCCCGATCCGTCATGCCCGCATCTAGACGCGCCTTCAGGCCCAGCTCTCGATATTTCATGCCCGACGAATTAAAGAAGCGCCGCACCGGCAGTCCCGAACGAGCAATCCAGGTCGCAAGCTCATCAGCCGTGGGATTGTCCAAAACGATATCGCGGTCGATATACTCTACCCCGTGTTCGTCCAGCCATGCCTTGGCCTTCTTACAGGTCGAGCACTTGGGATATTCAACAAACAATACCGCCATGGGATTTCCTTTCTTAGAGAAAACAGGTGTCTGGAAAACTGCACATCGACGACCACTCGCGATTGCAGCCGTTATTGTAGTCAATGTCGAAGCATAGGCAGTCGTGATGTCTCGTCTTAAGGCTAGCGCCTCGCATGGGCGCCGATCGGCCGAGTCGCATGGCGCACCAACGCCGCTGCCAGCAATACCAGCAGCATGGCGGTAACATAGCCCGCAGCATCGAATCCTAAATCGATAACGTCGAAATGCCTGCCGGGAACAAAGATCTTATGTACCTGATCGCCAACGGAGCAGACGGCGCAAAAGAGCAACACGGGCACGCAACGGGAGCATACGCTCCACGGACGCCTGGAAAAGCAAACCACGACCACCGAGGCGAACAATCCGACGAAGAAAAACTCTACGGTATGGGCAACGCGACGGACGTTCGTGCCCACCCACATGCGAATGGAAGCAAGTCGGCCAGACCGGACATTCGAGGCAGCCGAATCGATGCCCCCGGTCATCCCGTTCTCGGTCTGAGCTTCACCCGTGGCATCGGCAGCCTGAACGCCCGTAGCCTGACCCTCCACCACGCGCGCGGTGGACTCGCTCAGCAACGACGTCTCCACCGCATTTTGCTCCGTCAGCACCCAGATGCCCGCCAGCGTTGCAGCGAACAGAATGATCGCGGTCCATCCGATTATTTGTTTTACGCGCGCCAAGGGCCTACCTCCTTTTTTGAATATCAGCGAGTGTAGCCCCAAATGACATCGTCACCGTATCAAAATTTGAATCGCAACAGGAAGCGACAAAGCGACGCAAACCCCTACCCCGCCTCGCGCATCCAGCGATCGAACGTCCCCACGCACACGCCCAGGCACTTTGCTGCCTGGCTGCGGGTAATATCGCCCGCCTCATAGCTATCGCGCACCAGCTCAAACTGAGGAGGGCACGGCTTGCGAGGTCGACCGAAACGGACCCCTCGCGCCCGCGCCGCTGCAATTCCCTCCGCTTGGCGCCGATGGATATTCTCGCGCTCCACCTGCGCCACGTAGCTCAGCAGTTGCAGCACAATATCGGCAATCAGGGTATTAGTCACATCCGGCGTGCCGCTTGCCCTGGCGCGCGTGTCAAGCAATGGCATGTCCAACACCACAATGGCAACCCCGAGCTCCTTGGTAATGCGACGCCATTCCTCAAGAATCTCGGAGTAATTACGGCCAAGTCGGTCGATAGAAAGCACCACCAGCACGTCCCCGTCTCCCAGGACGTGCAGCAGCTCGCGATAGCGCGGTCGATCGAAGTCCTTGCCGCTCGCATGGTCGGCATAAATATTCGCCGAGCCCACGCCATAGGCGCCCAGCGCATCCAGCTGCCGATTAAGATTCTGATCGCGCGAACTCACCCGCGCATAACCATACACCGTCGCCATCTCATCCCCGCTTTCTTGTAAACCTGCCAAAAAGGGACAGGTTTATTTTGGTAGGTTTTACCTCTCAAATAGCAGGTAAGCGGGCGGCCGAGCAGACGGCAAGGTAGCCATGATCCAAATGCGGAGGGCGGCCCCGAAAGACCGCCCTCCGCTCTCCCGCCATGAGTCGAGATTTGGCTAATGGATAAGCTTAAAGTCCAAGTGCCCACGCGTGGTATTGACGCGCGAGACCTCGATAATCACGCGCTGGCCCAGTTCATAGCGAGTCCCCGTGTCGGCGCCCGTCAGCGTAAGCGCATCCTCGTCGAACTCGAACCACTCGTTGCCCAGGCTCTTGATCGAAACCAAGCCTTCGACCTGCGTCAGGTCCAAGCGCACAAAGAGGCCCATGCTGCTAACCCACGAGACGGTTCCGGCATAGCGCTCGCCCAGACGGTCCTCATAGTACTGGGCAATCTTGATCTTTTGCGTCGCATGGCTAGCGGCATCTGCCGCGCGCTCGGCATCGCTGCATGCGCGGCAGATCTGCGGCAGAATGCGCGGCAGCGACTCGCGCCCCTTGCCGATCAGCCGCGGCGTACGGACCAGGGCGTCCTTGCCGCCGAGCTGCTCATAGGCCAACTGCAGTTTGAGCACGCGGTGCACCACCAGATCGGGGTAGCGACGGATGGGACTCGTAAAGTGACAGTAGCACGGCGCGGCGAGCGCAAAGTGGCCCTCGTTGCGCGGCTTGTACAGTGCGCGCTGCATGCTGCGCAGAAGCAGCGTGTTGACGAGCGGTGCGTTGGCCGTACCGGCGGCAGCATCAACTGCAGCCTGTAGCTCATCGGGACTCCCCAGGGCGATACCGGCAGCACGGCGATCGTCGATGATGCCCAGCTGCGCCAGCGCAACGGCGGCACCGTGCAGGCTATCGGGGCTCGGATCCTCATGCACGCGATAGCAGGCCTCGATATCACGGTCTGCCAGCCACTCTGCAACGCACTCGTTGGCGAGTAGCATGGCTTCCTCGATAAGCGACGTGGCACACGAACGCTCGCGCGCCACAATCTGCACGGGTACTCCGTCCTCATCCAATAGAGCGCGAATCTCGGCCGTGTCAAAATCGACTGAGCCGCGGGCACGACGAATACGACGGCGAAGTTCGGCGAGTTCGTTGGCGGCGACAAGGAAATCGCCGAGGTCGACGTTATAGCCGCGAGCAGTTTCCTCGCACGCAAGACCGCGCTCAAGCGCCTCCTCGCGCGAGGCCTCAGCAGCCGCAACATCCTCGGCCGCACCCTCCAGCACCCCATACTCCACCGCGCCGGCACGCACCAGCAGCGCCTCGGCGCCGTCATAGTCCATACGCACACGCGAGCGAATCACGCTGGGGTACGGATCGTAATGCCGCACGCGACCCTGCGCATCGAGTTCAATGTCAACGGTAAACGCAAGACGGTCCTCGTCAGGGCGAAGCGAACACAGGTCACAGGACAGGCGTTCGGGCAGCATGGGAAGCACGCGATCGGCCAGATACACCGATGTCGTACGATGGCGAGCCTCAAGATCGATATGCCCGTCCCAAGCCACATAGTGAGAAACGTCAGCGATATGCACACCCAGCTTGTAGCCACCCTCGGGCGTGCGCTCAAGCGAAATGGCATCGTCAAAGTCGCGCGCGTCGACCGGGTCGATCGTGATGACAAAGCGGTCGCGCAGATCGCGGCGGAGCGGGTCCTTAAGCGCCGCGGACACATCGAGCGAAAGTCCCTCGGCCTCGTCCAGCGCGGCCTCGGGATAGCTATCGGTATAGCCGTAACGCGCCATCACGTATTGAACGCCCAAATCGGGCGCGTCATCTCCGCCAATGCGGCGTTCGATCGTCACGGTGCCCGATTCCAGGCGCGTCGGGTAGGTCAAAATGCGCGCGACAACGGCATCACCCGGGTGGACGCCCAGACGATCCGCCGAGGTATCCTCGGGCAGAATGAAGAAGTCGGCCTTCAGGCGCGAATCGAGCGGCTCGATCACACCGAGCGGACCAGCGGTCTGGTACGTACCCACCACGCTTATGGCTGCGCGCTCAACCACGCCTTCGATCACGGCGCGCCGCTCACCGTGCGGGCTGTTCTTAATGCTCACGGCAACGGTATCGCCATCCATGATCTCGCGCTTACCGCGGCCCATAACCTTGTAGTCGCCGCTCTCGGTTATGACATAGGCGCCATGCTCATGGAGCTGCACGCGCCCGGTCAGGCTCGGACGGCGTTCGCTGCGCACCGGCCCGCGCTTATTGCGAGCTCCACGCTTATGCTTGTTATTGCGCCCCATGGCGCCTCCTTGCTATCGATGACGAACTCCAAAGAGTCTACCCAAATGATTCGCTTTCCTGCCGTCCCCTAGGGATCAAAAAACGGGCCGCCCCATAAGAGACGACCCGTTGGAAGGGATGAATTCCAGGCATGCCTACACGCGCAGGTAGCGGCGCATGGCTATGGCAGAACCAAAGAGACCGATAATCACACCGACCAGAATCAGCGCAGCATAGGTCACCAGGTAGTACTGCATCGGCAGGGCAAACGACATCCAGCCGATGCTCTCCTGCAAACGCGGAATCATCAGATTGCGCAGCAGCTCCAGAACGCCGATGGAAAGCAGCGAGCCCAAAATAGCCTGCAGTACGCCCTCGGTGATAAACGGGCCGCGAATGAAGCCGTTGCTGGCGCCGACCAGACGCATAATCGCAATCTCACGACGACGCGCCGTGATGGACAGGCGAATCGTGTTGTTGATGAAGATGAATGCGATAAAGGTCAGAAGGCCAACGAGCACCACGGCGGCGATGCGGATGTAGTTGGTCACCTGGAACAGGCGGCTCACTTCCTCCTGGCCGTACAGCACGCTCGCGTTGACGTCGCCGTCATCCGCGATCTTCTGGAAAACGGCGTTCTTCTTGAGCTTCTGGGCCGTGCTCTCGACCTTGGACGGATCGTCCATCTCAATTGCAAACGAAGCCGGCAGCGGGTTCTGGCCATCGAGCGCGCTCATGGTGGCGTCGGCGTTGCCCGACATCTTGCTCGTATACTCGGCCAGCGCGTCGTCCTTGTCCTTATAGGTCACGGACTTGACGTTATTCCACGTCTTAAGCTCGGCCTCAAAAGCCTGGACATCGGCCTGATCGGCGTCATCGCTAATGAACGCGTTGATGACAACCTGATCCTCGACGGTGCCGATCACGGAGTTCAGCATCGCGGAGCCCATGATGAACAGGCCGATGATAAACAGCGAAAGGAAGATCGTGATGACGGCGCCGAGCGAGGTAGTCCAGTTACGGAAGAAGTGACTGATTGCCTCTTTGAAGGAGTAGCCCACGTTAGTTGGTGCCATAGTTGCCGTAACCTCCCCTCTCCTGGTCGCGGATAACGTGGCCGCCCTCGAGGGCGATCACGCGACGGTGCATGCTATCGACCATCTCGCGGTCGTGCGTGGCGACGATCACGGTGGTGCCGGTGCGGTTAATACGCTCGAGCAGCTTCATGATGCCCAGCGAGATCGCCGGGTCGAGGTTACCCGTGGGCTCGTCGCAGATCAGCAGCGGCGGACGGTTGACCATGGCGCGGGCGACGGCAACGCGCTGCTGCTCGCCACCGGAAAGCTGGTCGGGCAGCGAGTCCATCTGATCGGCCAGACCGACCAGACGCAGCACCTCGGGCACCTGGCTGCGAATGACGCCCTTGGGCTTGCCGATGCACTGCAGGGCAAACGCCACGTTTTCGTAGGCGGTCTTTTGCGGCAGAAGCTTAAAGTCCTGGAACACGGCGCCAATCTGGCGGCGCAGGAACGGAACCTTGCGGTTCTTGATCTTCATGAGGTCCTGACCGGCAACCAAGATGCGGCCGCTCGTCGGCTTGACGTCGCGGTTGAGCGTCGACAGCAGCGTGGTCTTACCCGAGCCGGAATGACCGACCAGGAAGACGAACTCGCCCGGATAGATCTCGATGTTGATGTCGTCGAGTGCAGGCTTGTTGGGCTGTGCCGGATAGATCTTGGTGACATGCTCCATAAGGATGACGGGCTCGACACCGGCCTGCTTGGCCATCTTCTTGCGGCTGGCCTGCGGATCGATGGGCGCAAACACCGACGTAAAATCGGGGTTGTTGAGCGCGTTATCGAGGCTTGCGACCTCGGCTGCCTGATCGCTCTCGACCACCGGGGCAGCAGGCTGCGCGGGATCGGGAATAGCGGCAAAGAGACCGGACTGCGCAGGCTGAGGAACCGGCGTCGCAGGGGCCATGGGGTCGGGAATGCCGGCCATGGTAGGCTGCGGCGTGGCGGCGCCAGCCTGAGGCTGCTCCACGCGAGCGGTCACGGCCTGAACGGGCTCAAAACCCGCCGTGCCGGAAAGCGCGACATCGCTGGTGGGATTGTAGGCAAAGGGATCGGATGCCGGCTGTGCCTGATCTGCCGGCTGAGCGGGGGCCTGAGCAACAGGCTGGCCCTCTGAATCCGGAGTGGCGAAACGACTGCCCTGGACGCCTGCCTGCGTCTTGGGGGCATCATCGCCCGCACCGGAGGTACGGAAGTGGTTACCCACTGGTGCTCCTTATCGTCGTGCGTTTAAACTACATGAGCGCTTTGTATTTTAGCAGCATTAGCTTTACTGCACATAAGAAGCATGGCGGGGTTTGGGTCTCACCGGCCGGGCGCAGGGTTACCTCCCAAATCGTCCTCGCGCATGGCCGGCATTTGTCCTGCTCCTGCGGAGCTGCGGACAAACGCCGGCCTGCGCTGCGGAAAGATTTGGGAGGTAACCCTGCGCCCGGCCTGCGGCTACTATGGGGCCGACGCACCAACTTGAGATGCTGCGCATACAAAGTTGGAAGGGTCTGAATTGCACTTCGTTGGGATGGGCCCGTTTCCCCATGGGAACTTTGCTTGGCAGGACTCTAATTTAAATTCAGCATAAACAGGGGCGCCCTCTTTGAGGACGCCCCTGTTCTGGCTTGTTTGCGGTTGTCGACGCGATACTTTGCCTCGTCTTGCCTTATGCCAAGAACTCCTTGGTGGTCGCCACGATGTTGGCGGCGTCCAGGCCGTACTTGTGCAGGAGCTCGGCGCCCGGGCCGGACTCGCCGAAGGTGTCGTTGACGCCGATCTTCTTGAGCGGCGTCGGGCACTGCTCGCACAGGACGTCGGCAACGGCGCTGCCCAGGCCACCGATCACAGAGTGCTCCTCGACGGTCACGACGTGGCCGGTCTTGGTGGCGCTCTTGACGATCAGGTCGGCGTCGATGGGCTTGATGGTGTGCATGTTAATAACCTCGGCGTCGATGCCCTCGGCAGCGAGCTGCTCGGCAGCCTCGAGAGCCTCGCCGACCATCAGGCCGCAGGCGATGATGGTCACATCGGCGCCCTCGCGCATGACAATGCCCTTACCCAACTCGAACTTGTAGGTCTCGGGGTCGTTGATAACCGGCGAGGCCAAACGAGCGAAGCGCATGTACACCGGACCGTCGCACTCGTAGGCGGCGCGCGTCACGGCGCGGGCTTCGACGTCGTCGGCGGGAACGATCACGGTCATGCCGGGGATGACGCGCATGAGGGCGATATCCTCGCAGCACTGGTGCGTGGCACCGTCCTCGCCCACCGAGATACCGGCGTGCGTGGCGCCAATCTTAACGTTGAGGTGCGGGTAGCCAATGGAGTTGCGGACCTGCTCAAAGGCGCGGCCGGCGGCGAACATGGCAAAGGTGCTCGCGAAGGCAACGCGACCGGTGGTTGCGATACCGGCGGCAACACCCATCAGGTTGCTCTCGGCAATGCCCACATCGAAGAAGCGGTCGGGGCAGGCGGCCTTAAACTTGCCGGTCTGCGTGGCGGCGGCCAGGTCGGCGTCGAGGACCACAAAGTCATCGTGCTCGTTGGCGAGCTCGACGAGGGCCTCGCCGTAGCTTACACGCGTGGCGATTTTCTTGACGTCTGCCATCCTAGAGCTCCTCTCCGGCGGCCGTGAGCTCTGCCATGGCCTGCTCAAACTGTTCATCGTTGGGGGCCTTGCCGTGCCAACCAACCTGGTTCTCCATAAAGGACACGCCCTTGCCCTTCAGGGTCTCGGCGATAATGGCGGTCGGCTGGCCCTTGGTAGCGCGAGCCTCGGCAAAGGCGGCGCGGATCTGGTCGAAGTCGTTGCCGTCGGCGAGCTCCACCACGTGGAACTTAAAGGCGCGGAACTTGTCGGCGAGCGGCATGGGGTCGTTGACCTCCTCAACGGGGCCGTCGATCTGCAGGCCGTTGTGGTCGACGATCACGCAGAGGTTATCGAGCTGCTGGTTGCCGGCAAACATGGCGGCCTCCCAGACCTGGCCCTCCTCGCTCTCGCCGTCGCCCAGCAGGGCGTACGTGCGGTAAGTATCGCCCCAGTGCTTGGCGGCAACGGCCATGCCCACGGCGGCGGAGATGCCCTGGCCAAGCGAGCCGGTGGACATGTCGACGCCCGGGGTGTCGTTCATGTTGGGATGGCCCTGCAGGTGGCTGCCGATATGGCGCAGCGTCTCGAGGTCCTCCTTGGGGAAGAACCCACGCTCGGCGAGCACGGCGTACAGACCCGGAGCACAGTGGCCCTTGGAGAGCACAAAGCGATCGCGGTCGGCCTTGCGGGGATCGGCCGGGTCGACGTTCATTTCCTCAAAGTACAGATAGGTCATGATGTCGGCAGCGCCGAGCGAACCGCCCGGATGGCCGGACTTGGCAGCGTGCACGCCGGTGACGATGCCCTTCCTTACCTCGTTGGCAACCTTTTTGAGCTCTTCGTCGCTCATTGTGCCTTCCTTTCATCCTCATTAGACAAAATGCGCACGGCACCGAAGGTAATCCCAACACAGCCGCAATGCACGTACGTCATTCATTATGCTGGAAACTGATGGCTTTACCAGAGTTTTTATCATTATTTGAACAATTTAGCAGGCAGAACCGCTGATGAAACGGTTTATCAATGTGAACGTCTTTTGGATGGAACGCGGTCGCCCCTACGCGCTAATGTCCTTGAATCCCTCGCCGAAAGCTTCCGTAACGTCAGCGACCGTCACAATGGCGCGAGGATCGCGCTCGCGCACGATCGTCTTGAGGGTATTGAGCTCTCGACGGCTCACGATGACCATAATCACCGGCTTCTCGGCACCCGAATACATGCCAGTCGCCTTAAACTTGGTACAACCACGACCCAAGCCATACATGATATCGGCAGCGATATCAGGGAACTTGTCCGAGATGATGAGAACCATACGGCGTTTGTTGCCACCATCGACCACGGCATCGATCACGTAGCCGCTAATGACCATCGAAAGGCCTGCATATAGCGCGTTTTCGATTGAAAAGACCGGGGCCGACAGCGCGCACACGGCAACATCGATTGCCATGACGGTCGAACCCACCGGCAGCGAGGTCTTACGCGAGATGATTTGGCCAATCGTGTCCGAGCCGCCGGTGTTGGCGCCGGCGCGCAACACCATGCCGTAACCGATGCCCGTGATAATGCCGCCCCACATAGCGGGAAGCATCAGGTCTGCATGTGCCAGCGGCGCTACAAACGGGGCGAACAGATCGGTAAAGAATCCCAGCAGCACAAAGCCCGTCGCCGTCTGCACCACGTAGAACATGCCGCCCTCGCGCATAACGACCAGCAGCAGCAAGGCGTTCATCACGATCGTCTGAATACCAACGGGAAGCGATAGACCGCGCGATGCGCCGACCGCCTGGATAATGGTGGCAAGGCCCGTAACGCCACCGGCAGCAAGGCCGTTGGGAATCAAAAACAGGTCGGTCGCAATAGCGGCCAGAGCGCACCCCAACATAATCTGGGGCAGGTCGTGAAAGAAGTTCATCGAAAGAATGCGCTTAATGTCCAGACGATATGCCATGCTGCCTCCCTCAAAAAAGCGCACCCAAACGGATGCGCTTCGAACTTCTTGCTGTATTCGATTCTACCGATTCGCCGGACAAAAACCACCCCTGCGCAGGGTTTATTCCGGATACAAACCCGTCCAACCGTTGGGCTTAGCATCGGCTTGAAGCCGCCCGATGTTTTAGATCTCCGAGCCTTCTGCGTCAGCGTTGCCGGTGGCCCAGCGATGGTAGCCAATAACAAATGGGTCCAGGTCACCATCGTCAAGAACGGCCTCGACATTGCTGGTCTCCACGCCCGTGCGTAGGTCCTTGACCATCTGATACGGGTAGAGTACGTAGCTGCGAATCTGGTTGCCAAAACCAATCGTGGTCTTGGGTCCGCGGATCTCATCGAGCGCCTCGGCACGCTTTTCGAGCTCAATCTCGTACAGGCGAGCCTTGAGGATCTGCATGCACGCGGCCTTGTTCTGGATCTGGCTGCGCTCGTTTTGGCAGGTGACCACAATGCCGCTGGGGAAATGCGTCACGCGCACGGCGGAGTCGGTGGTGTTAACGCCCTGGCCGCCCGGGCCGCTCGCGTGGTACACGTCCACGCGGATGTCATCGGGACTGATCTCGATGTCGATATCATCGGGTAGCACGGGGATGACCTCGACGCCGGCAAACGTGGTCTGGCGGCGCTTCTTGTCGTCGGTGGGGCTAATGCGAACCAAGCGGTGGACGCCGGCCTCGGCGCGCAGCATGCCAAATGCGTCTTTGCCCTCGACAGTAAAGGTCGCGCGGTCGATGCCGATGACCTCGGCTGCGGGACAGTCGTTGATGGTGACCTTCCAGCCGCGACGCTGGCAGTACTTCATGTACATCTTAAAGAGCATGAAGGTCCAGTCCTGGGCCTCCAGACCACCCTGTCCGGGCTTGATGGTCACAATGGCATCGCCGTGATCGAACTCACCGGTAAACCAGCTCGAAAGCTCAAGCTCATCGATGGCACGGGCCAGGCGCTCAGCCGTGGCTGTAGCCTCCTCGCGAAGGGCGACGGCGTCGGGGTCATCCCCCATCTCCTCGGCAAGCTCCAGCGCGGCGCGGGCATCGGAAAGCTCGCCGCGCGCGGTGTCCACGGCAGCGATATCTTCCTTGGTACGCGCGATCTCCTCCATGGTGGCACGGGCGGCGTCGGCGTCATCCCAAAAGCCAGGGGCAACACTTTTGGCCTCGAGCTCGGTCACGCGCGTGCGCTTTTCGTCCAAATGGAGATACGACTCGACCTCGCCGAGCCGGTCCGCGAACGCGTCCAGCTCGGCGGGCGTTACCTCTAAAGCCTCAGCCATTAACGATTCCTGCCGTGGCAGTACTTAAACTTCTTGCCGCTACCGCAGGGGCACGGGTCGTTGCGGCCCACGTTGACGTACGGATCGTCGCTCTCGGACTTGCGATAGGTGGTCACCTTGCCACCGTTGTTGACGGCAGCCGGTCCGCCTTGGACAGCCGTGCGGGCCTGCACCTGCGCCTGCTTGCGCAGCACCGAGTCGCCGTTATCACCATCGACCTCGGCAGGACCGGAGAAGCGCGCGCCCTCGAGCGTGGGCTCTTCCTTGTGCTCCACGGCACGCGGGGCAGCCTTGATCTCGATGCGCAGAACCGTGCGCAGGTAATCCTCATACATGGTATCGACGAGTATCTGGAACGCGCCGTAGGCCTCGGTCTTGTACTCAACCAGCGGGTCGCGCTGGCCAAAGCCGCGCAGCCCGATGCCGGTCTTAAGGTAGTCCATCTCCTGCAGGTAGTTCATCCAGCGGGTATCGATGACGCGCAGCATGACCTGGGTATTGAGCTCGCGCATCAGGTCCTCGCCCAGACGCTCGGCCTTCATGTTGTAGCACTTCTCAACATAGGCCAAGACATCGGCAGCCAGGGCTTCAAAGTCCTCGTCAGGGAACTGAGGGGTATCGATATGCCCGGTCAGCTCGACGACCCACTTACGCAGGCCCTCAAGATCGCGCTCGCCCTCGTGGCTGTCCTTGGTGCAGAACTCCTGCACGCAGCGGTACACGGTATCGTGCATGACCTCGGTGATGTGGTCGGTCAGGTCCTTGCCGTCCAGAATCTTGTTGCGCTCGGCGTAGATGACCTGGCGCTGCTTGTTCATAACGTCGTCGTACTCAAGAACGCTCTTACGCATGGAGAAGTTGATGCTCTCGACCTTGTGCTGGGCGCTCTCGACGGCCTTGGAAATGATCTTGTGTTGGATGGGCATGTCGTCGCCCATGTCGGCCGTGACCATCATCTTGGAGACGCGGTCCATCCTGTCGCCGCCGAACAGGCGCATGAGGTCATCCTCGAGCGACAGGTAGAACTGGGTCTCGCCCGGATCGCCCTGACGGCCGGAGCGGCCGCGCAGCTGGTTGTCGATACGGCGGGACTCGTGGCGCTCGGTGCCGATAACGGTCAGGCCACCGGCGGCAAGCACGCGCTCGCGCTCGGCCTTGCAGGTCTCCTTGGCCTCGGCGTTAAACTGCTCGAGCTGCTCGGGCGTCACGTCCTCCATGGTCAGGCCCTCGTACTCCAGGCGTTCGCGCACCAGCTCGTCGGGGTTGCCGCCCAGCAGGATGTCGGTGCCACGACCGGCCATGTTGGTGGCGATGGTCACGGCGCCGTAACGTCCTGCCTGGGCCACGATATGGGCCTCGCGCTCGTGATGCTTAGCGTTGAGGACCTCGTGCGCGATGCCGCGCTTGGTGAGGGCGGCAGACAGCTTCTCGGAGCTCTCGATGGAGACGGTGCCCACCAGGACCGGCTGGCCCTTGGCGTGACGTCGCTCGACGTCATCGGCAACGGCGTTGTACTTGGCCTGGATGGTGCGGTACACCAGGTCCTCATGGTCAACACGCTGAACGGGCTTGTTGGAGGGGATGACCTCGACGGGCAGCTTGTAGATCTCGCGGAACTCGGCATCCTCGGTGAGTGCCGTACCGGTCATGCCGGAGAGCTTGTCATACAGACGGAAGTAGTTCTGCAAGGTGATGGTGGCCAGCGTCTGGTTCTCCTCGCGCACGAGCACGCCCTCTTTGGCCTCGATGGCCTGGTGCAGGCCCTCGGAATAGCGGCGGCCTTCCATAATGCGGCCGGTGAACTCGTCGACGATCTTGACCTCGCCGTTGGTGACCACGTACTGCTTATCGCGGTGGAACATGTACTGGGCCTTCAGCGCCTGCTGCAGGTGGTTGACCAGCTGGCCGGACAGATCGGCATAGATGTCATCAATACCCAGGCGGCGCTCGATTTTCTTAAGGCCGCGCTCGGTGGCGGCAATGGTGTGCTTGGCCTCGTCCATGACGTAGTCGCCCGTGGGCTCAACGTCCTCGGTGGCGGTAAGCATGTCGTGCGACACGTCCTCGCCGCGCTCAAGGCCACGCACGGCACGCGCGAAGTCCTTGTAGGTGCTGGCGGACTTAGTGCCGGCGCCCGAGATAATGAGCGGCGTCCTGGCCTCATCGATCAGGATGGAGTCGACCTCGTCGACGATGGCGTAGTTGTGACCGCGCTGCACGCGCTGCTCGGGACGGGTGACCATGTTGTCGCGCAGGTAGTCGAAACCGAACTCGGAGTTGGTGCCGTAGGTGACGTCTGCCTGGTAGGCCGGACGCTTGAGCTCGAGCGGCATGTTGTTCTGGAGCAGACCGACGGTCATGCCCAGGTACTTGTAGATGCGGCCCATCCACTCGGAGTCGCGCTTGGCAAGGTAATCATTGACAGTAACGACGTGCACGCCCTTGCCGGCAATAGCGTTGAGATAGCCAGCCAACGTGGAGACGAGGGTCTTACCTTCGCCGGTCTTCATCTCGGCGATGTGGCCCTCGTGCAGTGCCATGGCGCCAATGAGCTGCACGTCAAAGTGGCGCATACCCATGGTGCGCTTGGAAGCCTCACGCACGGTGGCAAAGGCCTCGGGGAGCATGTCGTCAAGCGACTCGCCGTTGGCGTAACGCTCGCGGAACTTATCGGTCTGGCCGCGGAGTTCCTCCTCGGTCATCTTCTCAAACTGGGGCTCAAGACCGTTGATCTGGTCGACGATCTTGTAGTAGCGCTTAAGGTCCTTATCGGATCCAAAGGACAGCAGCTTTGACATGAATCCCATGTGGTTTTCCTTTTTGGCCATCGCCCACGCCGTGCAGCTGCGGGCGAGTTAAACACAGATGATTGTACTTTAGCCAAACAAGGCGCGGCCTATACGGTCGACCTCGACCGCCACGTAATAACTATGACCAACCTGCCACAATGGGACAGGTTTATTTTGGCAAGTTTTATCTGAGCAAACGCCGTCTCTCTGCCATTTGGTGCCACGGGGACAGGTCAGCTTGCACCAATAAAAAGAAAAGGGCCGCGCACCCAAATGGATGCACGGCCCTCATGCCATGAATGCGAGCGATTCTCTCGGCGAGCTAGTTACTCAGCAGCCTCGGTGGTCTCGGCCTCTGCAGCGGCCTCCTCAACGGGAGCCTCTGCAGGAGCCTCGGCGGCCTGCTTGGCAGCCTCCTCGGCAAACTTAGCGGCACGCTTAGCCTTCTCGGCAGCCTTAGCCTCAGCGGCGGCCTTGCGAGCAGCCTCGGCCTCAGCAGCCTTGGCGGCCTTGGCAGCCTTGGCCTCCTCAGCCTTCTTGAGCTGGGCGGCAGCGGCGCCACCGAACTTGTCGGCGAAGCGCTGGACGCGTCCACCGGTGTCGACGAACTTCTGCTGGCCGGTGTAGAACGGGTGGCACTCGTTGCAAAGCTCGACCTTCATCTCGGACACGGTAGCGTGCGTCTTGAAGGTGTTGCCGCAGGAGCACGTCACCGTGCACTCGACATACTGGGGATGGATACCCTGCTTCATGGTAGGACTCCTTATTGGTCAGGCGCTGGTTACCGATCAGCGCATAAGGCGTCTTGGTTTCCGACCAAGACAACAAACTCGGCTATGGTACCACGGCGCCGCGTGTCCCACAAAAGGTTCACGGTCTTTTCGGAACGACACGAATCTGACCCATCGAAACACATCTCCACCGTTCCTTCAACTGGGAAAATGCCGTCCCCGGGGCCTGAGAAGGGCCCCGGGGACGTTCGACTGACTGCGGGAACGGCCTTTCCGCTCAATGTGTTCGGCTGAGATCGGAAATCAACCAAACTGAACTAGGTTCAGTTGACATGGTTAAAAACGAGGGGCGGCGCTTTTGCGCCGCCCCTCGTCCCGGCCGGTTGCTTTAGTTGTACACACGGTAGTTACACTTGAACTGGGTTATGTGTCCATAGTTGGAGCGGTACCAACCCGACGTATAGCTGATTGCCTCTGCGCCTAGATATTCGTATCTCTTGTTGTAGCGAAGCTGACGGTAGGTCGTGTCGTACTCTGCTACGTAAAACGTGTCTCCAGAGAAGGCTTTGTACCGGTCCTTAACCGTCGAAGCCATGTACGCGGGTTCGACATCGCCTTTCTCTCCGTTGAGCGCATAGACGGGTGCCGCGATTCCGCATAAAGCCGTTGCCACGAGGATGGCGTAGACAGCCATGCGCGACGCATTGGACTTCAGCTGTTCAAATAGTTTCATGTCATTCGCCTCCCTCGTATGTATCGAGGTATTCCTGCTTGAGCGTCTGCGAGGACGACTCGGTCTTTTCCACGAGCGTGCCGGCCTCGATGAAGTAGAACGAGTCGGTGAGGTCTGCCAGGTCGTCGAGCAGATGGCTTGAGATGAGCACGCTGCGTCCCCGCTCCACCTCGCTGCGCATCGCGTCGCAGGAGGTTTTCCGTTTTCCCGGATCGAGGCCGTTCAGCGGTTCATCGAGGATGAGGTACGGGCAATCGGTCGCTATCGCCATGGCAAGCTTTACCTGCTGCTTCATTCCTGTCGAGAGTTTACGGGTCGGCTTGTCGAGATATGGGGAGATTCCGAGGGAGTCGCAGAGCGAGTCGATGTCGGCGGCCGATTTCCACGCCTCCCTAACGAAAGCAAGGTGCTCGAGGGCCGATAGCGTGGGATAGAGATCCGCGCTGCCCGAAGAGCTCAGGTAGACGAGTTCTGCGAATTCGGCTGATCGACGTTGGTAGATTCCGTCTGCCGCCAGGCTTCCCGAGCGGATGCGGGTGGGAAATTGGCCCGACAGCGCTTCAAGAAGGGTGGTTTTCCCCGAGCCGTTGGGAGCGACGAGCCCCGCCGCCGTTCCCGGGCCCAAGGAAAGCGATCCGATCGAAAGAATCGTCGTGCTCCCGTATCCCACGCTCGCGTCCAGGAGCTCGAGCCCATGGTGCTTTTTAGCGGGTCCAGCCTGTTTGGGCGAACGTGTCGCAACGGCGCCGACCGCGAAAAAGACCGCGACGTATATCAGGGCCACGGCAAGCATCGATGCGCTGCCTGAACCGGAGCCAATGAATTCTGTCGGGAAGCATCCTACGTAACCCGTTGCCTCGATAGGCGAGAACACGGCCAGCGGCAGGAGCCCGAGCACGGCATTATGCTCCAGTGCCGAATCGGACAGCAACGGGAATACCGGGGCCGCGACAAGCAGCGCTGAGGTAAGGGGGCCCGCGAGGACGCGCCTCGTTGCGGTCGATAGGACGGCGGAGCAAACGGATATCAAGGTTCCGCCCGCAAGCAGCGCGAGAAGCAGGGTCGTGAAGACGTTTCCCGCGGTCGTGGTGGCAAGCGCGCCGTCATGGAAGAAGGCGATCGGGTACCCGATCTGCCCGAAGCCGTTTAGGGCCAAGGCGTAAATACTCCCGGGCGCAAGGCCGGCGAGGAGCATCGCGGTCCCCGCGGCGATTATCGAAAACACGGTTTGGATAAGGCGCCGGAATTTGGGCACGGGCGCCTTTGCCGCCAGGGTCGCAGGCCTTGTGGCGCCGAGCACGAGTATCGACGAGAGAAGGAAGGGAATGAAGGGAAGGAAAGACGGCGCCTGGGCAATGGCGTAGGGCAGGAAGGAAAGGAATGGCAGGTCGTTTGCGGAGGCCGGGATATCCGTGATGCCGGAACTGCTCAGAGCACGGCAATATGCGAGCTCCGCGTCATTGGTCTCTCGGTCTCCCACGATGGACCCGGATTGGAAGCCTTCGCCCATGAGCGCGTAGTAGCTCTCGGCAGAATCGAGAAAGGCGGCGTCGGTTTGAGCGGCAAGGGCGGCGTTCGCGTATCTTGCAAGCTCCGCGTCATTTTGCTGCTCTGGAGATAGGTCTATGCCGCTGGCCTGGGGCGCGCGCGTATTGAATGCGTCGACAAAGCTCTGCATGCCCTGTTTCATAAAGAAGGGCCCGTAGATGGGTGAATTGAACGCAATGGGGACGGAAAAGGCTGCAGCGAGAACGAGCGTACAAATCCATACGGCCTTGTCTCTTAGGATTAGTTTGAGAAGAAGTCGACAGTACATTTAGAAGCACCTACGTTCCTCAAAGAATTGTTAGATTAATAATGACAGACCGAATGAAGATGCGTGCGACGGGGGCGAGGCGAATGGCTGAGCGGTATCGATACGCTGGTTCAACGGTATTATATTGACCACATAGATTTTTAACTTGCATTTCTACCCGCCCTTTTCGTAGAGTCGCCGATACGTGCTTAGCGCACCCTCGGCGCGTCCGGCAGGCTTTGCGAAATGGGATCCAGGAGACTTCGGCGCAGCATCATCTTGCGGAATGCTTCTAATGAGCCTCCCATCCTTCAAAAACAGAATCTCATCGCACAGCCTATCGACCGAATCCAAGATGTGGGATGACATGATGATGCACGTACCAGAATCGGCCAGCTTCCTGAGAATCTCGGAATGCAAGTCCACCCTGCTGGGGTCGAGCGCGTTCATGGGCTCATCTAATAGAAGGTACCGCGCGCCCGTCGCATACGCAATCGCCAGGGTAAGCTGCTGCTTCATGCCCTGGCTCAGAGTGCGGATCCTCATCTTCGCGAACTCGCCTATCTGCGTTTGTTCCACTATCTCTTCGATATCGCGAGCATGCGGCCACATATCGCAAACCATCTTGAGGTGATCTTCCGCACGCAATCCGGGATACAGCAGCGTCCCCTCACCAGGTGCATAGAAGATCATAGAACGGACCTCTCTCGCACCCGTACCCTGCACCTCATCCAGAACGATGCTCCCGTCCACGCGAGGACCCGGCAAACCTGCCATCGCACGCAGCAACGTCGTCTTTCCATGCCCGTTCGGAGCGACGAGACCGTAGACCGTACCCGGGGCAAACTCAGCGTTCACCGAATCTACGAGCACCTTCTTTCCATAAGAGATCGTCAGCGTTTGAAGGTCAATCATCGAGATCATCCCCTTTCGATCTTTGGAACACTCAGGCGCACCATCAACGGAGATACGGCGCCCAAGACCACCAGCAGAGCGCCCGATGCGCCGACGACCTCTCCAAAAGGCATCGCGTTCGTCCCTCGCCCAAGGAACCCAATCGTCCCCACCTGGGAAGCGGGATCAAACGAGGCGAATGGAGCCAGCAGCGCGACGCCCATGCCCACGCTTTCAACATGAGCGCTCAACGAACCCAACACCAAGAGAACCGCGCAAACCATTCCGGTGACAACGAGGTTGCGGCTAATCGCTGCTGTCAACGCAGCGACGACGGAAATCACGCCGTATGCCATGACCAGCAACGGAATACTGCACAACACCGCCTCCCCCACCATGGACGTTGTCGAAGCTCCCGCCCGAATGAGAGCGACGGGATACTCCGATCCACCCGCACCGTTCTTAATCACGGACACAACGACAGCGGGAACCATCGACACCAAAAGCAGCACCAAGCCAAGCAGGAGAGCCAGCGCAACAGCCGTCAGAAAACGCACATGCGCTGTTGCGGGGATCTGGAGAACCAGAAGGGAACGACACTGCAGGTGGGTGCACGCGAGCGATGTGACAACCACGGGCAACAGCAAAAATAAGGAGGGAAGCGCTGCCTGGAGATACGAAAGGAGGATTAATGGGGGCATCTTCGTACTTAACTCGTAAACCTTGGGGTCCGGCAAGCTCGCGATCGACTCAAGCAGAAGGGCGCGCGCCTCCGCACGAGAAGGAGTCTCCGGCTCGATTCCGATCGATTGCAGGAGAGTCGCATCTGCCGCGCCCAGCTCACCTCGAGCGCGCTCGTACGTCGCAAGGCTTCGAAACCCCTCCGCAGGCATAGGCGCGTACACGAAACCCGAAAGAGCATCCCGCATGTCTTCCAGGGCCGCTTTGCCCTCGACGTCCATATTCGCAGCGTTCTGCTCTAGATACCGATCTATTGAACGGAGCTCCCCATCCCTATACCGAACAGCGGAAACGTTATCGGCGTCAGGAAACATCTCGACCAGAGCCGGGGCCAGCATCGTCGTCGACATTGCAATCGCGCATACGGCGAGGGTAGGAGAACGCAGGAGCAGTTTCCCCATCGTTCTTACGTATGCAACGGCGGAGGCACAAGCGCTCGAACGAGTTGCCGTTCTCGATGCAGTGAAGGAACCTCTCTCAAGACAAATCGGGGATATCGGGCACGCGCAGCCGCTCTTTCCAGCAACGCAAAGCAGGCTAATTGCCAGCACCTCGATCCCGATTGCGCATACGAGGGCAATCGCGCCACGCTCGAAGCAAAGTCCAGGCAGATTCACTATCTGCGTTGTCGGGTACGGGCTATAGGCGCCGACGGTCAACTCAGTGTTCGCATACGTAAGGGGATTCAACAGGGCGAACTCACGTAAAGCGATGGATCTTCCGTAATACCCGGGAACCATCGTCACCCCCATCAGGGCACATACGAACACGATTCCAAGCGTAGGGTTATTGGCAATCTTCACGGCAAGGTGAACGACAAGCGAGATGAACGCTGCCACCAAGAATTGCAAGATGGCCGTCTGCGCGAACACCAGCCAAGCCGGTTTGATAACCGGAGTCGCATATTGAATGTAGCCTATCGGATAGAACGGCGAGCCCGGGCCATTCTTCACAAGCGCGGCGATTATCCCTGGAAGATTGATGGCGAGGACGGCAAGCATTGCAAAAACACTCGCCCATACGCTCGATGCAACAAGTCTACCCAGCTCGCCCATCGGTGCCTGGATGATGAGCTTTTCACGTTTGTTAAGACGCGCGGCAAGGAACGAGACGGCAACGGCCGTTGCGACCCATAGCAAGTACTCCTTCGATCCGTCATAATAGGTGTACTCTCCATCCGATATCTGCAGAAACGGAAGTAGGGGAGAGAGCGGTGCCAAGATAAGACGTCCCGCGGCAAGAGGGTACAGAAGCGCGGGCATGCTTGATGAAGAGGCATAGACACCGTCCTCCCCCGCATTCACAAGCGCATCCGCATAGGATGCTGACAATTCCTGCTCAACACGGGTTATTCCCGACTCGAGGTATTCGACCCGTCCGTCGATGCCAGCCGCGCTCCTGAAGACGGGCAGAGCACAAAGAACCATCAACGCAACAACGACAACACAGAGCGACCTGGAGGAGAGAAGCGACCTAAAGATCGCCTTCGAGATTTTGAGCATATTCATCGCCAACCTTAACCTCATCCAGTCGGAACAGAGGGGCCGAACAAAATGCTCGGCCCTTCCTCGCATCTAGTAGGTGCTATAGACAAATTGCCATTTATCAGTTGTGCCAAGAACACCACAGGAGCACATTGCAGCGAGGCGGGATTCCCTATGATGCGCGGATCGGCGATAGCCATTTCGGTAGGAGATCGTCTTGTAAGAGATGTTGAACATCGAGATGCTGTGCCCGCTTACGCCGCGAGGACAGCTGTAGCTCCAGTAGGTATCGACGACGTCGTCCGTATACCCGAGGGGCTCAACGAGGGCACACTGGCTGCTCTCCTGGGAAGGAGGCATCGGGGTATCCGCAAAAGCGGGGGCTCCCGGCAGCAACAGACAAAGAGCGAGGCCGAGGAAAACCAAGAGCTTACACGACTTAACAGTACTGAACATAATCCTCTCCAATCTAGAGGGGTTTCGGTTGCAGTATGCTGTGATTACTTGCCGGCAAAGTCAATTTAACATAAACTGTTAAAAAGTAACCTGAGTTTTTTAAATTCTTCGGAGGTTATTATGAGTTCCGACAATCGCACTCCCCGGCTTCATTCCTTCCGCATCGCATGTGCGATAGCCTCTGCGACCCTTTGCGCCACCGCCATCGCACAAGTGGCGTTCTCCTTAAAGCCAGCAATCGAAGTGCTCGACAACCCTGTAATTGCAGACTCCCCCGCGTATCCAGCCCTTGCGATCTCGACATTGGTCCCTGCCGTCATCGGTATCGCTACGACCATCCTCAGCGCCGTTCTCGTGTGGACGATCAAGAGCGGAGACCCCTTCAAGAAAGGGTCTGCGACATGCTTGAAGGTGCTCGGCATTCTCTTCGTTGTTCAAGCTGCCACCAGCCTCTACGCCGGCTCACTCAAAACCTCCGTTTCGATGTTTGGCGGCGAGGGGGCCGTCGGCGCCCAAGAGATCGCTTCATCATTCGATTGGACCTCTCTGGTTCTCGGCATCGTCCTGTTCATGCTTTCCCAGCTCTTCTTGTACGCCCGAGAGCTGTACCTCGACTCCGACGAGATTGCGTAAGGAAACGCCATGCCCGTAATTGTTCGCCTCGACAAGATCATGGCCGAGCGAAAGATTTCCTCGAACGAACTTGCCGAAAGGATTGGAACCACGCCCGTGAACCTGTCCCGTATTAAAAAAGGGCATATTCGCGGCATTCGCTTCAACACACTCGAGCAGCTATGCCTCGCCCTTCGTTGCCAACCCGGAGACCTTCTCGAAGTCATGAGCGAAGAGGATGCCCGAAAGGAGTTCGGACTCGATTGGTCCGCCGAGGATTAGAGGGCGGTCGTACTCGCCCTGCACACGGGGATGCGAATCGGCGAGGTCTGCGGCCTTCGGTGGTGCGATGTGGATTTCGAGACGGGCCTGATCTCGATCAGACACTCGGTGGCGCACGCGAAGGGAATGGGTTCGTTCATCAAGGACACCAAGACCCATGACGCCAGGGGTATCCCCATCGACCCGGTCGGCCTACTCCCCTTCCTGAAGGAGACCCACGAGATCGACTGCGGAAAGCTGCGCTTGCGCGACCTTACCGGGGCGGTCGAGATCGGGGACTGCTACATCCTGTCGGAGCCGGGCGCGACCTTCGCGACGACAAGCTATATCCGCAGGGCGTTCAAGACGTTCTCGGAGACCAACGGCCTCATGGGCACCAACGACGAGCTGATCACGTTCCACGGCCTTCGCCACACGTTCGCAACGCAGTGGATCCGCCAAGGCGGCGATATCAAGGCGCTCCAATCGATCCTCGGCCACAAGGACGCCATGGCGACGCTCAACGTCTACGCCGACATCGAGCCCATCTCCAAAATCCATAACATGCTGCGCGCCACGCCGTGCCTTTGGCGCGGGCACCTCGGGCCGAGGGTCGATCCGGGTCCCATGTTCCAACAGAGGATCCAGGAGTCCATCGAGACGCTCCAGGCGTTCGGCTACGGCATCACCGAGCCGGACGACCGAAATATCGCCATACGCGACGTGAAGACGAACAGTTGGCTCTAGCTCACCGAGTACGCGGCAGTGCTGGGCCCATCCCAACTGAGGTCACGGTGGTCCGATAGGGGCGCCGCCCGCGGCATGCGCCGCGGAGCGGTATCCCCTACCGAAGGGCGGGGATGCCCTCCGCTTCCAGTTCGGAATCAGCCGTCGGAGGCGTTCGGCTGACTGCGGGAACGGCCTGTCCGCTCAATGTGTTCGGCTGAGATCGGAAATCAACCCAACACGAGCCGGACACGCGCCAGACGGCTCTTCCCCGTACGGCCTTCCCCCTTACGCTCATGTTGCAGGCATGTAACGCCGCAGCGAGCGCGCCTTTTTTGCGCCAGACAGGTACAATGATGAACACTGTACCGTAGCGGAGCGCCCCGCGCGCGCCGCAATCACGCGAAAGGGTTTCCCATGGCCGAGATCTCGTCCTCCCGTATCGTCATCACCGTCCTTGGCAAGAACCGCCCCGGCATCGTCGCCGGCGTCACCCGTGTTCTGGGCGAGGCCAACGTCGACATCCGCGACATTACGCAGTCCATTATCGAGGACATCTTCACCATGACCATGCTGGCCGACACCGCCGAGTCCAAGCTCGACTTCGCCGAACTCCAGAAGGCGCTTGCCGAGGCCGGCGAGCTTTCGGGCGTCAATGTGTCCATCCAGCGCGAGGATGTCTTTAACTTTATGTACCGCCTGTAGCGAACAGGTCGTGCGGGAACAGGCTGGCGCATCTGCACCCAAGCACGCCGCCCCCACACGACCCCGAGAGGAGCGCGCATGGCTTACGACGCCAAGAAAATCTACTACCGCTTCGATGACCATCTGAGCCGCCTGGTCTTGGATTATGAGGCGAGCCGCCAGATTTCGCCCGAAAGCGAAAACCTCTACCACGGCCTACCGACTGATCCGTATGACGAGGGTCTGTTCGTCGAGCACAACGTCAAGCGCGGCCTGCGCAACGCCGACGGCTCGGGTGTGGTCGCGGGTCTTACCCGCATCTCGGACGTGCACGGCTACAACAAGATCGACGGCAAGGTCGTGCCCGATCAGGGCAAGCTCACGCTTCGCGGCTACAGCATCGAGGATCTGGTCAACAATGCCCAGGCCGAGAATCGCTACGGCTACGAGGAAGTCGCCTATCTGCTTATCACGGGTTCGCTGCCCAACAAGGAAGAGCTCGACGGCTTTTGCGAGCGCCTGGGCGCCTTTAGACATCTGAGCGACGAGTACGTCAAAGAGTTCCCTATGACCACGGTGTCGTCGAGCATCATGAACGTGCTCCAGCGCGCCGTGCTGCTGCTCTACGCCTTCGATGCCGAACCAGACGTGATCACGCCCGAGCACGAAATCGACGTCGCCATTTCCATGCTCGCACGTCTCCCGCGCATCGCCGCCTTCGCCCACATGGCCTCGATTGCCAAGCTTCGCGGCTCCGAGGTTCACGTGCCGCACCCCACGCCCGGCCTCTCCACCGCCGAGACCATTCTGCAGGTCCTGCGCGGCGGCATGGCGTTCACCCGCGATGAGGCGATGCTGCTCGACGTGATGCTCATGCTGCATGCCGAGCACGGCGGCGGCAACAACTCCACCTTCGCTTGCCGTGTGCTGTCGTCTTCGGCCACCGACCCGTATTCCGCCTACGCCGCGGCTATCGGCTCGCTCAAGGGCCCGCGCCACGGCGGTGCCAATGCCAAGGTCGTGTCTATGCACGAGGACATCCGCGCGCATGTCTCCAACTGGGAGGACGAGGACGAGGTCGCGGCCTACCTGGGCAAGATCCTCGACAAGCAGGCCTTCGACGGCACCGGCCTCATCTACGGCATGGGCCACGCCGTCTATACGCTCAGCGACCCGCGCGCCGAGGTCTGCCGCCGTTACGCGCGCTCACTGGCAGCCAAGAAGGACTTGGGCGAAGAGTTCGCACTCATCGAGCGCATCGAGCGCCTGGCGCCCCAGGTCATGCGCGACCATGGCATGACCAAGCCCATCTGCGCCAATATTGACCTGTACACGGGCTTTATCTACAAGATGCTCGGCGTACCCGAGACGCTCTTTACGCCGCTGTTCGCCGTCGCCCGCATGGCAGGCTGGTCGGCGCACCGCATGGAAGAGCTCTTCTGCGCGCACCGTATTATTCGCCCGGCCTATCGTCCGGTGATCGAGCCGCTAGCGTACAAGCCGCTCGCCGACCGCTAGGACGCGAACCGTTATAGAACTCGAGCGTGGCCAGGGCATCGCCGCCCTCGGCCACGCTTTTTATGCCAGCAGAAAGGGCTGTATCAAATGATTGTGTTTTCCGATATGGACGGAACGCTGCTGACGAGCGATAAGCAAATGAGCGATGCCACCTGGTCGATGCTCGACGAACTCGCTCGACGCGGAATTGAATTTGTGCCCTGCACGGGACGTCCGCTGTCGGGCATCTTTGAGCCCATCCTCGCCCATCCCTCCGTGCACTATGCCGTCTGCGCCAATGGCGCCAGCGTCTGGCAGCTCGACGACGATGTGCCCAACGATGCCTCGCGCGCCACGCGCATTTTGAGCCGTCCGCTCGATCGCGGCATTGCTCATCGCGTCCATCGCATCGCCGCCGGCCACGATGTGACCTTCGATATCTTCGCGGATGGGCAGTGCTTCCTCCCCCGCTCGCTCTACACGCGCCTGGACGAATTCTGCGGCGGCGACCCCCACATCGCGGCTTCGCTCAAGCGCACACGAACACCGATCGACATGGATATCGACAGCAAGATCGACGGGGTCGAGACGCTCGAACGCATCGCCATGTACTGGCACGACCCGGCCGATCGCGACGCCATCGCGGCTGAGCTCGACACGCTCGGAGGCATTGAGGTCACGCGTTCTTACGCCATGAATATCGAGGTCATGGGCGAAGGCGCCACCAAGGGAACGGCCCTCACGTGGCTGTGTGAGCATCTGGGCGAGCGTCTCGCCGACGCCTGGGCGTTCGGCGACAACATCAACGACATCCCCATGCTGCAGGCAGCGGGCCATGGCATGGCCATGATCAACGCCGAGCCCGAAGATCGCGAGGCCGCCGACGCCATCACCGAATACAACAACGACCACGACGGCGTCGCCCGCACCATCATGGCCGCCCTCGCCTAGTCATTGGTCAGTCATTGGGGACGTTCTTAAACGACTAGTCACTGGGGACACTCTTCGCAAAAAGCTGCAAGGACTGTCCCCCACTGTCGGCAGAAAAGGAACGTCCCCATCTGCCGGATTAGGAGAGACTCTCCAGCACGCGACGGAGCTCCTGCTGGACGGCGTGGTCGCGGTTGCAACCCACCACGCGATCGGCCACCGCCTTAAGCGCGGGGCGCGCGTTTTCCATCGCGCAGCCCGTGCCGACAAAGCGAATGATCTCGTAGTCGTTCATCGAGTCGCCAAACGCCATGACCTCGTCGCGCCCAATGCCGTAATGCTCCGCGAGCTGCGCGATACCCGAGGCCTTCGACACACCAAGCTGCATGGCATCGATCCACGCGTTGCCCGAAGGCGCAAAAGTAAAGAGCTGACCAAGTTCGCGCTGTAGCACGTACGCACTGTCCATAACCGCACTGTCGTCGCAAAAGATACTCGCTTTGATGATATTTACGCTGGGATCGGGCAGCTCCCAAATACGCTCGGCATTGGGAAGGTCCTTATCGACCTCACGCACGAACTTGCACTCGTCATCGAGCAGGAAGGACTTGGTTCGGTCAAAGAGCGCAAGATGCAGATTGGGAAACGTCCTGACGGCTTGGGCGAGCCTTCGAATCGCCAGGTGGGAATACACCTCACGGTCTACCATCTTACCGTCGGCGTAGACTTGGGCGCCGTTAGCGGCGACAAAGTCCATCTTGTCGCGAACGGGCGCAAAGAACTCGCACAGGCGATCGTAGCGACGACCTGACGATGCGGCGAAATGCACGCCATGCTCGTGTAGCGCCAGAATCAGTTCGTAGGTCTCGGGAGGCACCTGGCCGTTTTCGTCAAGCAGTGTGCCGTCCATATCGGATGCAATCAGTTTAAACATAGAAAAGCTCCCTTCGGGCTTGTTGGAATCGAACGTGTATCCGATTCCAACGTACCCAAAGGGAGCTCAAATAAGACTCCGCGGGCGTAAACGTTACATAGACCTGGCAAATAGCTCACGCGTGCCAGAGAGCCCACGACCGCGGCGGCAGGCGACACACGGAAGAGTGTCCCCGACGACTAGTCGTTTAAGAACGTCCCCGATGACTAGTCGGCGTAGGTGAAGGTGGTGACGTCGAACATGCCCTCGGGGCGGATGCGGAGCGTCGGGATCACCGGCAGGGGCAGGAAGATGATGCCCATGATGGGGTCGAGCGGCGGCTCGATGCCCATGGCGCGCGCCTTGACCATAAAGTCGTCGTGCTGCGCGGCGACATCCTCGGCCGTGCCCTCGCTCATCAGGCCACCGAGCGCCAGCGGGATGCGCGCTACGACCTCGCCATCGCGTACCAGCACGTGGCCGCCCTGGCCAACAGCCTCGACGGCAGCCATCATGTCGGCCGCGTTGTCGCCCACCACGCACACGTTGTGCGAATCGTGGCCAATCGTCGAGGCGATGGCACCGCCCGTGATGGTAAAGCCGCGCACCCAGCCGCGACCAATGTGCTTGCCAACGAGACCCAGGCCCGCAGGACCATCACCGTCGGCGCCCTCGGCCTGCAGTGACACGCCGCGGCCGTGGCGCTCGATCAGCATAATGCGGCGCAGGCCCTCGGCGCTCTCGGGGCGAGCCATGCCCGTGATGGCCTTACCCGGCACCACGTCAATCACGGCCTCGCCCGGCTTAAAGGCATAGTCAAACACGTCGAGCGAAAGCTTCGGCAGCTTAACGGAGGCGCGCAGCTCATCGGCAAGGGCCGCAACCTCGGCCATCTCGGGTGCGATCTCGCCCACAAAGGTGCCGTCCTGCGCCACCAGAGCACCGGCGGCATATACGCGATGCGGAGCCTTGGCAAACGTCAGGTCATCGAGCAACAGCAGGTCGGCGCGTTTGCCCGGGGCGATCGCGCCACGGAGCTCATGCGGGTCGCGACAGCCGTGGTCCAGGCCAAATGCCTCAGCCGTGGAAAGGGACGCCATGGAGATGGCGACCACCGGGTCGATGCCGGCCTCGATGGCCACGCGGCAGGCATTGTCGATCATGCCGGTCGAAAGAGCATCGGAGGGAGCGCGGTCGTCGGTCGCAAAGCAGCAGCGGCGGGCGCGGGCAGGGTTCTCCAGCAGCATCGGAGACAAATTGGCCAGGTCGTGGCTGCACGTGCCCTCACGCAGCATCACATACATGCCGCGGGACAGCTTGTCGAGCGCCTCCTCGGGAATCGTCGACTCGTGGTCGGCGATAATGCCCGCTGCGGCATAGGCGTTGAGGTCCATACCGGCAACGAGCGGCGCGTGGCCGTCAACCTGCTTGGACGGCGTCTGGTTGGCAGCATCGATGCGGGCACAGGTCTCGGGGTCGGCCATAAAGACGCCCGGCAGGTTCATCATTTCGCCCAGACCAAAGACATCGCCCGGATGCTCGGCAAAAAACGCCTGCATGTCAGCGGCGGTAATCACAGCGCCCGCTTGCTCGTCGGGCAGTGCGGGCACGCACGAAGGCATCATGTACTTGATGGAGATGGGCGCACGACGACCATCCTCGATCATAAAGCGCAGGCCGTCGAGACCGGCAACATTGGCAATCTCGTGGCTGTCGGCAATGGCGGTGGTAGTACCGCGCGTCGCGGCCATGCGAGCATACTCGGCGGGACGGATGTTCGAGGACTCAATGTGCAGATGCCCGTCAATAAAACCGGGAGCGAGATAGCGACCCTGGCAGTCGACGACCTCAGTTGCCTCGTAGGTGCCAGCGGCATCGTCGCGACCATCGTAGAGCACGCCGACGATCACACCGTCCTTGACGGCAACGCTACCGGGCGCCACACGCTGGCCATACACGTCGACGATCTGCGCATTGGTAAACAGCGTGTCGACGGGCACGCGGCCCTCGGCGGCCTCGATCACAGACCTCATGACCTCAACGGACATACATTCTCCTTTAACCGTAGAAAACAGCTGCGGAGCGGACAGGCCTTCACCGCAGCAAGACAATAGCCATTGTATGCCCAAAAGAAAGTCCCGCTAACACCCCTTCCGCTTAACGGCACACGCCGCTTGGCGCAATGGGGACAGGTTGCTTTGTACCAATGACAAGGAGTGTCCCAAAGTGCCGGCACAAAAGGAACGTCCCCAAGTGCCGCAAAATGATGAGAGTGGATAATCTCCCACTTTGAACCCCAAAGCAGGCCAAAAACGGAAGATTATCCACTCTCATTCTGTGGGCACTCATTTAAGTCTGTCCCCAATGAGTGCACCTAACTGCCACCTACAACAACGGAAGCGCCGATGTCTTGGCAACGACAGCGAAAACCCGCCAGAGCGAGCAAGGTGCCTTGAAACGAGGCGGCATTGACCTTCTGGTCATGCCGCCGAAGTTGAAAGGCAGATTG
>CABUEK010000021.1:0-45440 GCA_902490565.1 uncultured Collinsella sp. | reverse complement strand
GGGCCGTGTTCCGCTATGCGGTTGTCAATTTGCGAAAGAAATTATGCGTCACCAAAGCTAACGATGGCATTTAGGCTATTCCCGACGTTCCTCTTCAACCACCAAAATAAAGAGGACAACTCAAGGCTGACAAATTGACCATCAGGACTCACACCTAATAGTGCGACCGTCATGCACTCATCCTCTTTTTCGATTTCATTCCCCGGTTTTTCTGCAATATAAGTCATGACCGCTTCGCGCGGAACGGAGCCCAGGTGACAATAAATCGTTGAGATCGGCCAGTTTTCGCCGTTTGTGACACTATCCGCACGTTCTCTCGCTTCTTCAAAAGGCGTCCTTAAGTACTGGTCGTCCCGCTCTTCTGGAACAAAGCAGTCATCAAGCATTCCTTTTCTGGGCCTAGGCGGATTTTTCTTATCTTCGGGTTGGTCGCCTTGGCTCAAAAAATCGAGCAAATACCAGTAATCCAACGCATCGCCAATTGCTTGCTTTTTCTCAGCAGGGGTCATTTGAATCAGTCCTCGCACTCACATAGATACATTTATGTCCAATGATGTCCACGACGTCATCGCGCAATTTCTTTGGTTGAAGTATCTCAAACACATCGAGCCACTTCATCGCCCATGTTTTCATGCCGTCATACGATGCCATAAACGAATACTCTGGATTTGGGTGCCCGTCCTGCGTCTCGCACCGAAACCCATCGTTCCCGGCAAATTCGGCTAAAAGATACTTCTCCTTTGCCTGGCTATGGCACCTTACGCGAACCGTAACTATATCGTCACTAAACATCCTGTTCACGCCAGCACGAGAGAACCTTTTCGCCTCTTCGGCCATCGCTTCAAAACGACCTTTTGCATCATCCACTGGTCCAGCAATGGTTATATCCCGCAGGCTATCAACTCGAATTGCGTCAAAAGACCTCGCAGCACCCTTGTGACCCACAAACAGGTAGTAGTAGCCATCGTGCATGCATAGATGATATGGCGTATGGCTATGCAGTCGCCCCTTATCAGAAGTTCGAAAGCGGACTCTCTGCCTTTGGCTAATGGCCTTTTCCAATAACTTCAAATTTGCAAGCGTTGCTTCCATATTTGCAATTCTGCCGCTTTTGAGCAGGGCGTTTTCTTGAGCCAAACGATCTTCAATCTGCTGCCTTTCTTCGCCGCACAGCAGGCGAAGAACTGCATGCTCGAGCGCGTCGGCTCCACCTACACCCGTAGAAGCTTCGATGAGACGGCACAAATGCTCAATTTGCGCACCATCAATTTGACGCTCTATGCTGTACAGGTGCTTCGCATTTTTAGGAGCAGGATCCCCCTCACCATTCGTCAGTCGCTCGCCCTTACATGCCAACCGACTTGCAATCACTGTGTAGAACGGATTCAGGCAACTGTTGTCGAGGTCGATTCTATTCATCTCGGTTAACGGACTGACGCCCGCATTATTGCAGAGCGAAGGCTTTTTTGATCCAGAATCAACAAGTGCGTTCAATACGCCCTGCACTGTGTCACGCTTAACTTCATATCCATAACGAGCTTTAAGCTCCGCCATTATGTCCGAAACGCTCAACCCTTTGCCAAGCCCAGCATCGGTTTCCTCCAATAGGATACGCTCGACATATATCGCCAGCTCCTTTGGATATGCTCGGTGATTTCCTTGGGTTTTCGGTTGAACCATAGCCGCCTCCAATCTGAACAATCAACATTTTATTCAGTCAATATAACCAGGAGATTGAAAGTGCCGCTATTTAACGGTGAACGGCGAAGCCATCCATAAAGGGCTCCGCCGTTCACAAAAAGAGTAACACAACCCGTATACGACGTATTGACTATTAGAGCGCGCTCGTAGCAAATTTGAATCTTGAATCAGACATGGGCGCCCAGCATCGTCTATACGCGCCATAATCGCCGCTGGATAAATCATGACGGTACCAGTATTGTGAGTATTTATGCGTTTCCGTACCGCGAATATTGCGGGACAGTACCGGCGGTATCGTGAATCGGTACCGCCGGTGTCCGTTCAGCACCGTCAGCCGTATATGTCGCGCATGTTGACGTCTCCCATCTCTAGCCAGACAGTGCCGTGCACGATCCTGTCCATGATCGCCCCGGCGTAAATCCCGCCGCCCAACCTGGCGTGCCAGCCCTTCGACCTGTACTGCGCGCAGAAGACGGTCGAGGACGAACCGCAGCGCAGCTCCATGAGCTCGAGCAGCATCGCCCTGAACAGGTCGTCGGGCTTGTTCAGCAGCCACTCGTCGAGCACGAGAAGGCCGTACCCGCCGAACTTCCTGAGCAGCTAGCGCTCATGCTCAATTCCGAAAAACGGATGTGACCAAACCCGTAATCACGACGTTAACAAACACACGGCGGGATGCCCGCCGCCAAGGATGGCAACCACTGACGTGTGCGGCGGAGTACGTGACGGCGGCGCCCCGTGAACATCATGCGCGCGTGGGCGTCGCGCAGCAGTGTTTGCCGGCGCTGGGCGGCAAAAGATGTTGTTTGCGTTAACTTTGCCTGTCCGAGCTCGCATGCAGATTTCCATCGTAGGTCAAGCCTATACATTGGCGCAACCCGGCTTTATAATTGCGCTATTTTCTGCTAATTCGCGTTATTTCTTGTTCGGGGGCAATGATGGAAGAGTCTTGGGTGACTATGAAGGATATAGCCTCCCATGTTGGAGTGACCCCGGAAACGATTCGCAGCTGGATTAAAACCAAGGAGTTTCCCGCCCAGAAGGTCGGCCACCAGTGGAGATTCAAATACAGCGCCGTTGACGCGTGGACGGAGGGACGTTGCTCCGAGACGGATTGTGAAAAACCCGATAATCAGAGCGAACACTTTGAGCCAACCTTGATCAACGGCGACTGTCTGGAAGCCCTTCATGGCCTCGCTAGCGATTCAGTTGACCTTATTCTTACCGACCCTCCCTATAACCTCGGCCTGTTCATGAAGGAGCGCGCAACGAACCTCAAGGCGCTCCGAGATAACTACTTCGGGGCGGCGGGCTGGGACAACCTCGAGTACGAGGAATGGAACGAGTCCATGGACTCGTTCTTTGAGGAAGCCGCCCGTGTCATGAAGCCGGGTGGTTCCATGATCGTATTCATGGCGGTCATCAAGGTCGAGTCGATTATCACGCAGGCCGTAAAGCACGGGTTCTATTACAAGACAACCGGGACATGGCATAAGCAGAACCCCATGCCGAGGAACATGAATCTTCACTTCGTGAATTCCACCGAATCGTGGATCTACTTCACGTATGGAGCGCGAGTCGGCACGTTCAACAACGACGGCAAGGCCGTTCACGACTTCTTCGAGTCCCCGGTCACCCCGAAGCGAGAGCGCGAGTACGGCAAGCACCCGACCCAGAAGCCCGTCGCGCTCATGGACTTCTTCGTTGAGAAGCTTTCCAATCCGGGCGACCTCGTGCTCGACCCCTTCATGGGCAGCGGAAGCTCCGGGGTTTCCGCGGTTCGCGACGGAAGACGTTTTACCGGCATTGAACTAGAGAAGTCCTATTACGACATCGCAACCAAGAGGATCCAGGACGAGCTATGACGAAACCGACAGTAATTGATTTGTTTGCCGGCGTGGGCGGCCTTTCTCTTGGGTTCGAAATGGCCGGTTTCGACGTGAAGATTGCAAATGAGTTCGATCCGTCTATTGCCGAGGCATACACACGCAATCGGCCGGATACCAAAATGGTGGTCGCCGATATTCGTGACCTCGATATTGAGAAGACCTTTTCCGAGTACGCGGGCAAGACGACCATCGTCATCGGCGGCCCTCCCTGCCAAGGATTCTCCCAGAAGGGCCAGAGGAAGAGCATCAACGACCCGAGGAATTTCCTCTTCCTCAAGTACTACGACGTGGTCAAGTTCGTGAAGCCGAAGTACTTCGTCATCGAGAACGTCCCCACCCTCCTGACGACCGAGAACGGCTACTTCAAGAACGAGATAGTGGAGCTGTTCAGCGCCCTGGGCTATGCCGTCAACTGCGGCGTCCTTTGTGCTGCTGATTACGGCGTGCCGCAGGATAGGCACCGTACTTGCATCATCGGTAAACTTGACGCCGACGAGACCGTCGCCCTCCCGGCCCCCTACGGCCGATCCGCGACCATATGGGACGCCATTAGCGACCTCGCCTATTTGGAATCCGGAGAAGGCGAGGAAGTCTCAAAATACCGCAACAAGCCACAATCGGCATACCAACGCATGATGCGCGATGGGTCGACCGAGCTCTACAACCACATCGCGACCGCGCACTCTAAGATCACCCTGGAGCGACTGAGGATGATTCCGCCCGAGCACGGCAAGGAGATGCTCCCCACCGAGCACCTCACCAAGTCCATCTACAGCGGCACTTGGTGCCGGATGAAGAAGGATGGCATCGCGAGGACGATCACTACGCGGTACGACACGCCGTCATCGGGCGAGTTCACGCACCCGTTCCTGAACCGAGCGATAACCACTCGGGAGGCTGCTCGCATCCAATCCTTTCCGGACACGTATCATTTCTATGGGGCCAAGTCGTCACAGATGAAGCAAGTCGGCAACGCTGTCCCACCCCTGCTTGGTGAGGCAATTGCCGAGCAGATCATGCATGACCTCAAATCGTAAGGAGTGGTGAACCGTGCTGCTTCCCAGTAAGCTCGAGTTTCGCGAACCAATTAGCCCTAGGCTGTGGGTATCCAGCTCAGTGGTAAAGGATCCCAAACGAACGCTTGCGTTGCTGATTCTATTGTGGCTGGCAAAAGAGAAGCCTGCGAAAATGACGATCACGCCTGCCAACGAACTGGTTGACGGTGAGTCCAGTTTAAAGCTGCTGCTTAGCTATGCCAATAGTCTCAATGTACCTGTGAAAGAGACTGACCTAGGCCTTAATACTGTGTCACTTTTTCAAGCGCAAATTGAATCCTTGGATGCTGTTTTGTGCCTAGTATGGCGTCTTGCGCGAGTAAGCACGGTTGGTTCTCCTCGTTCGGCCGAGCGTATAAAGAAAGATGGCGAACTGGTCAGAGGTGACCGAGTAATTAGGCTTACGAGCAATATTGATTTGATTGGAATTCTTATCTCCACAAGTCCGATTGAATATATCACGGTGCTGTTTGCATGGCTTCAATCGAAAAAAGAGCTTGATCACGTCGTTGAGAATCGACTAATTCGAATGCTTGGCATTTTCTCTGATCAGGTCGTCTGCAAAACAGATAATGACGTGAATGGCTATTTATATTCTCTTCCATGTGTGTACGACGCCCTGCTTTCCGCAAATGAATTAGAGACGAAAAAAGTCTTAACGTGTACCAACGGCGATCCGAAAGGCCCTGTAAGGGCAGTTAAGAACCTTATTATCGACGGTCTCAATCCCTGGCTCTCGCCCATCTCGACTAATAATGCGAAAAACGTCATCCTTGCCAAGGGCGTGAACAAAGCCGAACTTAATGATTACAAGTCTAGGGCTTTCACGTCATTCAATACAGCAAGAGTGGACTACTCTGATTTGTCGTCTAATGCTGAAACTAAGACCGCTGAGACCAGTGAAGCCAGCGAGGTTAAACTTCCTTATAATCTTATTTATTTTGGAGCCCCCGGCACCGGCAAGTCGCACAGCTTGAACAAACTCGCCGGGGAGCACTTCGATAAGGCGCACACGCGTCGCGTCACGTTCCACCCGGACTACAGCTACGCCTCCTTCGTGGGCTGCTACAAGCCGACGATGCAGTGGCCCGAGCAGAAGCCCGACGAGTCGCTGTCCGAGAACATGAGGAGGCCCTACATCTCCTATGAGTTCGTCCCCGGACCCCTCGTGAAGAGCTACGTCGAGGCGAAGACCCATCCCAATGAGGACTACCTCCTCATCGTTGAGGAGATCAACCGCGCGAACCCCGCCGCAGTGTTCGGCGACGTATTCCAACTGCTCGACCGCAAAGGCGACGGGGTGAGCGAGTACGACGTGGACGTTCCCGTCGATCTCGGAGAGTTCCTCTGGAAGGAGTTCTACGATGCATCCGGGTGCGCGGACGAGACCCCGGGGCTCTACAGCCACGAGGAGAACGTCGCGCATCGCGTGAACGCGATGCGCCTGCCCTCCAACCTCTACATTTGGACAACTATGAACAGCGCCGACCAGGGCGTGTTCCCGATGGACACCGCCTTCAAGCGCCGCTGGGAGTTTCGCTACATGGGAATCGACGAGGGCGAGGGAAAGTACGCCGGCAAAGTCGTGCGCATCGGCGCGAAGCGCGAGCCCGTGGAGTGGAACGTCCTTCGCCACGCCATCAACGGCCTGCTCAAGGGCAAAGCGCGCGTCAACGAGGACAAGCTCCTGGGCCCGTTCTTCCTCACGGAGTCCGCACTGGATGACGACGAGGCCTTCGACGAGGCGTTCAAGAGCAAGGTGCTGCTCTACCTCTACGAGGACGCCGCGAAGATGAAGCGCCCGAAGGTATTCCGTCACCCCGACTTCACGTACTCCGAGATCTGCGCCGAGTACGACAGCTCTGCCGACGGCGTGTTCGCTCTCGACGAGCCCGTGCCACGCGTCGAGGATGGCGCCCCCTCCGAGGACGAGGGCAACGGCCAGGGCGCGGAGGAGTAGCCCATGGCCTTCGACCCCGTCTACGTACGGGAGCGGGACTCCTACTCGTTCGGCGACCTCACCCGGCTGCTCGGTCTCGACGTCCGCGACGCCCTCGCGTGCGTGAGGGCGCTCGCCGCCCGCGGGGTGCTGACGCTCAGGAGCGACGCCGCCCCCGAGGGGGGCGACGCCGACGAGGAGCTCGCCGCCCTCGGCAAGTACCAGTTCACGTGGGTTGGCCTCGCGCGCTGGCGCGAGACCCTCGTCTGCGCCTACCCGAAATACTTCCCCAGGGGGACGCGCCCCTCGGAGACGGAGCTCGCCCAGGTGTTTCGCGTACTGCGCAAGAGCTCCGGCGGGCTTTCTGGCGTCGGCGCCGCGCTGCCGGACGCCGACGAGGACGGCGGGCCGCTCTCGCTCATGCTGGCGCTGCTCGGCTCCTACGAGGAGAATGGCGTCTACTCCAACTACGTGCGCGTGGTCCGCGACAACGGGTCGGGTGAGATCGCCTGGGGCAGGACCATCGCGCAGAACCAGCCCTTCATGGACGGCGACACGCCGGTCTACTTCGACCTTAAGACGCGCGACACCTCCCGCGACGCGGCCGACCTGGTGACACGCCTCCACCGGTGCGTGCTGACTCGCTGCTCCGAGGACCTGCGTCGCTGGGGCCTGGACGAGCTGCTGGGGCTCGCCCCGGTCGACCTCTCCGGCGAGGAACTGGAGGACCTGGGTGACGCCGAGACGCTGACCTACCGCCTGGAGCAGGAGCGCTCCGTGCAGTTCGTGGCGTGGAAGCAGGACGTCATCGACATGCTGCTGCGCTATCTGAGCCCCTCCGAGGAGTATGAAAGCCCCGAGGAGGAGTTCTGCCTGGGCACTTCATCCTTCTACCACGCGTGGGAGCTGGCATGCAAGAGCGCTTTCGGGGACAGGCTCGCCGACCGCATAGACTCGCTGGGGCTTCCGCTCGCCGAGGACTGGTGCCAGCGCGGCGCGGAGACGCTTCTGGGTATCATCCCTAGGCCGGAGTGGATGGACGCCGGCGGTGCGGGCTGCGGGGACGTGAACACGCTGATTCCCGACGTCATAGGCATCCATGGAGACGGCGCTGGCGGCAGAGCGTTCTGCATCTACGACGCGAAGTACTACACGCCGTCGCTGCGCCCCGGCGCCGCCAAGGACGTGCCGGGCGTCGAGTCCGTAACGAAGCAGGTGCTCTACCAGAGCGCCTACGGGGACTTCATCCGGGACAACGGGTTCTCCTCCGTGGCGAATGTCTTCCTGGTACCGACCCACGAGGCCGAGGCGAGGCTCATGGGTAGGGTGCGGTTCCCAGGCGTCTTCGGGAAGCCTGAGCCGCCCCTCACGGACGGGGTGGAGATGTGGGCGCTGCCCGCGGACTACGTGTTCGACTGCTATCTGGCAGGAAGACTGGCGGACGGGAAGCTGATCCAGAGGATGTGCGAAGGGAGCCTGGATGGGGCGCATTAGTTTCGGGGACACACTTGATTGGGATGGCACGCTCTATCCCAATCCTTCAAGTGCTATTGACGGGGCCATCAACATGGTCTCGACCTCTCGATACACGGCAAAATCCGACCCCGTTGAGTTGACAGAAACAACGGACAGGATGAGATACCGGTTCCTCGCGACCAACGTAGACAATCCGAAGAATCCTTCTCATTGTGTTGAGGGCAAATTCGTCTACGAACGAAAGAGGAAAGGAGATGCTTCTTTCCCCTCAGACTCGGCCGAAACCGAACTGGGCCCTGCTTCGAGGGGCATGCTGCAAAGAAAAGGGTTCAATGGTGATTGGCTCGAACTCACTTTAGACACCGGAGAGACCCGTCGCCTGTACGAGGCACTTGATGCTCGCTACCGAATCCATCAGGAGGGTGGAGGAGTTCAAGGCGGCAGCACAACGTATGTCCCCCTTGACCGCTCCGTAAGCTCACTCCTTAAGATGATGCGCGAAAATCCCTCGGAAACCAGGCTACTTACAGATGGCAATAATTTCGAACTCGTCAAAGAGATGATCCGGCTCATGACCCAGGGGACGACTCGCGAGCAATTGGGTGAGATATTCTCCGAGTTGGAGAAGGGACATCTCGATGACTTCACGGTCAGTCTGAGTCTCGCCCAGCTCGAAAAGGTCGAAAAGGAGATTGCTGAGAACCTCGGTAACGGCAACGAGGAGTACTGGCAGAGAATATTCACCGACCACCAATGGATACTGTCGCAGGTATTCTCCGCCCCATGCACACTTCTCCAAGGCAAGGCGTATGTCGGAGGCAAGGCGATTGATAATTCCGGTGGCAATATCTGCGATTTCCTCTACCAGAATGAGCTAACCAGCAATGTCACGCTCATCGAGATCAAGACTCCTCTTACAAGCCTGCTCGGCACAATATACAGGGGGAAAGAGCCCGAGAACGCCGTTTATTCCTTGACCTCACACATGAGCGGATCAGTAAACCAAGTGCTTAACTACCGGGACACGCTCACGAAGGAGTACTACATGGTCAACGGGCGCTCGTCTTCTCACTTTGAGGCCCTTTCCCCAAAGTGCGTTGTAGTCATAGGGAAGATCTCTGAACTCGACACCGCGAGCAAAAAAGCTACCTTTGAGCATTATCGGAATAACCTCAGCGATGTGACTGTGGTTACTTTTGATGAGTTGCTCCAGCGAATCCAGGACCTCATTGCCGTACTCCGAACAGGCAACGAAGCGACCTCCCCGACCTCGGGAATCCGGGAACCCGACATAGTCATTCCCTTCCAGCAAGCCAATCCGAATCCTCGTTTGGTCGGGAGATAGTCCAATTACCCCTTAAACACCATGTCGTTGTGGTATTCAATAAACTCAGCTCGTGGAGCGAATCGCTTCGGAAGCGCAATTGGCTCTCCGTTGTAGCGCCACAAATACTCGTCCTCGGGCGTTTCGTGCTCGACCACACTGGACACCATTATCTTTAGGTCCTTCGTAATTGTGATTAGTCCCCGATCGAACGCCTTATCGTGTAATGCGTTTAAAAGCAAGTCGTTGTCGGGCGCAAGGCGCTCCGTTTTAGGACCAGAGACTTTCCAGGGCTTGATATGGGTGGCGACCAGCAGTGTCTTGTTCGATAGCCCCGTCAAGCAACACCTTGAATTGTAATTGGCAAGCAAGGTATTTCGAAAGAACTCCTGGTTCATCCGCATCGAAACGATTGCCTCGCGCTCTTTACCCTCTGGCAAATCAATGCCGATCGTCTCTTTCAACTCATCGCTTAGCGGTTCTTCAAAATCGAAACAGTTGAGGAAAACGTCGGTCGCCTCCTCAACAAGCTCATCACCAGCAGAGGAATACTCAGCCCAAACCATCTTGTCCATTTTGCTCGCCTGGGTCATTCCAACCTTGCCGCGAGCACGTCGACGCTCATCGGATGATGCAAGGTTCCAGATTATTAGAGCAACCGCGCCCGGCGTTCCGCCAATGGCCTTGGCTAACGCCTGGACATCCTCGCTTGTATCATCGACCTTTTTTAATGGTAGGGCGAGGTATAAGAACAGAGCCGCAAGGGTTTCTTCCCTCGACTATTTATCTCCACGACTAGCCATGATTGCTCCTCGCCCGCGCACCGCTCACTTAGCTGCTCCAAGATAATCCCGCGGGGACCGCACTTGCCGCCTTTTCTCATTCGTCGGTGAACGGTTGAAACAACGGCGCTTCCACGCGCTTCTCATACCCGCGCTCAAGCTTCTTCCCAAGCTCCGCGGCACAGCGCTTCGTCTCCTCGGCAAACAGGTCATCGATAGCTCTATCAATCCGAACGCAGGTCTCGAAATGTTCGTCCTTCCAGGGCAGATCAAGGCCCAGGCTCGTATCCCAATAGCCGCCGAGCCTTGCGTTGATTACTTCCTCGGGATACAGCACGTCTTGGCGAACACCTTCGATCACCTCATCCTCGTCCATGTCACAGGCTGCATCGTCCTTCTTGAGACACTTGCGCAGCTCCTTTTGCTCGCGGATGCGATGCAGCGCGCTGGCGCACACCACAGCCAAGAAGCGGTAACGTTCGCATAGGTCCCATTCGCCGCCGAGCCATACTCGATAGCCCAGAACGACGCTTGCAGGCTCCTCGTTCAGTAGGAACAGGTCCCACGGGTACACCTCAGCACACGCGTCCTCCCCTGACTTTTGCGCGCCACTGCGCGTAAAGGCGCACGGTTCTACGTCGTAATAGTCAAAACCGTGGCCCGCATCGCGACGATTGATGACGTGCTTGGGCAACAGGACAATCTTGTCGCTGGGCTCGGGGTCGATCTTGCGCAGCTTTTTGAGCTTGCGGCGGACGCGTTTTAGGCCGCGGTCGCTATCGCCACAGCCGCAACCGCCTGCCTTGTCGTCGTATCGCAGGGCGACCTCGCGCGCCAGGATCTTTTTGTCTGCCGCGCACAGCAGGTCGCTCACGGTAGGCAGGTCTTCCCACTCAATGCCATCGACATCCCAAATACTGCTCATATTCAACCTCTTTCTGGCTGTGAATTTACGCGCTCGATCGTCCTGCCCTACATGCCAAAAGGCATGCGCCCTGCTAGAGCGCCTTCTTGCTGGGCGCAACCACCTCGTCCACCAGGCCCAGCTCTAGGGCGCGCTTGGCGTTACACCAGCAGTCGCGCTCGGTGAGCTCGTGGAACTCCTGGGCACTCAGGTTGCCATGCTCGGCCAGCAGCTCGTCCAGCTCGGCGCGCATGGCCGCCGTGTGCTGGGCCACGATCTCGATATCGGTCTGCTGCGCCATGCCCGTGCCGCCCATCAGCTGGTGGATGAGCACCTGCGTGTGGCGGTACACCTGGCGGTGGTCGCCGCAGGCCAAGATCACCGCGGCCATCGAGGCCACGACGCCCTCGCCCACCGTGATCACGGGGCAGTCGAGCGACTGCATGGTGTCGATGAGCGCCAACCCCGCTGTAACGCTGCCGCCCGGGCTGTTGATGATGAGGGTGATGGGCTCGGTCGCGCTTTGATGTTCCAGCACCAGCATGGACTTAATGAGGCCGTTACAGGTCACATCGTTGACCTCGCCCTCCAGCAGCAGCACGCGGCTGTTGAGCAGCTCGCTTGCCATATCGACGGCGGCAACGCGGCCGTCCTTGGACTTCTTAATGATGCTGGGCTCACGATACATAACGGACATGGCAATTCCTCTCTAGATGGAATCGATAAGGGAAACTGGCCGCACGGCACATGGCAAACAGAGGCCGTGCAGCCAAAATGCAGGTCAAAATGCGCGAGGCTGCAAGGGTTAATCCCTTAGCCACTTGGCTGCATTGGGATGGTCGTCGCAAAAGTACTTCTTGGCGCGGAAGGGACGCATGCCGGTCACCTTGACCAGGCAATCGGTGCGAGGCATAAGCCCAACCTCGCCTGGGGTCATCACGCAGCCGCGCACATCTACGGCAGTGCGCTCGGCGCCCACGTACTTGGTGCCCAAAACCGACTCGCCACACAGTTCGCTTATGTAGTTCTGCGTCGCGATGTTGCTGCCGCCACCCATATAGACCAAACTATCGCAGTTATCGAGAATGGTAAGCGCCGTGGATTTGCCGTACACGGCATCGAGCTGGCTCAGCGATTGCGCACACATCAAAAAGCTAATGCCGCGGCTGCGCACGGTCGCAATGCTGCGCTCAAAATCGGGGATGCGTCCCACATTGGGAAACTCATCGAGCACAAACTGCACGCGACGCTGCAAATGGCCGCTGGGGCTGGCATCGGCACGGCGCTGGGCAAGGTTAAACAGCTGCTTAAGGGCAACGTTCGCAAGCCATGCATTAGCCGAATCGTTGTCGCTCACCTTAAGATCGATCACGCGCTTGCCCTCGTCAATACGATCAAGACGCATCTCGTCATTCTCAAAAACGCGCATGAGCTGAGGCGTCTTAAGCCGCGAGATAGTTGCATTGAGCGTGATCAGAATACTCTTAAGCGTCCTATCTGCCGCACCTCGAAAATCGCGATACTGCTCAACGCCGTACAGGTCTGCGTTCACAGCCCCATACTTATCGAGGAACTCCTTGGACTCCACCTCTTCTACAAGGTAGTCCAACGGGAATCGGCCCTCGCCATCCCCCGTGACCTTGATGAGCGCAGCCAGTTTAAAGACGTTGTTCATCTTAAGGTAGCGGCGCGGAGCATTGGGGTCCTCGCCCGGCGCAAGGGTGCCGGCAAGACACTCCAGGAGATACAGGATTCCAACAATTGCTCGAAGCAGCAGATCGTTTGCGTTATCCCAGAACGGATCATACCTACGGCTACGACCGTCAGGATCGACCCCCTCCATGATTGCCGCCACCGTAGTGGGGATATCCTCGACATCCATCACGTAGCGCAGAGGGTCGTATCCGGCCGACTGCTCGGGATTAACAGTATCGAGAACCGTTACCTCGTAGCCGTCCTCTTCAAAGCCTTTCCCCGTACGGCGCAGCAGCTCACCCTTGGTGTCTGTGACCACATAACAGCATTCGTGGTGATTGAGCAGGTTGGGCAAAATGAAACTCGCCGTTTTGCCGCTGCCGGTACCTCCAAAGGCAAAGACATTGTTGGACACACTCGTCTCCCAATGCTTGTCGTCCTCGTAGAACGCCACCGTGGCACCCTTAGCCAGGATCACATCGCGCTGCTCATCGCCAGACGACAGCGCCTGCATCTCCTCCTTAGTCGCCCACTTCTTGGTCTGATACTCCGTTTGCTGCGCGGCCTCGTAGCCGTACATCTTGATGACTGACATGGCGTGGCTCCTTTCTTGTCCGTGACGTTGGTGGTTGTTAAGCAATGCGATCGACACCGTCGTCCTCATTGAGCTGTGCCGAGCGCGACGACTTGGTCGCGTGGCCGATCAGGCGCTCGGCCTGCGCCAGATAACTCTCGCGAGCAGCAGTTGAAACCGTCCCGTCGCGCAGATACGCAAGCAATGCATTAATCATCAGCTTGTCGAGCAGGTCGTATCCCTTGGCCCGAGCGCAGTTGAGGAGGTAGCGGTCCTGAAGCCCCCGTACCTTAGTTGCCAAATCGATTTCCATCTTTTCCTCCATGTAATAAAAAGTGTGTCGTTCGTCCAAAAGTGCCTCAAACGGGCGTTTGACGCATAACTCAAAGTTGAAACGCGGACTCGTATCGAACACGCGTCGTTGCACCTTGAGGTAGCGCTTATAAAACATGACGGCATCATCTTCATCCGCCGTAAAGCCACGCGATCCATCGCGGTGCAGCCGGTCGTAAGGCTTTTTGCTATCGATATGGCGCACGAATGGGGACGGAATATAGGCATCCTTCTTGACGTTGTACTTCATCCCTGTCGTAACCTGCTCAAACAAGAGAACGCCAGCTGACTTAAAAGCCGCATTACATCCATGCCTAAACATGCTCACCACGGCTGCCACGCTGCCCATGCAGCTATCGCGCGGGGAAAAATACAGCGAAAGCAAAGCGAGCGTCGCAGCAGTCAAAAGCTCGCGGGCCTCGTGTACATCGGCTCGATACTGCTCGGGCACCAGCCCGGGAATATCGGGCGAGCGCTCTTCCAGCACGCCAACGAGCGATTTAGCCAGGCGCTCGACGTTCTTCTCGCCGCAGTACGGACACGGAAGTGGCAGCTCTGCCTTCCTGTTCACTTCGCACATACCGCGGAGATCCTCGTCGATCGCACTGAGGAATGCCTCGTAAATACTGTCCCGTTTCTTCATGAATGCTTCTTTCTATCCGGTTTCAGGTGGTTGATGTAAGTCTGTTCTAAGTTCTAGAATATTCTGACGCTAGAACGATGATTATTGATCTAACCTGTAGTTTCATAAGTGAAATCATCCTGCTCGATTGCTTAGTTTGCCTAAAGGCTACAAAGCGAATGTATCAAGCAATTGCTATTGAGTTGGCTTTGGATTGCTTCGAGGATAGCACAGCGTGCTGTTCTCGTCATTAGAAATTTTAATATTTTTCTGCTAATATAAACCCACTGAGAAGAAAGGGCTCTATACATGCGTGAAACTACATCATCATTGCCACGCCTCACCGCCGCCGCCCTCTCGCGCGCGCTTAACCTGGAACAAGGCAGTCGCCTGCTCACTGTCCGTCTGCCTGGCGCTGTGGATGCCGAAGATCTCGCTAAGTGCTTTACCCTAAACGGTAACGGCGTGCCCGATATTAGTGAGCTTGAACCTGGAAAGCAGAATGCAAGCGATGATGATGCAGCGCCGGTGTTTGTCGATGCATCAAACTACTACCGCGCAAATAAGCACGATATCGAAAAAGACAGTGCCGCGCTCATCGATTATTTGGAGCCTGGCTACCTTGATTTTTGCGACTGGGGTCCTTTTATTTGGTGCCTGTATGCTCTCGCCCTTTCGGGCCGCACTCGAGCAGCCGTGGTACTTCCCGCCGATTTACTTGATAAAGCTGAACAAGCACGCACGATTTTGATACGCGAAGGGCTCATCGAGAGCGTCGTTTATTTGCCACTTTCCGAGCCCAGGCCCTACATGACAAGCGCGCTCCTCATACTGTCTTCAGGAAATCGCAGCGTTGCATTTCGCAGCGCAATTGAGCCCGGACCGCGTTTTCAATATGTGACTAAAACATCGTATTACTCTGATATCACCTTTTCTATCTCTCCTGACTGGGCCCGCATTGATACCAATACGCCAAGATCGACGCCAATCGAAACGTCCACTTTTGCCACGCGCGAGCTGCTCCAACACCACGCCGCTCTCTCAAAAGGCAAAATCAGCCTCATCGCCATCACCCGAAACTACAGCGCCACACTCGGTGACTCTTTTACGCGAGTCGCGCCATTCATGCCCCGCGAGAGCACGACATCGAACGACATTGACGCAGTCGAGGTGCGCCGAATCTCATCTCAAGATTTTCAGGACGGCAATCTTCTGCCCGTAGATGCTTCAGATAATCAAAATAGCTCGGATTCTAAATTCGTAAAGGTGGACCCCAGCGTTCTCGATCGTTATGAGCTCCGCGCTGGAGATATCGTCATGCCGCGCATGCTGGGTCGCTACGGCGCGTCCAACCTGCTCGTCGTCAGCTCCGATGACGCTAAGCAGCATCTGGTTGCTTCGCATAACACCACCGTCATTCGCCCGTCATTCCAAACGATGACCGAAGATGAGCGCGTAGTGTTTTCGGAGATAATTGTTGGATACCTTACCGAAGGCCACGGGGCGCAGCTGATTCAAGCATTAACTGAAGCAGCCAGCATCCGCGCCATCCGTCCTAGCGACCTGTTTGAGATCGAAGTCCCGCCGGCGCTCGACCCGCGCACACGCGAGTATAGCGAATCCATCAACCGCTTTGCCGAGGTCGTAAGGACAAAGAAACAAGCCGAGGCCACTGTCGCCCAAGCCCAGCGCGACCTCGAAGGCGCAAAAAAGGCCGTCACCCAGGTGGTCGACCAGACCTGCGAATAGCGCATAGGCAGTAGAAACGTCTTAAGCCGGCGACAGGAACTAATTCTGCCGCCGGCTTAACTATCTAGCCTATTCCCATCCCGTGGTCTGAGGATTCCATTTGCACACATTCGCCGAATGATTAAAGCACGGTGTATACAACCGATTGACGACCTCTTCTGCCCCAGCAATGTTCCCCGCGAGATCAAGTACCCCCGCCTGCCTCGCCATCTTTACGTACTGTGCAGAACCATTTTGTTTCCACCAGAGAGGCGCCACGAACTCTTCCGGCATTGCCACTTTGCGGGCAGACGCTTCTTTCTCGACCCTCTCGACAAGCGTAGCCCCATCGACGAAGCAAGTTTTCGCGTACACCAAGATGTCGACTATATCCTTGATTCGCGATGAAGCACGGCCCTCGTGCATCTCTATCATTGCGAGCAATTTATCTGCAAGGGCACTCTCCACTCGGCATACTCGATAGTCGCAGACTGGGAGCCCCTCGATATTCAGACGATCGATCGGCGCAAGAACCTCAGGCTCAAGTCCCCGCACTTCATCAATTACCAAGTCAATTGAAATTGGCTGTAGCTTCTTGGTTCCCATAAAGGGGGTGAACCACACCTTCGCACCGCACCGATACTCATCTTCTTCTTTGATTTGCTCTGCACGATCAAAGACGAACGAAACGAAATCCTCCAGATCAATCGAAGCAGCCTGCACCAGATCGACAATAGCCTCTTCGAGACTCTCCTCTTGAGCAACCAAGTCAATATCTCTTGTGACACGTGCATCGAGTGTTCGCGCCAGGACGCTTTGACCGCCCTTGAGCACAAAGCTGCCGTCATCTTCTGAAAAAACGCGACATAGGAAGCGATGAAAGTAGAAACCGACGATTGCCCGATTAGTATCCATTGGTGATTCTCTTGCGGCATTCCTAACAGCCATCTCCAATGCGGCAGGCGTTTTGTACTTCACCATGTCCTCCGTTTCGCATTACCCGTTCAGTACCATCAGCAAAGGCGCCATCAGCTCGCGTCGTTTGGCGGTTTTAGAGTTCTCCTCTACAAGATCCTTCAGCCGTTGTATATCGAGTCCACGTCCAAGCGCGTCGTGATAGGCATCGATAATTAATGAGGGATCCTCGCAATCGAGGCAAAGATCGACAAGCGTGCGCTCGGGTTTAGTTACCGGCAGGCCGTCGAGCCAAACGATGTCCCGCTCAGCAATCTCGCGCTTTACAAAAGAAAGGGATTCGTTTCTTGTATTGATACGCATGGGCGCGGTCATCCTGTAGGGGGACAGATAGAAATCGCCCATTTGCTGCAGGTTCGCCGCTGTCGTACCGCTCACGGCGATGCCATCCCACTGACGTTTTCTCTCCCACGCGCAAAGGGAGGGATTGGTGAGCTTCCAAAAGGCGTTGAGTTCGTCGGTGTCTCGGCGCTGCGTTCCAGACATCCGGTAGGCGCCGTGGCATATCCGTTCAAGACGCCCTGCGCGGCATGAGTGCGCCAGCGCATCTCGAGAGATGTCCATGCGAGCCGCCTGGGCTGTGGTGAACACGCCCTCGCTCTCGGAAAGCTCGCTTATCGCCGCTATGTTGCTAAAGTACTTCATGCTGCAATTGTAGGATATTTTCATACTTTTGCAACGTGATTTTTGATCCATTAGATCCGTTTGCCTTGTTTACCCCATTTCTGACGCCGTTTTGCACCGGCACCCCATCCCCCGCTATTGAGGTCTAATACTTTTCCGCGAAGTGAACGGCTGTTTTTGGACCCCTGAAACATCCGCATTTTTCGGCGGCAAAATCGTGGGATTTCAGCATTGAAACCGCAGGAAGCGGCACCTCTAAAGTGTCGATGCTTCGGGGGTCCGTTTTCACTCATTCACTTCTCGGAAAAGTATTAGACCTCGCTATCAGCTATCCCAAAGATCAGACCGCCCCTCCTTCACGCCACGCAAAACCTGCCTTTTCTGCCCCTGCCCGCCTCCGCACCACCCAAAAACTCATCCAACATTAATCTTGGCTCAAGAATCGCTTAATCTATAACCTGCACTATAGAGTTCGACCAAGGGCGGGGCGGCGCCGCGCAACGCAGACCGCCGAACGCAACGCTCGCGCCCGGGCAAATCGCCCGGCGTCGCGCCCATCGAACGAAAGGACAGGTCATGGACGACCTCGAAAAAGTTGAAACCATCCGCACCAAGTGCAACGTGAGCTACACCGATGCCAAGGCCGCGCTCGACGCCGCCGACGGCAACGTTTTGGACGCCATCATTTGGCTCGAGTCGCAGGGCAAGACGCAGACCACGTCGGCGCACGCCGCCACCGAGTCCGCGCCAGTCGATGAGCCCTCAGCCGAGATGGTCGCCGCGCAGGCCGCCTACGAGAAGTCGAGCGAAAAGACCGACTTCTCCAAGAAGATGGACAGCGTATGGGAGTACCTCAAAAAGCTCTTCCGCCTGAGCCTGGACACCAAGTTTATCGCCACGCGCCGCGATGCAATCATCCTCAACATCCCCATCCTGATCCCCATCATCGCCCTGTTTGCCTGGGGCGCTACGATTTGGCTGATGCTGATTGGCCTGTTCTTTGGCATGCGCTACCGCATCGACAGCGACGGCGACGTGCCCGGCAGTATCAACAACCTTATGAATCACGCCGCCGATGCCGCGGACGACATCAAGCAAAATCTGAACGACGACAAGTAATCGCAGACGGGGGCACGCATGGCACGGATCCTGATCGTAGAGGACGAGGAGAAAATCGCCCGCTTTGTGACGCTCGAGCTGGAGCACGAGGGCTACCAGGTGGAACACGCCGCCGATGGCCGCACCGCCGTGGACCTGGCGCTGGAGCGCAACTACGATCTTATTCTGCTCGATGTGCTGTTGCCGCAGCTCAACGGCATGGAGGTCCTGCGGCGCGTCCGCAAGCACAAGGATGTGCCGGTGATAATGGTCACCGCGCGCGATGCCGTGATGGACAAGGTGGCCGGGCTCGATGCCGGCGCCGACGATTACCTGACCAAGCCGTTTGCGATTGAGGAGCTGTTCGCACGGATCCGCGTGGCGTTGAAGCGCTCGGAGGCCGTGCGGGCGGCTTCGGGCGTTGGCGGCATCGGGACGGGCGCGGCAGGCGGCACGGGTGTCGGCGCCACTGCGATGCCCCCGGTCAGTGACTCGACCCAGGTTTCCGCCTCGCTCTCCCCCGCCACGCTCGCCGTGGGCTCGGTTGCGCTCGACCCCGACCGCCGCGAAGTCACGGTCGGCGGCTCGCCCATTGCGCTCACGGCCCGCGAGTTCGATGTCCTCGCCCTGCTTATGGCGCATGCCGAGACCGTGCTCACGCGCGAACGCATCGCGCACGAAGCGCTGGGCTACGAATACATGGGCGACACCAACAACGTCGACGTGCACATCGCGCATCTACGCGCCAAGATCGAGGACGCCGGCGGCGCCCGCATCATCCAGACCGTGCGCGGGGTGGGCTATGTCTGCCGCGCGTAACGCCGAGGCCAAGCGCGTCACCTCCATCGCCCGCGCCATCAACTGGAGCTATATGTGGCGCCGCCTGATGAGCTACGTCTGGCTCGATCTGTTGCTGGTGGTGATTGCGGCGGCGATCCTCGTCTATGGATACAACCAGACACTGCCCGACAGCGCGTTTACCGCAGGATGGATCCCCGGCGCCACCGTTCGCGGCATGTCGCTGAAGCCCGCGCGCGGCTGGGACCTGACAACGCTCACCTATACCGTCGAGCTTGCGCGTACCACCAAGACCTTCCCCCTCGCGCAGGACCTCATCGCACTTTGGCCCCTCTATATCGTTGTTGTAGGTTGGCAGGTCATCAGCATGCTCGATATGCTCGGCGGCGCTCGCCGTGTGCGCCGCACCATGGCGCCGCTCAACGACCTGGCCCTGCGCGTGGACGAGCTCGGCCGCATGCAGCTCTCCGGCGGCAAGATGGAAACGCTGGAGCAAGCCATCGAGCGCGCGAGCGTCGACTCGCCGAGCGTCACCACCGGCGACGCCGACCTGGCGAGCATCGAGGTCGCACTCAACCGCCTACTGCGCCAGATGCAAGAGGCCAAGCTGCAGCAGATGCGCTTTGTCAACGATGCGAGCCACGAGCTGCGCACGCCCATCGCGGTGATTCAGGGCTACGTAAACATGCTCGACCGCTGGGGCAAAGACGACCCGGACGTGCTGGCGGAGTCTATCGCCTCGCTCAAGGCCGAAAGCGAGCACATGCAAGAGCTCGTGGAGCAGCTGCTGTTTTTGGCGCGCGGCGATGCCGGGCGCACGGTCCTGCGGCGCGCGAATACCAACCTGGCCGCACTGGTCGGCGAGGTATGCGAGGAATCGCAGATGATCGATACCGAGCACACGTATCGGCTGGCCTTTGACGCTGCGCTTGTCAGCGACCCGCGCTGCGACGCGCCCGTCGACGTGGCGCTCGTGAAGCAGGCTCTGCGCGTGATCGTGCAAAACGCCGCCAAGTACTCGGATGCGGGAACAACCGTCACATTTGGCGTAGCGCCGGATGCGGGCGCGGGCACGATCGACATAAGCGTTGAGGACGAGGGCATCGGCATGAACCAGGAATCCGCAGCTCACGCGTTTGAACGGTTCTACCGCGCCTACAATGCGCGCGATGCCGGCGCACAGGGCTCGGGTCTGGGGCTTGCCATTGCCAAGTGGATCGTCGATAGCCATGGCGGCGTCATTGGCGTGACCTCAGTCGAGGGCGTCGGCAGCCGCTTTACGATTCGCCTGCCGCGCTAGGAAGCCCCTCGGCATAAATAAAGGGATAGGGCCACACGGCCCTATCCCTTTTTGCTAGCTATGGCAGCTTGTGCGCTACTCGCGGCACAGGTGCACGGCAAAGCCGGCAAACTCGCGCTTAAAGTACACGAGCTTGGTGCCACCGTCGGGCAGCAGCACGCGCGACTCCTCGTTGACCTCGAGCCCGCGCTCGGCAAACCACTTCTCGGCCGCATCGATGTCGTTGACGGCAAAGCCAATGTGGCCCTTGGCGCCACGACCGTTCTGCTTCATGATCTCGACCAGCGAATCGTTAAAGTACGAAACGGGGGTCTCGATGACGGGCAGGCCCATCATCGTCGAGAACAGCTCCGCGATCTCCAGGGCGTCTGCCGGGTCGGTGGCGTTAATGCCCACATGGGCAACGCGCATGCCAAAGAGCTCGACCGGATTGGCGTTCTGCTCACTCATACAGGCAGCGCCTACTGAGCCATGACGTCGAGAACGGCCTTCTCGGCAGCGACGCGGTTCATGCCGGTCATGAAGGGCACGCCGCTCACGTACGGGCAGGTGAGACCCTCGGGGGCAACGGTGGTGGCGATCAGCAGATCAGCGCCCTCGTCGCAGTAATCCTTGGCCTCGGAGATGGCGCACTGCACGATCTCATACTTGCCGGCATAACCGTTGGCGTCGAGCAGGGTGGCGACCTTCTGGGCAACGAGCGTGGAAGTAGCAGCGCCAGCACCGCAAGCCAAAACGATCTTCTTCATAGGTAATGTCTCCCTTCATGGTTTACTTTAGGTAAGTGTACCGCAGCGAGCGATGTCGCTCGGCCTCGATGAGCTTTTATGCCAGTTTGCTTGCGCGCTGCGTATAATACATCCAGTACGTGTTGTCATACCGCTCGCTTTATGAGCGACTAAGGACTCTGAAATGCCCGATTCCCGCACCCTCTGGACCGCCGTCGTTATCATCTGCATCGCCGTGTCGGTGTTCTTTAGCGTCAAAAAACGCACCACGTTCAAGCGTCTGCAGCAGCTTATGGCTGCCAAGCAGTGGGACGAGTTCGATCGTTTGCTCGACGGCAAACTCACCAGCATGCTGTACCCACGCTACAACCGCGACTACCTGCGTCTGAACTCCTATCTGCTGCGCGAGGACCACGAGCGCGCCAGCGAGATGTTCGACCTGCTGCTGGGACTCAACCTCCCCAAGATGCAGCGCGTCGACCTGGTGATTAAGGCCTTTAACTACTATGTTGGCCAGGAGGACCGCAAAAAGTCCAAGGAGCTGTTGCACGAGATCAAGGGCTTTGAGGGCGGTCAGGCCGAGGCAGTTGCGCACGAGTGCCAGCTGATGTACGACACGATGATCCTCAAGCGCCACAACGACATTCCCGAGCTGGAGCGCATGCTCGAGGATGTCGGCGACGATAAGGTTAAGGGTTGCCGCTTGGAGTACCTGTTGGCCCTACAGTACAAGAACAAAGGCGACGAGGCCAAGTTTGCCGAGTACTTGGAAAAGTCGGGCCGGCACTCAATGGCCGTCAACGCGTAACAGACGGCTTGTGCTAGACTTCTAGTCTCACGGGGGCGTGGCGGAATTGGCATACGCAGGAGACTTAAAATCTCTCGCCGCAAGGATTGTGGGTTCGAGTCCCACCGCCCCTACCATATGGAGCTTTCGAGCCTGTGTCCCCAAGGGATGCGGGCTCGTTTCTTTTAGATGCCGGTGGGACTCGAACCCGCGAGGGGGCGAGCGTCAAGCGGACGCGCAGCGTCCGCAGCGAGCCGGCGAGGGCGCCAGCAGGCGTCCGAAGCCGGTGCGGATTTGCGCAGCAAATACGCAGACGTCCCACCGCCCCTACCACGTATTGTTTACGAGCTCGTGTCCCCCAGGGATGCGGGCTCGTTTCTTTTACACGCCGGCGGGGCTCTAAGTTGCGGTGGAATAGATCCTGTTTATACCGTTTACCAGCTTATTTAGGAACTATTTCACCGCAACTCAGAGGAAGACGGTTAAAGAGCACTCAGGCTCGGGGTCCAGGCGATGGTGGGAGTCGCGCCGTCGAGAACCTCGTTGATGGTGGCGGCCATACCGGCGAGCAAGCTGTTCTCGCTCACGGTAAGCGCCCTGTAACCACCGGCGCGCATGAGTTCGCGAATCACCACGGCGCCAGCGAGAATCACGCCTGCGCGTTTGGGCTGCACGCCTGGCAACGCGGCAATGCCTGCAACATCCAGCGCAGACATGCGCTCGATAGCGGCCGAGACCTGCTCCAGCGAAAGCTCGCGCAGGTGTACAAAGCTCGAGTCGTACGGCTCCAGCTCGTGGACCAGCGCCACGAGTGTGGTGACGGTACCGCCCACCGCGACCAAGCGCTCTGCACGCTCAAAGTCGACAGGTAGGCCCTCAAAGTAAGCCCCGAACTGCTCGCCCGCCCATACGCCAGCGGCGGCAAGTTCACTGTCCGTTGGCGGCAGCGTCGAGAAGAAACGCTCCGTCACACGACGGCAACCAATGTCCAGCGAACGCGTTCCCTCCAGCGCGAAGACCCCGCGCTCCGGCGCGTATACGCCCGTAGCGAGCTCCGTGGAGCCACCGCCCGAATCGGCGACGATGATGCGCTCGCCAGCAAAGTCGTGTGCCACGCCAAAAAACGTCAGGCGCGCCTCGACCTCGCCCGGAATCACCTGCGGTTCGAGCCCCAGATCGCGCAGACCGTCCAGCAGCAGCGCGGCATTGGACGCATCGCGCGCGGCACTCGTGCAGGTGGTGCAGACGCACGCGGCCCCAAAGGTACGGGCTTCGTCCACAAACATGCGGCACGCAGCGAGCACGCGCTCAACGGCCGCCTCGCAAAAGCGCCCCGTCGCGTCCACGCCCTCGCCCAAGTCGGTGATCTCGGTATGCTTGGACGATTCCACGATCGCCCCGGCCTCGACCTGCGCCAACACCAGTCGCGACGACACCGTTCCCAGGTCGATCGCGGCTACCTTATAGCGTTTGCAATTTGTCATTGCGGGCTCCCCTCCGGGCGCTATTTGCCGTTGGACACGACCGTCTGGCCCTCGACGCCGTTAAACCCAAACAGCATGTCGAGTGCTTGGATGTACCACGGCGCGTCCTTACCGACTTCTTCGATTTCCTTGGCAACTTCGCTGGCCTTCTTGGCGTTCGACGACTTCTGGCTCGACGAGGCATCCGAATCGCCGTCCAGGCCCTGCACTTCAATCCTCTTCTCGCCGGGCATCACAAGGCCCAGGTCCTCGGATGCCGCGTCCTTGATACCCTCCTCCGAGAGCAGCTTGTCGACGCTTTTTTGCAGCTCATCATTGTATTGCTGGCGAATCTCGACCTGCTTGGCCAAGATATCGCTCGAACGCTTTGCCACGTACAGGTCGCGCACGGGGAAATACAGGCTCACGAGCACCAGGGCAACGACGATGCCGATGAATAGCACTCGCTGAGGACCGTGGGTAAAGTCATAGATCGCCTTAATCACCGCGTTGTCGTTGGCGTAGCGCATAAAGTCCGAACCCGAAAGACGGCTCGAGGGCCTACTCGACCTGTCGTGCGTCTGGGCCGAGGGACGCGACGCATGCGACGAACGTGCCGGGCGCACCTGTCCATCTGCCGAAGCATTCACATGAGCATTGGGGCGCGAGGTACTTGTCGGGCGCTGCGTGGAGCGGTCGGCGCCAGCGTAGGCGGACCCACCGAGCTGCACCGTGCGCGCACGGCGAGGCGACGGCTCACGCGAACCGGCGGAATAGTACCTGTTGTCGTAAATCTGATCCATGTGCGCCTTGTGCGGTTGAGGTTTGTTTGCGCTAAGTATTCTAGTTATAGCACGAGCGCCCGCACCGCCTTCGCCAGCCTTTGCTCGACATAAAAAAGGCGCCGAGCCGTATGGCCCAGCGCCCATAGCGCTTTGCGGCATCCAGCCAAGGCGAGGCGGAACCGAGTCAGCCTCCCCCTCGCCAAATTCGCCCGTTTAGCGAATGTTGTAGAACGCGGCCTTGCCGGCGTAGCGCGCGCTGCCCTCGAGCTCGTCCTCGATGCGGATGAGCTGGTTGTACTTGGCGATACGGTCGCTGCGGCACGGGGCGCCCGACTTGATCTGGCCGGCGTTGACGCCCACGACCAGGTCGGCGATCGTGGAGTCCTCGGTCTCGCCGGAGCGGTGGCTCACGATGCAAGCGTAACCGGCCTCCTTGGCGGTCTCGATGGCCTCGAGCGACTCGGTGAGCGTGCCGATCTGGTTGACCTTGACCAGGATCGCGTTGGCGGCACCCAGCTCGATGCCCTTCTTGAGGCGCTCGGTGTTGGTGACGAACAGGTCGTCGCCCACCAGCTGCACCTTGTTGCCAATGCGACGGGTGAGCTCAACCCAGCCGTCCCAGTCCTCCTCGGCCATGCCGTCCTCGATGGAGATGATGGGATAGGTGTCGACGAGCTTCTCCCAGTAATCAACCATCTGGGCTCTCGTGTACTCCACGCCCTCGCCCTTGAGCTCGTACATGCCGGTCTCGGCGTTGTAGAACTCGGTCGAGGCCGGGTCCATGGCGTACATGAAGTCGACGCCGGGCTTAAAGCCGGCCTTCTCCACGGCCTTGGTGATGTACTCGAACGGCTCGGCATTGGTCTTAAGGTTGGGGGCAAAGCCGCCCTCGTCGCCCACGCCGCCGCCCAGGCCGGCCTCGTGCAGCACGCCCTTGAGGGTGTGGTAGACCTCGGCGCACCAACGCAGGCCCTCGGCAAAGCTCGGGGCGCCCACCGGCATGATCATGAACTCCTGGAAGTCAACGTTATTGTCGGCATGCACGCCGCCGTTGAGGATATTCATCATAGGTGTGGGCAGCAGGTGGGCGTTGACGCCGCCCAGGTACTGGTACAGTGACAGGCCCGCCGACTCGGCGGCGGCGCGGGCAACGGCCAGCGACACGCCCAGGATGGCGTTGGCACCGAGTTTGGTCTTGTTGGGGGTACCGTCCGCGGCAATCAGCGCGGCATCGACGGCGCGCTGGTCGAAGGCATCGAGACCCACGACGGCGTTGGCGCACTCGTTGTTGACGTGCTCGACGGCCTGCGAAACGCCCTTGCCCAGGTAGCGGCCCTTGTCGCCATCGCGCAGCTCGCAGGCCTCAAAGGCGCCGGTCGAAGCACCCGAAGGCACCATCGCGCGACCGAAGCTGCCGTCCTCGAGCACGACCTCGACCTCGACGGTGGGATTGCCGCGGCTGTCGAGCACCTCGCGACCGTAGACGTCCAAAATATCGCTCATGTTGTCTCCCTCTCACTTGGAAACGTAGTGGATGCAAGCGACCGGCTGACCGTGCACCATCGGTGCGTCTCCGTAAGTTAGCCATGTCGCACTTTTTGCATTATGCCCTAAGTTAGCCGAGGGATACACTTGATTTTCGAAAAATTTAGCGGGAACGATGAGGCGTATCAGCCCGTCGTTCCCGCAGTCTTACTCCTCCGCCTTTGCGGCATCCCACAGGTCGTTGAGGCCGTGGGTCGAAAGCTCGGCAAGATCCACGTGAGCATCGGCCGCCATCTGCTCCATCGCGGCCCAGCGGCGGCGGAACTTTGCCGTGCTGGCGCGCAGGGCGCTCTCGGCGTCGATCCCCTCTTTGCGCGCGACGTTGACCAGGGCAAAGAGCAGATCGCCAAACTCCATTTCGCGCTCGGGCGTTCCGGGGGCCTCGGCCTCAAACTCGGCACGTTCCTCGGCGACCTCGTCCCACACGTCCTGGACCGTCTCCCACTCAAAGCCCACGGCAGCCGCCTTGCGCGACACCTTCTGCGCCTGCATCAGCGCCGGCAGATGCGTGGGCACACCATCGAGCAGACCCTCAGGCGCGGCCTCGCCCGCCGCCACGGCCTTGTCCTTGGCGGCCTTCTCGGCAAGCTTGACCTCGTCCCAAATCTTGAGTACCTCGTCGGAGTTATCGGCATCCACATCGCCAAACACGTGCGGATGACGGCGGATGAGCTTGGCATCGATATCACGCGCCACGTCGGCCAGTGTAAACTCGCCGGCGTCCGCCGCAATCTGCGCATGCAGCACGACCTGCATGAGCACGTCACCCAGCTCCTCGCGCAGGTGAACCGCGTCGTCCGCCTCGATGCAGTCGAGCGCCTCGTAGGCCTCCTCGATCATGTTCTTGCCAATGCTGCGGTGCGTCTGCTCGCGGTCCCACGGGCAGCCGTCGGGCTGACGCAAGCGCCAGATAGTCTGCACCAGATGCTGCAGCTCGGCCGACGCATCGACCAGCGTGGACAGATCGCGCGAGCCCTCGGCATTTTGCTGAGCCATGTGCTGCGCCATGGCTACTCCTCCTCCATGACCACGTGGCGGAACGCGCCGCCCTCGTAGATGCCGTAGCTGTGCGTACCGTCCTTGGGAATGCTCACGCTGCCGGGGTTGAAAAGCCACAGGCCCGGGTGCGCGGCGCTCTCCTCGTTGATCTTGATGTGCGTATGGCCGTAGACGAGCGCGGAGCCCTCGGGCAACGCGGGCGCGTGGTCGACGCTGTTGTGCATGCCGGCGCCAAAGACGTGGCCGTGCGTCAGGAACAGCTCGCGGCCGGTCTCGTCGAACAGCGTGGCGTAGTCGGCCATGACGGGAAAGTCGAGGACCATCTGGTCGACCTCGGCGTCGCAGTTGCCGCGCACCGCGATGATGCGGTCGGCCAGGGCGTTGAGCAGCGGAATCACACGCTTGGGGGCGTAGTCGCGCGGCAGGTCGTTGCGCGGACCGTGATAGAGCAGATCGCCCAGCAGGACGATGCGGTCGGGCTGCTCGGACTCGATGGCGGAGCAGAGGCGCTCGGTCCAATATGCCGAGCCGTGGATGTCAGAAGCGATGAGGTATTTCATGGGAAGTCCTTTCGGGTGGGGTTGATACGGCTGGGCGCGGGGTATTGCCTCCAGCCGCGTTACTCAAATCGCAGTGCCGCAGCTTGTGCCGCTTGCATCACGCGCTGGAGCGGCACACCGTGCTCGCGGGCAAGGCAGGCGCAGTCCTCGTACTCGGGCGCCGCGCGCTCACTGCCGTCGGACAGAGTGGCCACCTTGACGGATACCTCGCCCCATGGCGTCGCCACCTGCTCAAAACGACGCGGCAGACAGACGCGCTCCATAACCTGGCGGCGAATGCCGTTGGTCGTGGTTTCCAAAAAGATGATCGTCTGCAGACGGTCAATGTCCTCGCAGGCGCAGATTACCTGCAGCTGCCAGCCGGGGCGGCCCTTCTTGCAGTAAAGGGGCAGCCAGTGCACCTCGCGCGCACCTGCCTCGCGCAGGCGGTCGGCGGCATAGGCGAGTACCTCGGGCGACGCATCGTCGATGTCACACTCCAGCTTGACGATGGTTTCGGGCGCATCGGTCTCGCGGGACAGCGGAGATGTACTTCCACGTTGCATACGGTCCGGATCCTTTCCGCACGGGCTCGTTTTATTCACCCAAACGCTAGCACATCGGACGTGGCACAGGCGTGACTTTCGTCCGTCGCCGCCCTCGCCCCTATCCAAACATGTACGTCAGCCTCCAAACATGTCATTTTTTGTCGGTTTTGGAGGCTGACGTACATGTTTTGAGAGCAAGCGAGGTCGCACCGCGCACCGCGCAGCCTTTCCGATCGATTTCGGCACCCCGCGCGCACGATGCGCCGAGGCTGCGCCATTACAATGGAGCGGATTCGCCAAATGCAAAGGAGTCGCCATGTCTGCTTGCCCGCTGGTCGATTGCCACACCCACACCTCGTTTTCGGACGGACATGCCTCGTTTGAGGACAACGTCCGTGCCGCTGTCGCTGCCGGGTGCCGTGCCATGGTCTCAACCGACCACCTTACCCTGCCCGCCAGCATGGATTCCAATTGCGAGGTGCAGGTTGTCGAGGGCGACCTGCCGGCACATCGTCTGGCTTTTGAGGATGCCCGCAAGCTTGCCGCGCAGATCGCGCCGGAGCTCAGCTTTATCTATGGCTTTGAATGCGATTGGTACGAGGGCTGCGAGCCTTTGGTTGAGCGCTGGTCCCAGGGCGCCGTCGTACTCCTGGGCAGCGTGCATTGGATTGGCAACCCAGGCGATATTGCGGCAGGTGCTGCGGGCACGGCGGGGACGGAGGACGTCGCTCGTCCCGATACGCCCGATTCGCGCTGCGGCTGGATCGACGATGACACCGACCTGCATGTTTGGGATAACTTAGGCGTGCGCGGCGTGTGGGAGCGCTATGTCGATGACTGGTGCCGCGCCTGCGAGAGCCCGCTCAACTTTGATGTGATGGCTCACCCCGACCTGGTCATGCGCTTTTCGAAGGAAGGCTTTGCGCCCGACTTTGACCCCGCACCGTTTTGGCAGCAGATGGCCGAGTGCGCGCACGATACGGACCGCCGCGTTGAGGTCTCGACCGCCGCACCGCGCAAGGGCCTCGACGACTACTATCCCGCGACCGGATTGCTGCGTTGCTTTGCCCACGCCGAGGTGCCGATCACTTTTGGCTCGGACGCACACCGCGCCTGCGACATCTGCTGGAACATCCGTGAAGCCCAGGCACACGCCTACGACTGCGGCTACCGAACCTTCGGCATCCCCCACGCCACCGGCGAATGGGAATCCACGCCCCTCGCCTAGCCATCCCTTCATAAGTTGCGGTGAAATAGGGATTGTTTTGCTTGATGAAGCGCTTAAACAGTCCCTATTTCACCGCAACTTCCATGACCCCGTTACACCAACAAAGACTGTCCCAAACGACTAGTGGCGGCGGGCGTTGAGTTCGCCGGCCAGCTCGTCGAGGGTGATGCCGTAGCGCTCGAGCGTCACGAGCAGGTGGTAGACCAGGTCGCCGGCCTCGTAGCGGATGTGATCGTGATCGTTATCCTTGCAGGCCATGATCACCTCGCTCGCCTCCTCGGCAAGCTTCTTGAGCAGCTCGTCCTCGACGTCGGTCAACAGACGAGCGGTGTAGCTCTCCTGCGGCGATGCGTCGCGACGGCCGTGAATCACCTCGGCGAGCCCCGTCAGCGTCTCACCGATATTTCCATCCTGAACGTTTGCGGTGCGCACACCCATAGTTCAATCCTTTCTGGTTGGCCGAGCGTCTAATCGAGCGCCCGCCCTACGCGAGTTTCTTAAAGAAGCAGGTACGGTTGCCGGTATGGCAGGCCGGACCCGGCGAGTCAACCTTGACCAGCAGCGTATCGCTATCGCAGTCGGCCCAAAGCTCCTTGACCTCCTGCATATTGCCGCTCGTCGCGCCCTTGTTCCAGAGCTCCTGGCGACTGCGGCTCCAAAACCACGTGGTACCGGTCTTGAGCGTCAGCCCCACCGACTCCTCGTTCATCCAAGCAACCATAAGCACCTCGCCGGTGTCATACTGCTGAACCACACAAGGAATCAACCCACGGGCGTCGTATTTCAGCTCGGTAGCATTTACCACCTCAGTCATCATTCCTCCCAAGTAATTACCGTGAACATCGCAGGTCGGCGAGGCTTGCCCAGGTGCCGCAGGTTGCCGCGAAAGAGGAGCGACGCGTACTTTGGTACGCGAGCGACGGTTTGAACGGCAAGATGCGGTGCCTGGACAAGCCGCAGCGAAGCCCGCAGCATTAGAAGTCCAACCTCACAGGAATACCTTGAGAGGCCATATACTCTTTGACTTCGCGAATGCTGAACGTCCCAAAGTGAAAGACGCTCGCCGCCAGCACGGCATCGGCCTCGCCCTCAATCACGCCCTCGGCAAAATGCTCGAGCGCGCCCACACCGCCGCTCGCAATCACCGGAATCGGCACCGCGCGCGCCACGGCGCGGGTGAGCGCCAGGTCAAATCCGGCCTTGGTGCCGTCGCGGTCCATACTGGTGAGCAGGATCTCGCCGGCGCCGCGACGAGCCGCCTCCTCGGCCCACGCCACCGCGTCGATGCCCGTGGCGTTGCGGCCGCCCGCCGTGAAGACCTCCCACTTGTCGGCACCAGATGCGCCGGGCAAACCGACGCGCTTGGCATCGATCGCCACGACCACGGCCTGGCTACCAAACGCCGCGGCAGCCTGGCTAATCAGCGACGGGTCGCGCACGGCGGCAGAGTTGAGCGACACCTTGTCGGCACCGGCTGCAACCATGGTGCGCATGCCCGCCAGGTCGCGAAAACCGCCGCCCACGGTATAGGGAATGGCTAGCTCCTCGGCCGCATGCGCCGCCATCTCGATGGTCGTCGCACGGTTGTCGCTCGTGGCGGTAATGTCCAAGAAGACGACCTCGTCCGCACCCTCGCGGCCGTAGGCGCGCGCCAGCTCCACCGGATCGCCCGCATCGCGCAAGCTCACAAAGTTGACGCCCTTGACCACACGGCCGTCCTTGACGTCCAGGCAGGGAATCACACGTTTGGTAAGCATGGGCTATTCCTCCCCTCGGGCGGCGGTCAGCGCCTGTACCAGCGTAAAGTTGCCCTCGTAGAGCGCGCGACCGGTAATGGCACCTTCAATCGCGCCCTCACGCACTGCGGCCAGCGCGCGGATGTCGTCGAGCGTCGAGATGCCACCCGATGCCACGACGGGAAAGCCCGCGACCTCGGCCACATGGCGATACGCCGCCACATCGATGCCCGCCTGCATGCCATCGCGCGCAATGTCGGTATACACCAGATGCTTAAAACCCAGCTCGGAAAGCTGCGCCACGGCGTCGTCGAGCGCCACGCCCGCGCCGTCACGCCAGCCATTCACCTTGACCTGGCCGTCGCGTGCGGCAATATCTGCCACCAACAGCTCGCCAAAGCCTTGGGCCGCCACCTCGGCAAAACCCGGCTCGGTCACGAGCACCGTGCCTAGTGCGATGCGGCGCGCACCGTAGCCGGCCAACTCGTCGATGCGCGCGAGCGAGCGGACGCCGCCGCCCACGTCCACGGACAGACCGTTGACGCCGCAGATGGCCTTAATCGCCGCCGAGTTGGCAGCGCATGTGTCCTCGTCCTCGCCAAAGGCAGCGGACAGGTCGACGACGTGCACCCAGCTTGCGCCCTGCTCGGCAAACGAGCGAGCAACGGCCACGGGGTCGTCGGAATATACCTTGCAGCGACTCCGGTCGCCGCGCTCCAGGCGCACGACCTTGCCGCCGATCAGATCGATTGCGGGAAACAGGATCATCGGCCGGCCTCCTCGACGATGTTGACGAAGTTCTTAAGGATGCGCTGACCCAGCGCGGAGGATTTCTCGGGATGGAACTGGCAACCCCACACGTTGCCATGGCGCACGATGCACGGGAAGCTCCGCGTATAGTGCGTGCGCGCCAGCACATCGGCGGCATCGGAATCGTCGGCCACCGCGTAGCTGTGGGTGAAGTACATGTTGGCACCCTCGGCAAAACCAGTAAGCAGCGGATCGGCCGCACCGGCGGGCGTCATGTGCACCTGGTCCCAGCCCACGTGCGGCACCTTCAGGCGGCTCGACTCCAGGCGCGTGCACGAACCGCGCATAATACCCAGGCCATCGACCCAGAGGACACCGGCCCGCTCGGAGGCGTTGCCGTCGGCGACCGCGCTCTCGCTCGCAGGAACGCCCTCGTTGCCGCGCTCAAAAAACAACTGAAGGCCCAGGCAGATGCCGAGCAACGGAGTTCCGGCGGCAACGGCGTCGAGCACCGCGTCCGCCTCGCCGCCCTCGCGCATAAAGGCGACCGCGTCGTAAAACGCGCCCACGCCCGGGATGACCAGGCCGTCGGCGTTGCGGATCTGCTCCGGATCGTCCGACGTGCAGGCGGCGGCACCGGCGCGCGCAAGCCCGCGCGCAACGCTCGACAAGTTGCCCTTGTGGTAGTCGACCACCACGATCTTCGGTTCGCCCACGCGACCCCTCCCTTATCTCATCATCCAAAACCACCACAAAGGAGACAGTGAACTGCGCCCCGAAACTTGGACTGAATAAATAGCGACTACGCCGCAAGGGCCTGGTTCCGGAACTCCTCCGGCGTCAGGCCCTTCAATCTTACCTGCCTGCGCCGCGCGTTCCAATGGGCTATGTACTCTTCCAGGTCGCGCTTGAAGTCCCCGAAGCTGCCCCACTCCCTGCCGCGGTAGAACTCGTCCTTCACGTGGCCGAAGAGCTGCTCGGTGGCGGCGTTGTCGATGCAGTTCCCCTTGCGCGACATGCTCTGGGTGATGCCCGCCCCCTCCAGCCTGGAGGTGTAGGACTCGTGCTGGTACTGCCAGCCCATGTCCGAGTGCATGGTCGGCGCCGCCCCGTCGGGCAGGGCCTCGAGGAGCCGGTCGAGCATCCTGTGCTGCTGGGCGAGGTCCGGTGAGGTCGATATGTCGCTCGCCACGATCTCCTTCGTGCAGAAGTCGAGCACCGGGGCCCAGTAGGCCTTGGCGCCGGTCACCTTGAACTCGGTGACGTCGGTGCCGAGCTTCTGCCACGGCCCCTCGGCGCCGAAGTCCCTCGCGATGACGTTCTCGAACGTGCTCCCCACGAGCCCCCTGTAGGAGCTGTACCGGCGACGAGAGCCCCGGCGGCGTATCCCGCACCGGATGCCCATCTCGCGCATCATCTTGAGCACGGTCTTGTCGGCCACGACCGCGCCCAGCTCGGCGCGCAGGCACATGGCTATCTGCCGGTGCCCGCAGCCGTTGGCGGTGCGCGAGAATATCTCGGCCGCGGCGTTGCGCAGCTCGGGCCTGGTCGGCCTCCGCGGGTGCGCCAGCGCGTAGTAGTAGGTCGACCTCCTGAGCCCCGAGCACTCCAGCAGGTGGCGCAGGGAGTGCCCCTCCGCGCGCAGCGCCCTCACCGCCTCGGCCGCCGCCCTGGTCAGAGCCCGTCCCGCTCGACCAGGGCGCGCAATTTTTTTAGGTAGGCGACCTCGGCCTCGAGCCTGCGGCAGCGCTCCTCGAGCTCCTGCTCGCGGGTGCGGGCCCGGGGTTTCGACCTCGACCCCCTCGGCCTGCCCTTCGGGCGGGGCCGCAGCGCCTCGGCGCCGCCCTCGCGGTAGAGCCTGCACCAGCGCTCCAGCGGGGACTTCGACCTGATCCCGAACTCGGCCATGGCGTCGGCCTTCGCCATCCCGCCGTCGACCACGGCCGACGCCGCGGCGACCCTCTGCTCGAATGTGTAACTGGATTGTTTCCCGCCCATGGACAGCAGCGCCTCGCTTCCGAACGCCCGGTATACCCACTGCCATTCTCTCACGGTCTCGCGGGGGACGGACAGGGCCTCGGCCGCCGGCTTGCAGCCGACGCCGGCGTCGAAGAGCTCGACGGCCCGCCTCCTGGACTCCAGGTCGTGCTTCACCCTGAGGTCTATACTCATGGAAAACCTCCCATTTCCCGATGTCCAAGAAATGGGAGGCAGTTCACAGGCACCTCTGTGGTGGTTTGTGCGATCCGTCAGCTACAGCGAGCCCTTGGTGCTGGGGATGCCCTGCACGCGGGGATCGAGCTCGCAGGCGCGGCGCATCGTGCGGCCCACGGCCTTAAAGGCGGCCTCGATAATGTGGTGCGAGTTGCCGCCCACCAGCTCTCGCACGTGCAGCGTGAGCTTGGCATCGCGCGCAAAGGCATAGAAGAACTCGACAGCCAACTCGGTATCAAAGCTGCCCACGCGCTCGGTCGGTACGGGCAGCTCGCAATAGGCCTGCCCGCGGCCCGAGATATCCACGGCGGCCATCACGAGCGTCTCGTCCATGGCAATCGCCGCGTCGGCAAAGCGCGTAATGCCCGCCTTGTCACCCAGCGCTTGGCAAAACGCCTCGCCCAGCACAATACCCGTGTCCTCGACGGTGTGGTGCGCGTCGACCTCCACGTCGCCCACCGCATGCACCGTCAAATCGAACAGGCCATGACGGCCAAAGGCGTTGAGCATGTGGTCGAAAAACGGCACTCCGGTCGAGATATCGCACACACCAGATCCGTCCAGGTCGAGCTTGACGACAATGTCGGTCTCGCCCGTCTTGCGGGTCACCTCGGCATAACGGCCCATCTACATCTCCTCCTTCACCAGCGCGACAAACGCAGCCAGCACCTCGTCGTTTTCCTGCGGGGTACCCACGGTAATGCGCAGACAGTCCGCGAGCCCCGGCGCATAGCTAAAGTCGCGCACCAAAAATCGAATACTCGTCGCGCAATCGCTCGCGCACGCGCGTGGCATGCGGCGTACGCACGAGCACAAAATTCGCCGCGCTCGGCCATGCCTCCACGGGCATGTCCTCGGCAGCCATCGCGCGCAGGGCGCACAGCTCGCGCTCGCGTTCGGATGTAACTTGCGCCACCACGGGCGCATACGCATCGCGAGCGCGCACGCAGGCGAGCGCGGCGGCCTGGCTCAGCACATTGACCGAATAGATCTGGCGAATCGCAGCGAACACATCGATGACCTCGGGCGCGGCGATCACATAGCCCAGACGCGTGCCGGCGGCGCCAAACGCCTTGGACAGCGTATGCAGAATCACCAGGTTGGGATGCTCGGCGATAAGTCCCTGCGCCGTGGTGGCCGCGCCAAACGAATCGTCGGCAAACTCAACGTAGGCCTCGTCGACCATCACCATGCCGGGGCACGCATCGCACAAGGCCGCGACAAAGTCGAGCGGTGCCACGTCACCCGTGGGATTGTTAGGCGAGGTCACGATCGCCAGGTTGCACTCGGGCGCGGCCGCGAACATAGCCGCCTGGTCGAGCTCAAAGGTCGCCGGGTCGCGCCACACATCGCGCACTTCAGTCTGGCAGAGCGACGCAAAGAACGCATACTCGCTAAAGCACGGCGGGCAGTTGAGCAGGGTCCGCCCCGCGCCGCCAAACGCCAGCAGGTAGTTATAGAGCAGCTCGTCACCGCCGTTACCCACGCAGACGTTCTCGCGCGCCACACCATGCCAAGCGGCCAGCTCGTCGCGCAGGTCACAGGACATGGGATCGGGGTAGCGGTTGAGCGGTGTGGCAGCCAGGGCTGCATCGATTGCCTCGCGCACGCCAGCCGGCACGGGATAGGTGTTCTCGTTGGCCGAAAGGTTGATGCGCGTGGGCGTAAAGTTAGGATCGTAGGGCTCAATACCGGCCAGGTAAGGCTGGACGAGCTCCTTCATGCGGGGCGTCAGCTCGGCCATATTAGGCCTCCTCGACGACCGCGCCAGCGGCACCGCCCGCAGCCGCCGTCAGGTCCACGCCCTCGGCAACCGTCGCCACGGCGTCGCCCGGCCAGGCAACCTTGGTCAGGTCGGCCGCGGCGAGCGACTCGGCGCTCACGGCATCCTCGCCCTGCTCCAGCACGCGGCGACGCAGTGCGGCCGAAAGTGCGTGCGCCCATAGACCCTCGGCCTCGGCCAGACGCTGCGTAGCGGGAGCGTCGGAGAGCAGGCCCTCGGGTGTATAGCAAATGACACTCGAGCGCTTGACGAACTCTTCGACCGAAAGCGGGTTGGAGAACAGGGCCGTGCCGCCGGTCGGCAACGTGTGGTTGGGGCCGGCAACATAATCGCCGAGCGGCTCGGAGCTCCAAGCGCCCACAAAGATAGCGCCGGCGTTGCGAATGCCGCCGAGCAGGCCCATCGCATCCTTGCAGTGCAGCTCAAGGTGCTCAGGCGCCACGGTGTTCACTGCCTCGACGGCGGCAGCCATGTCGGCGGCCACCACGATGGTGCCTTCGTTGTCGAGCGAGGCACGCGTGATTTCGGCGCGTGGCGACTGCGCCACCAGAACGTCGATACCCGCCTCGACCTCACGCGCAAACTGCTCGTCGCAGGTCACCAGATAGCAGGCCGCCAGCGGATCGTGCTCGGCCTGGGCCATCAGGTCGGCCGCGACTACCATGGGCTTGGCCGTGGCATCGGCCAGCACGCAGACCTCGGAGGGACCGGCGACCATATCGATACCCACATCACCCGAGACAATCTGCTTGGCAGCGGCGACAAAGGCGTTGCCCGGGCCGGTAATCTTGTCGACGCGCGGAATGGTCTCGGTACCGTACGCCAGCGCGGCCACGGCCTGGGCGCCGCCCACCATATAGATCTCGTCCACGCCGCCGAGCTTGGCGGCCGCGAGCGTATACGGGCTAATCAGTCCATCCTTTTGCGGCGGGGTTACCATGGCCACGCGCTTGACGCCGGCCACCTTGGCGGGAATGGCGTTCATAAGCACGGTGGAGGGGTACTGCGCGCGACCGCCCGGCACGTAGATGCCGGCCGCAGCGAGCGGGGTCACCTTAACGCCGAGCATCGTGCCATCCGGGCGCGTGGTAAACCAGCTCTGCTCGACCTCGCGCTGGTGGAACTCGCGAATTTGGCGCGCAGCCTTTTCGAGCGCAGCGACAAAGGCCGGATCGAGGCCTTCGAGCGCGGCATCGATCTGCTCCTGCGGAAGACGGAAGCTCTGCAGTTCAACGCCGTCAAAACGCTGGCAGTAATCGCGCACCGCGGCATCGCCGTTGGCGCGCACGTTGGCCACGATATCGCGGGCGGCGTCGACGATGTTTTGCGGCAGCACGCCCTTACGGTTGAGCTGGTTGGTAACGAGGCGCTCACCGGGAGCAAGCTTGATGGTCTTCATTTCGGTATCCCCTATCGGTCGAGGTTGTGTTCGAAAAACGAGAGACCGGGCAGCGGCGCCAGTCGGCCCGCAGGCCAGACGTTGGGGCGCCCGTGCGTGCTCGCGCTATTGTGCCGAGCCCGCAACGGGCTCAAAATGCTTGTCCTTCACGGCTGCCGCCAAGCGATCTGCCAGATTGCGTACGCGCGGATCCAGACGTGCGGCGCCCGGATTGACAAAGAAGCGGGCCGTGCAGTCCATGATGCGGCCGGTGATGACCAGGTCGTTATCGCGCAGCGTGGCGCCCGTGGCGGTAATGTCCACGATACGGTCGGTCATACCGACGATGGGTCCCAGCTCGATATTGCCGTGCAGCGAGACGATATCGGCATTCACGCCGCGCTCGGCATACCAGGCGCTCGCGATGCGCGGATACTTGGTGGCCACACGAAGCGACCCACGGCGGGCATAGTTGCGCTCGGCCTGACCAGCGCGCCACGCGGGCTCCGCCTCAATGAAAGTGCACAGGCCGTAGCCCAGATCGACCAGCTGCAGCAGGTTGAGGTCTGCCTCGATAAGCGAGTCCCAACCGCAGATGCCGCAATCGGCACCGCCGCAGCCCACAAAGGCGGGCGCATCGCTAGGGCGTACGATGACAAACTCGATATCGCCGACCGTGCCCTCGCCGGCACGCGTGTCGCGGCCGCGCACGATCAGGTGACGGCCGGGATCGCGCAGCTCGGAGACGTCCAGACCCGCGGCCTCAAGCACGTCGAGCGTGTCGGCCTTGAGCGAGCCCTTGGGCACGGCAATGCGCAGCGGACCCTCGGCGCCACGGCCCGCGACGTGATCGCCATCGGAGGCAGCGTCCTCGGCCGAGGTGTGCGCGGCCTCCAGACGCTCGAGCGAAAAGGCGAAGCCCGCCGCCGGCACCTCAATGCCGTCGCCAAACGCACCGGTAAAGATGGAGTCGTAGCGACCGCCCGAGCCCACCGGATCGGGCAGGCCGCCGGCATAGGCCTTAAAGACCAGACCCGTGTAGTAATCAAACGAGTTCATGATGGAGAAGTCGAAGGACAGCACCTGGGCATCCTCGGGAGCCAGGCCCTCGACCAGGGCACGCAGCTCGCGCGTCAGCGGTGTGGCGATACCGGCGGCCTCCAGCAGCGCGTCGACGCGGTCGAGTACCTCGGCGCCGCCGTGCAAGCGCGGCAGCCCGCTGATGGCGGACTTGACGGCATCGGACTCGGCACTTGCCGCCACGCGGGCATCGAGGCCCACAAAGTCGTTGGCGTGCACGCAGCGCAGGGCCTCGGCAGCCAGCTCGCGATCCTCGCACGCCGCGAGCAGCTCCTTAAACGGACGCACGCTACCTGCGATAATGCGCGCATCGGGCAGTGCGAGCTTGCGCACCGCCTCGGCCACGAGCGAGACAATCTCGACATCGCCCGTGGTATCGCCCGCACCGATAAGCTCAAAGCCCAGCTGCGTAAACTGACGCGAGCCACCGGCATTGCGTTGGCACTCGCGGACCACCGGCGCCTCGTAGCGCAGGCGCAGTGGCAGATCGGCTGCGCGCATGCGGGTCGAAACCAAGCGCACGATCGGCAGCGTGTTGTCGGGACGGACCACCAGCAGGCGGCCGTCGTCATCGAAGAGCTTAAACGGCGTGTCCGCAATGCGGCCGCCCTCCTCGAGCGAACCCTTGTCCTCGAGCAGCGGCGTCTCGACCGGCAGGTAATGATGCTCCCTAAAGCAGCCCTTCACCGTACATGCGATCTCCTCGCGCGCCTGAGCCTCCTCGGGCAATATGTCCCGGAATCCCCACGGTGTGGCCGTCATCTGGTGAGCCTCCTCATGCTGTGTTTCATATAGAACAGAAGACCGGCATAGCTCCGCCGGTCTTCTGGGTACTTTAGCATACTAGAGTGTTTGCGGGGAAAATCCATCGCAGCCGCTCACGCCGTATTCATTTGGAAACATAGGGCAGATCGCCGCAACCCAAACCCGCCTAGGCGCCAATCGCACGACGATACTCTGCCATTACCTGCGCATCGGCAGCTGCGGGGTCGGCGAAATAGCGCCCGTCATAGGTCTCGGCCGAAACAACTCCGCGATAGCCGCGCGCCACCAGCCTATCCAGGTCGGCGCGCATATCGCGGTCGCCGTCACCCCAGGCAAGATGCGTCGTGCCATCTGCCGCAACATCGACAAAATGCACGTGGGCGACATCATCGCCAAGCAGATCGAAATAATCGTCGATGGTATCCCCTGCCACCGCCATAGCGCCCAAATCCAGACACGCCTTAAGTGCCGGATGATCAACTGCCTCGATCATGCGCTTCGTGTCGGCCGCCGAGTTCACGATCATCGACTCAACCGGCTGTAGGGCCTCGAGCACCAGTCGCACGCCGCACTCTCCCGCATGCTCGGCAATCGCACGCAGCATCGAGGCGCTGCGACCCCACACGTCCTCGATCGGCTCGTTCAAAAATGCCCAGCCGCTCGAGACCATGACCTGCTCGGCTCCAAGTTCCGCCGCGATATCCACAACGTTCTTAAAGTACGCGAGCGTGCGGGCACGCGCCTCATTCCCACGCGCCGCGATATTCCACGGCTTGGGGTTGTTCTGTTCGGGACAAAGCCCCACAATCCGAACCCCATACCGCTGCGACAGCTCCCGCACCTGCTCGAGCGAATCGTATCCATGGCAATCGACATACAGATGCATCGCCCCGGTCCAAAGCTCGCAACACGTGTAGCCCGAGGCCGCTGCCGAAGAAAAGAATTCCTCAAGGTCAAAATAACGATGGCTGATATTCATGACGGCAAGCTGCGGATACTCCATCTTGTCCACCTTTCGGCAAAAGGGCGCCGCAGCACAGTGTGCGCGACGCCCCCTCTTACATTATTCTCATTATGACGGATGCCCTACTGAACACCAAGCACTCCAAAGAACGCGCCGGCGATACTCACGAGCAGGATCACGAGCATGATGACCAGCGGATTCATCTTCTTCTTGAGCATGAGATAGACGATTCCAAACAGCCCCATCGTGACAAAGCCCGGGAAGATTCCGTTGAGCAGCTCGGCCAGCGTCTGAGCACCATCGCCCGCACCGACCATGAGCGGAATGTCCACGGTGACCATCTCCATGGTCATAGCGCCGATCACCATGGCGCCCATGATAGAGGCCATCTTGACGATCGTGTCCATAATGCCCGATTCCTGGACCTTGCTGATCATGTCCGAGCCAAAGCGATACCCCACAAACGTCAGCAGGTAACGGATGATGTAGTGAGGGACATTGAACACGAGCAGGAACAAAATCGGGCCAAGAATAGAGCCCTGTAGCGCCAGCGACGTGCCGACACCCGTTGCCAAAATTCGCAGCGTGCCCCAGTAGAAGGCATCGCCCACGCCGGACAGCGGCCCCATCAAAGCAAGCTTGACATTAGAGATCGCGCTCGTGTCAAAGCTATCGTCAGTAGCGTTGACCTCCTCCATTGCAGCGGCGATGGACATGGGGAGCGTCGAGATGTACGGCGTGACGTTATAAAGCTCCATATGGCGCTTGAGGGCGGCCTTAAAGTCCGCATCCTGCGGATACAGCTTGCGAAGGATCGGCATAAGGGCCCACATAAAGCCGATATGGCCCATACGCTCGTAGTTCCAGGAATGCTCATAGGGAATCGAGCGCCAGAACAGCTTCTTAAGGTCTGCGCGGGAAATCAGCCCGTCATAAGAAGACTCAAACTTAAAACTCATCGAACCCACTCCCAATCGCAGGATCCTCGGTTGCCACTGCGGGCTGCTCCGCCTTTTTCTTGTCACCCAAAACCGTCATCGCGACGACGATGATCGCGGCAAAGATCGCCACGCCCGTCGTGCTAATGCCAAAGTAGGCGACGAGGAAGAAGCCAGCGAAGAAGAACGGCGCCACAGTCTTGTTCATAATCATCTGAGCCAGCATTGCAAAACCGAGTGCGGGCAAGAAGGCGGCGGCGACATCCATACCGGTCTGAACGAAATCGGGGATGATGTTGAGCAGGCTGGCAACAGCATCGGCGCCAAAGAAGAATGCCAGGGGAATAATCAGCAGGCCGCACCAGCTCTGCGCGTAGCCGGCGATGAGCATGTTGCGCGTGATGGCCTTGGTGTCTCCGTCCTCGACGTTTTTGTCGATACGGTGCACCAGCAGCAGCATCACCGGCTGGCCCAAGGCGGTATCGAGCGCCAGGACGATCGTTGCGATAGGAATGCCCAGGGTCAGGGCCGCCGAAGCGTCCGCGCCGGCCTGCATGGCAAGAGATACGCCCAGGATAGTGCCGGAAATCGTATCGGGTGGGTTATACGCACCGACCGAGATGGCGCCGACCATGGCAAGCTCCATCGTGGCGCCCATGATCGTGCCGGTCACCATGTCGCCCATGACAAGGCCAACCAGAGGTCCGAGCACGATCGGGCGCTGGAGGTAGCTCGTGCCCGTCAGCCACTCGGAATAGCCCAAAAGGGCAATCAGGAAAATCAGGATTGTCTTGATAACCATGACAGCCCCTAACCGATGACCTTCGCGGCGTCAGTCTTCGCATCTGCCGGAATCATCTGAATGAACAGTTCATAGCCCTCGCCGAGCAGCTCTTTGACGTATGCCTCGTTTTCGGGCGTAAGGAACACGCTCGTCGAGACCTGGCGGGCATTCTCGCTAAAGGCAACATTGCCGAGGTTGATCTTCTTGACTCCCATCGCCTTGGCGACGGCACCGGCCTGCTGGATCGTCTCGCAAACCACGAAGAGCTTGTACTTATCGGTCACTCCGCTCTGGAGCGCCTTGACGGCGTCCTCGGTGTTTTTGACGACGACCTTGCAGCCCTCAGGCTTTGCAAGGGACAGGGCCTGTAGACGAAGCTTGTCATTGAGGACCGTGTCGCTCACCAACAGGATGCAATCGGCACCCAGAGCCGAGGTCCAGCTAACGGCAACCTGGCCGTGAAGCAGTCGATAATCTACACGAATCATCTGAATCATGATGTGCTCCCTAGTGGTTAAAACTCATCGAGCTCGGCCTGCCCCAGCAGGTCGTTGACGTACTTGACCTTGGTGTCGTCCGCCTCGACGATCTGGCGAATGGCCTCATCGATCGGGGTGGATTCGGGCACGAACAGCAGCTGAATAAGGAGCGGCAGGTTCATATTGGTCACCAGATGCGTGTTGGGACGCGTCTGGACGATCTTGGTGAACTCGTTGTTGACACTGCCGCCAAAGAGGTCGGTGCAAACGACGACCTCATCGTCCGCGGCAAAGCCGTCCAGAATCGCTGCGGCCTCCTTGACCAGGTCCTCGTTTCCGTCGACATACATAGACAGCGCATGGACGTTCTCGCGCTCGCCCGAGAGTAGCCCAATGCTCTCGACGATTCCGGACGCAAAATGAGCATGGGATGCAACGATAAACTGCCTCATTCGATTCCCCTTTCTTGCGAACTTCGGCATAAAAATGCCCGGACGCATGCGCCCGGGCAGGGTGCTTCTTGATCAGTAGCTAATTTGTCGCCGATTAGTAATCGAACTGGTGATAGTAACGACGGTAGTTGAGGTTGTGCTTGGTGACCGTCTCGTAGTAAGCGGCAAGGCGATCGGTGATCAGCGAGGAGAGGATCCACGGAGACACGATGACGCGGAACTCGTCGTCAAGGCCGGGGATCGCGAACTCGGCGGTGTCGATGATGTTGATGTCGGTGTCGCCGGTCACGCCGCGGGTCAGGAACGCGCGGACGCGCTCGTCGAGCTTGCGGTTCTCGTCCTCGCCCATGAACAGGAAGACCGGGACGCCCGGCTCCACGAGCTCGAGGGTGCCGTGGAAGAAGTCGGCCGAGGTGATGTAGCGGGTGCGCTTCCACTGCATCTCCTCCAGGATGCACATCGAGAAGAGGATCGTCTCGCCCCACAGGGCGCCCGAGCCGATGAACATGGTGTAGGGGGCCAGGGCGTACTTCTTGGCGAGCTCCTCGGCGCGCGGCTCGAAGCTCTTGCGGATGTCGACCAGGTGGGTCCAAACGTTCTTGGTCTGCTCGATGAACTTATCGAACTGCGGGAAGCAGCCGCGGCGGTTGAGCAGGCGCAGGCCGAAGCAGTCGGCGAGGTAGTAGCCCTTCTCGCAGCCGCCCGAACCATGGTCAGAAGCCATGGCGACGCAGTTCTCGGCGCCGACAGCCTGGCCGATGGGGCCCTCGGGCTTGGTCATGGCGTAGACGCGCACGCCCATGTCCTTCATCTTCTTGACGGCCTCGAGGACCTCGGGGGTGGTGCCGGACTCGGAGGCGGTGAGCACGACGGACTTCTCGGTCATGCGCTTGTGGCCCATGACGTTCCACTCGGCGGCGTGGATCAGGTAGACCTCGAGGTCGCGGTCGCCGAACTTGTTCATGAGGTACTCGAGCTGCATGAGCTCGTCCCAGGTGCCGCCGACGCCCATCAGGAACACGGCGTCGTAGCCCTCGTCGGCGACCTTGTCGGCGAGCGCGGTCATCTTCTTGCCGGCCTCGTAGACGTTCTTGCCGTCCTCGACGTAGCCCTCCTGGCTAAAGTGCATGATTTCGATCTTCTCGGTTTCCTTCATGGCTTTTCCTTTCTGTCCTGCACGCGAATCTATACATCGCGTTTCTTTTCGATACCAATTATAGACATACACCTAAGGTGTTTTTAATACCACTTTTCAATTTGCTCCAATCCTCGGTGAACGGTCGAAATTCTCTGGTGAGTGGTATTAAATTAGAATTTGATGTATAGCTAACGCCCCTGGCGTCTCCCTTGTGTGACAAAGAACAGCGTTCCTACCAGCGCAATAATGGTCGATGCCCCAAACAATACCGTCTGGACGCCCAAAGCCTCCGCCAAAAACGGAGCCGCCAGCAGCGGCACCACGCCGGCGCTCATCAGGCCAAAACGCACAAAGCCGGTAATGCGCCCCAGGTATTTGATGTCGGCGCGCTCCTGAATCAAGATCATCTGCAGCGGCTCCAGGAACCCCCAGGCCAGACCGTTAATCGCCTGACCGACAATCGCGACCCCCAGCATATCGGTGCCCACGTACACCATGGACCCAATGCCCACGGCCATGAGCGCGCCGAGCAGCAATCGCAGGTTGACATGGCGAGCAGAAAGCTTGGTCAGGATGAACGCACCCACCGAGGAAGTGAGGCCCACGACCGAGGACAGCCAGCCCAGCCAGACAATATCCACGTTGAGCACATCGCGGTAGAACAACGACTCCAGCGAATCGAACGCGCCGAACGCAAAGAAACCCAAAAAGCCCGAGATAAAGATGAGGCGCAAGTCGTGGTCGCGAAACGTAAGTCGCGCACCCTCGGCCATACCGCCCAGAATACCGCCCTTCGGCTTCTCCCCTTTTGCGGGAGCAACACACTCATGACAGCCCAAGGAGAGTACGGCCGCCACACCCATCATGCCCGCCATGAGCAGATAGACCGATTGCGTGGCAAAACAGCTCACGATGGCACCGCCGAGCAGCGGGCCAGCGGTATAGGCGATATTGCTGTAGAACACCATGAGACCGTTCACGCGGGTACGGCCCTCGGTGGTCGACTCCAGGTATCCCGGAAACGCATGCGTGCAGGTGTTGATAAAGCCGCCCGCAAGTCCCAAGACGCACGCGGCGAACACAAGCCCGGGGACAGACAGCGGCGCCAACCCCACGCCCAGCGATAGCACAGCCGTAATCACGCACGTCACAAACGACGTCCGGCGCGGTCCAAAGCGGTCGATGACCGAGCCCGACACCATATTGCCCACCGACGTCATAAGATTGCGCGCGAGCGTAATGGCAGCAACCAAAAAGGCCGTGCCAGCCAGATCATACGTGGCCGCACCGATAAGCCCCAAAAAGTAGACCGCGTTGTTGGCGCACCACTGCAGGGACTCAATAAGAATCAGCTTGACCTCTGCCGGCGTCAGGCGCATTGCTTCGCGATCCTTCGCGAACATACGAACTCCTTCTATACAAAAAGGGGATGGAGGGCATAGGCCTGCTCCATCCCCTTTCCAGGTTGCAACGAAAATCTATACAGCCGGGCCCTTACGCCAGCACGCCGAAGAACGCGCCGACGATGCCCACGACCATG
>CABUEK010000020.1:0-45975 GCA_902490565.1 uncultured Collinsella sp. | reverse complement strand
TGCGATTCGAACGCACGACACCCGCTTTAGGAGAGCGGTGCTCTATCCCCTGAGCTACGGAGGCATGTTGTACTAGTGTAGCAGATTTACTGCATCGCAATACGTCGCATGACTAGACTTCGAAGTTGCGGTGGAATAGTTCCTGTCTGAAGCATCTAAAGCCGTATTTAGGAACTATTTCACCGCAACTTATGAGGAGCTAGTTGCCTTTGTGGAAGAGGTTTTTGATAACGGAGGGAATGCTCTTGGCGCCCTTGGCCGTCACATCGATAAAGTCGGGCGAACGCACGAGCTTATCCTCGTCAACGTACTTGCGGACCGCGCGCAACGTCTCTTTGTCGTCGCGCGTCGAAAACGTAAAGTGACCGTTGTCCTTGGTGAAGATGGCAAAACGCGTGATCTTCTTGGTGCCACGCAAAACCTCGGCGGCAATATAGTCGACCTCGTCCCACGGGATTTGAATATAATCCTCGGGATTGCGCTCGTTGTAATACTCGAACGCCTTATTGCCCACCATCACGTTACCGTGGCTGGTAAGCCCCATCAGGCAGGTTGCCGGCGTTGCCAGATCGACCGTGCTGTTCTGAGATTGCGCCATGCGCGCCTCGCCCTCCAAATAAAACAATCGGACCGCATCCAGTGTACCCACCGGGTGCGGTCCGTTTCAATGGCTCAAAAGCCCTTGCCTAGCAATTCTCGGTCTTAAGCCGAAACGTGCTTACATGAAGCCGCAGACGCGACCGATGATGCCGATGGCGAAGAGAGCCAGGATGATGACGATCGGGCTGACCTTCTTCTTAAGGAGCTTGCAGACCAGCAGGGTCAGGCACACGGCGGCAAGGCCGGGGATGAGCTGATCGAGGTTGGCCTGAAGCGTGGTGACCTTCACCTGATCAAGGGCGTTAGCACCGATGGAGTTATACATCGTCAGTGCTTCCTTGACACCCTCAGAACCGGAGGGCAGGTTAGCCCAGTCGATAAAGGCGCCAGCAGACTGCGTGACCTTGGAGACGACCGGGGTGAAGGAGATGGACACCCAGCGCTCGACCAGGGCGCCGATGATGAACATACCCAGGATGGAAGCACCCTCGGTGACTTTGCCCATCAGACCGCCGGAGAGGTCCTTGGCGATGGAGGAGCCGACCTTGTAGCCAAACTCCTGCGTGTACCACAGGAAGGCGTAACGGATGATGTTCCACGCGAAGAAGAACAGCAGCGGACCGGCGATGCTGCCGGACAGGGCCAGGGAAGCGCCCAGAGCGCCCAGAATCGGGCGAAGGGTGAACCAGAAGGCGGGGTCGCCGACGCCGGCGAGCGGGCCCATCATACCGACCTTGACGCCCTGAATGGCGACGTCGTCAATCGGAGCACCGTTGGCGCGCTCCTCCTCGAGAGCGAGGGTAACGCCAATGACGGGGGCGGAAACATAGGGGTGGGTGTTATAGAACTCCAGGTGGCGCTTAAGAGCGGCAATCTGGTCATCCTTGCTGGTGTAGAGCTTCTTGATCGCAGGGATCATTGCGAAGCACCAGCCGCCGTTCTGCATACGCTCGTAGTTCCACGAGCCCTGAAGGAACTGATGACGGAAGCAAACCTTCTTGCGGTCAGCCTTGGTGAGCTGAATCTTGTTCTCTGCCATATGTATCACTCCCCTCCTACTCGTAATCGTTCAGAATGTCGCCGAGCGGGTCGCCGGAGCCACCGCCCATGCCGCCACCCTGCTTGGCCAGATCCTTAAGGCCAAGGTAGATGAGGGCAAGGGAGATGCCGATGAGGCCAAGGGCGATCAGCGTGAGCTGAGGGATGGCAGCAAGGACAAAGCCGAGAATGAAGAACGGCCAGGTCTCCTTGGTGGCCATCATGTTGATGACCATGGCGTAACCGACGGAAGCGACCATGCCGCCGCCGACAGCCATGCCGCCGGACAGCCAGTCGGGCATAGCGTTAAGCGCGTTGGTAACGGCCTCGGCCGGGATGATGCACAGAAGTACTGCCGGGATGGCGATACGAAGGCCCTGCATGAGGATGGCAGCGTACTGCCAGCGCTCGATGCCAGAGAAATCGCCCTTCTCGGCGCAACCGTCCATGGCGTGAGCGATAGCGGTAGCAATGGTACGGCAGATCATGGTCAGGAACAGACCAGCGACCGACAGCGGAACGGCGACGGCGATGGCCGCGGTAACGGCCTTGGCCGAATCAGTGGCGCCGCCGTTGAGGGCGAGCACCATGATGATCGAAGAAGCGACCGAGGCCAGAGCGGCGTCAGGCGCGACGGCGGCGCCGACGTTAGCCCAGCCAAGGGCCATCATCTGGAGCGAACCGCCCAGGAGGATGCCCTCCTGAAGGTGACCGGTTACGAGACCGATAAGCGTGCATGCCACGAGCGGCTGATGGAACTGGAACTCATCCAGAATGCCTTCCATACCGGCAAGCAACGCGACAATCGCAACAAGCAGAATAGTGATTGCAGACATGTATCGGACCCTCCTTTACTATGCTTGAGCGGCCAGTTCGGCCTTAGCTTTCTTCAACATGGCGTCGAGATCCTCGGAGGCATCCGAAGGAACCTTGCGGACCTCGAACTTGACGCCCTTGGCCTTGAGGGCCTCGAGGGTCTTAACGTCGTCATCGCCCATAGCGACGGCGTTGGTGACGACGACCTTGCCCTTGGAGTGAGCCATGGAACCGATGTTGACTTCCTTGATGTCGACGCCGGCCTCGATGGCCTTGAGCAGATCCTGCGGGTTCTCAAAGAGCAGCATGGCCTTGGTGTCACCAAAGCGCGTGTCCTTGACGACCTCGGCCATCTTCTTGATGGGAACGACGTTGGCATGGACTCCCGGAGGGGCAGCCTGCTCGATCATGGTCTTGCGGAGCTCGTCGTGAGCAACGCCGTCGGAAACCACGATGATGCGGTTGGGGTTGATCTGCTTGGTCCACGTGGTGGCCACCTGACCATGAAGCAGACGGGTGTCGATACGGACGTGGGCAATCTTGATGTGCCCGTCGCCGATGACCGTTCCCGGAGGAATGGCGCCTGCAGGAGCAGCAGCGGCCGCAGCCGGCTTCTTCTCCTCGGGCTCCAGAGACTCGGGCTTGACGCGCACGCCAGCCTTAGCCTCAGTCACGAGATGTTTTGCGATTGCATGTGCAGTGTTCTTTGCGTCAAAGCGCTGCGAATATGCCTCGATGAGCATAGGCAGGTTGACACCGGTGACGATAGCCCAGGAATCGTGGCCCTCGATGAGCCCGCTGATCTGGTTGAACGGCGTGCCGCCCCACAGATCAACGAGGAAGAGCACCTGCTCCTGGTCCTCGAAGGAAGCGATTGCTTCCTCGACCTTGGCACGGAAGTCGTCGGGGCCCATGCTCGGCTCGAGCGAGACCACGGCAACAGACGGCTGATCGCCAAAGACCATCGAGCCCGTCTGCTTGATTCCAGCTGCCAAGTCCCCGTGGCTAGCAAGAACAATACTTACCATCACATAACCTCCTTTTTGTCTACGTAATTCCTACACGACATGAAAGGAGTATACCTGTTTGGTTTGTGGAATTATAGCTAAATCCGCAAAAGGTTGGATTATTTGTTTAAACGTCTAAGTTTGTTACAAGTTGATTACGTTACTGCTTTTTGACTCATTACACGACAAGGCGTCGCTCATCAAGCCATGCATTTTACAGATACAAGCAGGCTGTTCATTAATATCGATTTTAGGCAAGCGCGAATGCGCTTATACTGCCGCCATTTTGTTTAAACAGACATGGCTTGACTTTTTTGTGACTTATGGTCTACGAAACCACTCAAAATAGTTGCGGTGGAATAGTTCTTGTTTAAGAGCCAGAAGGCTGAATTTAGGAACTATTTCACCGCAACTTATAGGGAATCCTAGGCGATGTGGAGGGGGTTGGCGGCGTCGACGGCGTCGGGGACGTCGGAAGGGCCGTCGGGGACAGCGTCTGCCGGGTCCTCGTCGGGGGTCTCGATCTGTTTGATCACTACCTCTTGGCCCTGCAGCAAATAGGTCTCGCCGCTACCGCACTGGGGACAGGTCTTGCCGTGCTCGACCGTCGCGTAGTCGCAGCCGCACGCCTCGCAATGTGTCACGGCCTCGACGGGCTCCACGATAAGCTCCGCGCCCTCGGTGATAGGCTTTTTATCTGCTGCCCAGCGCCAAGCGTCGAGCAGCAAGTCGGGAACGACGCCCGAGACCTCGCCCAGTAGCAACGTCACGCTCGAAACGCGACGCACGCCATTGGCGCGCGCCACGTTCTCAACATCACGAATAATGTGATAAACGATTCCCAATTCATGCAAGGTAGAAACCTTTCAACAACGGTTGATGCGATGCAAACTCAAAGCAAGGGGACGGCGAAGTCTAGCCTGCGCCGTCCCCTTACCCGCCATGGTTACCTATTTACGACCGAACTTGATTTTGATTGCACGCTTTAAAGCATACTTGCCGAGGCTTGGGAGCTTTTGCTCGTATTTGACCATCGTGGAGCACTCGGGGCGGTCGCGATCCAGATGGATGGCGTCAAACGCGCACTTGGTGGTGCACAGGCCGCAGCCGATGCACTTGTTGGGGTCGACGATCGAGGCGCCGCAGCCCAGGCAGCGGGCGGTCTCGGCGCGCACCTGCTCCTCGGTAAAGGTCTCGACGTACTCGCTAAACGGCGCGGCCTTCTCGCGCTCGCGGTCGACATGCGCCACCTCGCGGCTCGCGTTGTCGTAGCTCTCGATCACGACATCGTCGCGGTCGAGCGCGGTGTAGCGGCGCTGATTGCGGCCGATGGTGAGCGTGGAGCCCGGCTGCACAAAGCGATGGATGGACACGGCGGCCTCGTGACCGGCGGCGATGGCATCGATGGCAAAGCTCGGGCCGGTGTAGACGTCTCCGCCCACAAAGATGTCGGGCTCAGCGGTCTGATAGGTCTGAGGATCGGCAAGGGCGCCCTGGCCGCGGCCAAGCTCCACCTTGGAGCCAGCCAGCAGATCGCCCCACACAATGGACTGGCCAATCGACATGACGACACGGTCGGCATCGACACGGCGCAGATCGTTCTCGTCGTACTCGGGCGCAAACCGGCCCTCGTCGTCAAAGACACGCGTGCAGCGCTTGAAGGTGATACCGCACACACGACCGGCCTCGTCCAGGTGAACTTCCTTGGGGCCCCAACCGCAGCTGATGTGCACGCCGTCCTCGATGGCCTCGCGACGCTCTTCCTCGCTGGCGGGCATCTGGGCCTCGCTCTCCAGGCAGAACATCTCAACGTGCTCGGAGCCCAGGCGGCAGGCGTTGCGCGCGACATCGATAGCCACGTTGCCGCCGCCCACCACGATGGTGCGGCCGGGCAGCGCATCGATCTTGCCACTGTTGACCTCACGCAAAAAGTCAACGGCCACGGTCACGTCCTCGGCATCCTCGCCCGGAATACCGGCAAGGCGGCCGCCCTGGCAGCCAATAGCCACGTAGAAGGCCTTAAAGCCCTGCGCGCGCAGCTCGTCGAGCGTCACGTCGCGACCGACTTCCACGCCATAGCGGAACTCGGCACCCATCAGGCGAATGACCTCGACCTCGGCCTCGATAACATCCTTCTGCAGCTTAAAGCTGGGAATGCCGTAGGTGAGCATGCCGCCCGGGCGCTCGTTCTTCTCGAACACGACGGGCTTGTAGCCCTTCTCGGCAAGATAGAAAGCACAGGACAGGCCAGCCGGGCCGGCACCGATGATGGCAATCTTCTGATCGAAGCCGCCAGCGCGCGTCGGGGTCACCACAGGTGGGACATAGCGGGTCGCGGCGTCCAGATCGCGCTGGGCGATAAACTTCTTGACCTCGTCGATAGCCACGGCGGCGTCCACACGGCCGCGGGTGCAGGCGTCCTCGCAGCGGCGGTTGCACACGCGGCCGCAGATAGCGGGCAGCGGGTTCTCGCGCTTAATGAGTGCTAGGGCCTCGTCATAGCGACCCTGAGCCGCGAGCTTCAAATAGCCCTGAACGGCAACATGTGCGGGGCAGGCCGTCTTGCAGGGAGCGGTGCCGGACTCGTGTGTCTCGATGCGGTTGTCGTTGCGGTAGTTGGGCGACCACTTGGTGTGGTCCCACTTGGTGGCATCGGGCAGCTCCTGGCGCGGATACTCGGGCACCTGTCCGCCGGCCTTTTTGCTGCAGAGCTTCTGGCCGAGCTTGGCGGCACCGGCCGGGCACACCTCAACGCAGCGACCGCAGGCCACGCACTTGTCCTTCTCGACCTTGGCGACATAGGCCGAGCGCGACAGGTTGGGCGTGTTGAACAGCTGAGAGGTGCGCAGGGCGTAGCACACGTTAACGTTGCAGTTGCAGATGGCGAAGATCTTGTTCTCGCCGTCGATATTGGTGATCTGGTGCACAAAGCCGTTGTCCTCGGCCTGGCGCAAAATGTCGTAGACTTCCTCGCGCGTCACATAGTGACCGCGGTCGGTCTCAACCACATAGTCGGCCATATCGCCCACGGCAATGCACCAGTCGGCGGGATCGTCGGCGCAGCCCTCGCCCATCATGCGACGGCTCGCGCGGCAGCTGCAGGTGCTGGCGGCATATTTGCCATCGTATTTGTCGAGCCAATGCTCGATATGCTCGATCGGCACCGAGGTGCTCGCGGCGTCAATGGCCTTCTCGACCGGAATGACGTGCATGCCGATGCCGGCACCTCCGGGCGGCACCATCGGCGTGGCCTTGGACAGCGGTCCCTTGGACGCCTGCTCAAAGAACTTGGCATAGACCGGGTGCTCTTCGAGCTGGCCCACGCGCATGTTGAGGAACTCGGCGGAACCCGGTACCAGCATGGGCAGCACCCACTGCTTGGCGCGCTCGGGATTTTCCCAGTTGTACTCGAGCAGACCCGTGTAGCTCATGTCGTCGAGCATCTTCTCGATCTGGGCCTCAGGCATGCCGGTGAGCTTGACCATCTCGGGCAGCGTATAGGGACGGCGCATCTTCATCTTGCAGAGCACTTCGGCCTGCTCGTCGGTTGCGGCCTCGGCAAACGACCAGTACTCGTAGCCCAGCAGCTCGTCGCGATGCAGCAGACGGTTAGTGCAGTGCTCGCACAGCTTGACGATTGCCTCGCGCGGATGCTCCGGCAGCGGCGGCACGAACTCCGAACCGATGTCGGGCTCGGTGTAGCTAATTCCCGGTCCGTTGAGAATCATGGTTGTCCCTTCTCTTGCCGCAGTCCGGCGAGACCGCGGCGCCCCTCTTTTTTGCAGGCCGGACATGCCCCCATGCCGTTCACCCGCCATTAGTTGACATTGTGTCAAAAATAGTATTGACGAACCGTCAACAATATTCAAGACTGTTAGGCGAACGGTCAGGCAAAAGAGGATGAAAGGCGGCAAACGCATGAGCGATAACACAGTGAACATCTCTGTGGCCGACGCCGTCCCCACGCCCGACAGTGCGACAAAGCGCCTGACAGGTGACGAGCGCCGTCGCGAGATTCTCGCCGCCGTGCGCGCCGTGAGCTCCGAGCTGGGCGTGTCGCATCTTTCGGTATCGGCCGTGACCAAGCGTGCCGGCTGTACGCGCTCGTTGTTCTACCACTACTTCGCCGATATGGACGCCGCCGTCACCGCTGTTATGGACGAGGCAATCGACGGTTTTATCTCCGAGCTCGAGCAGTGGAACGCCAGCCGCACGGTCGGCGACATCGAAGGCGCACTCGACACCGTCGCCCCGCTCTTTAAGCACCTGGTCGTGAGCGGCCACGAGCTGCCGAGCACGCTCACCTCGAGCAGCGGCGCGCTCTACGGCGGCTTTTTGCACAACGTGGTCCAGCGCGTGGCGCAGTATATCTGCGACACCACCGTGGTGGACTTTGTCGCCCATCACGAGCTGCGCATCGACCATGTCTACGAGACGTTCTACACCCTCATCATGGGGTTGTTGATGTATATCCGCACGCACCCCGATGTGCCCGACGAGACGGTCAAGGAAATCATCGCCTCGACGCTCCACATCGAGGGCTATACCGCCAAGTATCCGGAGCGCAAGCCCCAGAACTGACGACATTTAGCCAAACTGCCCGCGATCAGAAGAGGGGCCGCGGGCGTGTGAAAGGAGAGCAGCATGCTGTTCGATGTTTGGGGTAGCGATACCCTTATCCACTGGGCCGGCTGGGCCATGGTCTTTATTGGTCTGATCGTGCTCAACGAGGTCGGCCGCCGCACCAAGCTGGGCGCGGCAATCATCTTTGGCGTGGCTCCGCTGGCCATGACCATCTACTGCGTCGCCATCGCCATCGGCGTTTCGCAAGGTGCCGAGTGGGCACTCACCAACCCCACCCATGTGTACCAGAACAGCTGGTTCCACTACGCCAAGGTATACGCGGCGCTGGCCGGTTGCTGGGGCTTCATTGCCATTAAGTACCAGTGGGGCAAGATCGGCAAGGCGCATTGGTTCCGCGCATGGCCGTTTGTGATCGTCGCCATCAACATCATGATCGCCGTCGTGTCCGACTTTGAGAGCGCCTATCACTTCTTTGTCCTGGGCGAGTCCACCTGGGTCACCTCCGAAGGTGCTACGCAGCTGGCCGGCTGGAACAACGTGTTCAACGGCATCGCCGGTCTCATCAACATCTTCTGCATGACCGGTTGGTGGAGCGTCTACGCCTCCGAGGATCAGACCGACATGCTGTGGCCCGACATGACCTGGGTCTACATCATCGCCTACGATATCTGGAACTTCTGCTACACCTACAACTGCCTGCCCACCCACTCCTGGTTCTGCGGCTTTGCGCTGCTGCTGGCGCCCACCGTCGCCGCCTTTATCTGGAACAAGGGCGGCTGGATCCAGAACCGCGCCTTTACGCTGGCCATTTGGTGCATGTTTGCCCAGGTGTTCCCGTACTTCCAGGAGGAGTCCATCTTTGTGACCCACTCCACGCTCGACCCCGGCGCCGCCACCGCGGTCTCGGTCGCCGCACTGGTCGCCAACGTCGCCGCGATCATCTACATCGCCTACCGCGCCAAGAAGCTCGGCCGCAATCCCTACAAGCAGGATGTCTTTGAGGGCACCAGCGATTGGGAGAAGGCCACCGCTCGCCGCGCCAAGGTGGATTACGCACACGCCGAGTAACGTGTTTATTCCGTCCACATTTGGATGTAGGCAAACTTAGCCGATGCCGCAATCGCGCGTCATGCGCAGCCCCGGAAAGCAATTCGCCCGCTTTCCGGGGCTTTTTGTTGTTGCGCGCATTCACGCACATATGCAAAACCTCTCTCACAGATAAAATCAGATTTCCAACCGCCTGACAGCTCTATGTGACCCCAATTTTGGGTACATTGTTGTCCCGATATTGAGCTTGGGGGATGTATGAATGATGAGACGATGGGCCAAGAGGATGCGGCCCAAGATGCAGAAGCGTGTGCCGAAGCCCTGAAGAGCCTAGACCGGATTTCACTTAATGAGATTGCGTTTGACGATTCGGGCGTTGATGTGCAGGATGAGTCGGAAGCCGAGGCGCAGTCCGATGATCAGGATGCAGACGACGTTGAGCCTGCCGAAGATGGGGCAGATCACGAAGACACCGAATGCGAGGCCGACGACCAGCCCGAATCCGACACGAGCGAGGAAACCATCTTGCTCGACAGCTTGCCGGCCGAAGATTCGCTGACCCGCGAGCTTCCCGGCCTGGGCTCTGCGCCTGCCGTGGACGAGACCATCGCCATGGGCGATATCCCCCTACCGTCCGTTCCCTCGGCACGCGAGGCCGAGGTTCGCCATCGCAAGATGTCGCCCAAGCGCCGCAATCTGATGGTCGCCGGTGTCGTGGCCGTCGCGCTCGTCGCCGGCGGCGCAGGCTATGCCGCCTGGAACGGATATCAGCAAGAGCAGGCTGCCGCTGTCGCCGCCAATGCCCACACGATGATGTCAGTGCAGATTGGCGTGCATGCCGCGGGCCTCGACTGCTCCACCGGCTCCAAGATTCCCGTACAGGTAAGCGGTCAGGACGCTGATGGCTCCTCCGTGAGCGAAACGCTCTATGTTGACGAGCACGGCCGCGGCATCAAACTGCTGCCCGGCGATTACACGCTCTCCATCGCCGCCTCCCCCATCGCGGCCGACGGCACCATCTATACCGTCCCGGCCACCAAGACGCAGGTCACCGTTAAGAGCGATGGACAGGATTTAAGTGCCCAGGCTACCTTTAAGCTCAAGGTGCCTTCAGCCGACACGGTAACCGACGACCAGATCGATGCCGCCGCCAAGTATGCCGAGGAGGGAGGCGCGAGCTCCGCCGCCACCGCCAAGGTGCTCCAGCAGGCGGCAACCGCGCGGCGCGACGCCGCCGTCAATGCCGTGAGCGCGCAAAAGGCACAGGCGGCCCATGATGCCGACGCCCGTCACAAGGCAACCGACCTCTACCAGCTCGATATCCCCGTCGAGTGGTACGGCAAGGTCGAGACTTGGCAAAATGGCAGCACGCTATGCATCTATCTTGCCGGCGACAGCGATACACCGATCGTGACGCTCGTCGCGGTGCGCGAAGGCGAGAGCTTTACGCCCGATGAGGGCGATACGGTTTTGGGTGCGGCCAATCTAGGCAACGGTTATACCGTCTACGCCAGCGGCCCCGTCTATCCGTACGTGGTGCCCCAGACCATCAACGGACGGACGCAGAATCCCGTGTCAACCTACCCCATGGACACGGCCATTGAGCTTGTCGAGCTTACGACCGGCAACCGCTACACCTATAGCCAGATCAAGAACGTGCTGGTCGGCAAAGACGGCAAAGCCGACGCCGCGACCAAACTCGAGACCGACTACCTCGCGCAGATCCTGCTGCCGAGCATCAAAGCCCAGGACTAGCGCCAGGGGTCGGCTTCGAACATCGGCTCGCGCTCGAGGCGGCGATCGCTGTAGGGGTCGTAACCGTCATCGTCCTCGTTCTCGGCACGAATGTAGGGGTCGCACGGCTTGGGCGCCGGTTTCGGTGCGGGCTTTGGTGCGGCGGACGCGGCGTTAGTCGCCGGCGTGTTCGTCTTGATCTCGACGTTCATCTGCATATCTCCTTGCCATGTACTCATGCTCAACATCATCGATTGTCGCACGAAAAAGGGCGGCGGACCCAATTGGATCCGCCGCCCTTGGCGTTTTGCGATGAGGGGCGGTTTTAAAGCCGGCCCCAAAAATCTACTCAGCGTCGGGGACCTCGTAGGTGGCCGCCGGCGTGTTGTCGCACACGACGGTAAAGCCGCCGTCCTTGTCGGCATCGACCGTCACCTGATCGCCCTCGCGCACCGTGCCGTCGATGATAGCGGCGGCGATGGCATCCACGACCTCGCGCTGAACCAGACGCTTGAGCGGACGGGCGCCAAAGACCGGGTCCAGGCCGCCCACGGCGAGCATCTGCTTGGCCGCCGGGGTGATGGCAAGCGTCATGCGCTCCTTGGCCAGACGCGCGCGGACGTCGGCGAGCTGGATGTCGACGATCTTCTCGATCTGCGCCATACCGAGCGGATGGAACACCACGATATCGTCGATACGGTTGAGGAACTCGGGGCGGAAGGTCTGAGCCATGGCGGCGTCGACCTGATGGCGCATCTCCTCCTCGTCCTTACCGGACAGATCGGCGATGGCCTTGGAGCCCACGTTAGACGTCATGATGATAATCGTGTTCTTGAAGGACACCTGGCGACCCTGGCCATCGGTCAGACGACCGTCATCAAGTACCTGCAGCAGCACGTTAAAGACATCCGGATGAGCCTTCTCCATCTCGTCGAGCAAGATCACAGAGTACGGACGACGGCGCACGGCCTCGGTGAGCTGACCGCCCTCGTCGTAGCCCACGTATCCCGGGGGCGCACCAATCAGACGCTGGACGCTGAACTTCTCCATATACTCGGACATGTCGATACGCACGAGCGCGCGCTCGTCATCGAACAGGCACTCGGCCAGCGCCTTGGCGAGCTCGGTCTTGCCCACGCCGGTGGGGCCCAGGAAGAAGAAGCTGCCGATGGGCTTGTCCGGATCGGAGAGACCCGCACGGCTGCGGCGCACGGCCGCGGCGACAGCGGAGACCGCCTCGTCCTGGCCGATGACGCGCTTATGCAGCTCGCCCTCCAAGCCCTTCAGCTTGTCGAGCTCGCCCTGCATCATCTTGGACACGGGCACGCCGGTCCAGGCGCTCACGACCTCGGCGATCTCATCGGAGGTCACCTGCTCGTTGAGGCCCTCGCCGTCCTGCTGCTTTTGCGCCTCGAGCGCGGCCTCGGAATCCTGAATCTGCTGCTGCAGGCCCGGAATCACGGAGTAGCGCAGCTCGGACGCACGACCCAAATCGCCGTTGCGCGTCGCACGCTCCTCTTCGCTCTTGGCCTCGTCGAGCTGCCCCTTGAGCTCCTGCACGTGGTCGATGGCGTTCTTTTGGTTGAGCCAGCCGGCCTTTTGCACGTTGAGCTTTTCCTGGACCTCGGCGATCTCTTGGCGCAGGGCCTCCAGACGCTCCTTGGAGGCGTCATCGGTCTCTTTCATGAGCGCCTGTTCCTCGATCTGCAGCTGAGTGAGCTGACGCGTGGTGGCGTCGATCTCGACCGGCATGCTGTCGAGCTCCATGCGTAGGCGGCTTGCCGCCTCATCGACCAGGTCGATGGCCTTGTCGGGCAGGAAACGGTCGGCGATGTAGCGATCGGAGAGGTCGGCGGCGGCCACGAGCGCGCTATCGGTGATATGCACGCCGTGGAAGATCTCGTACTTCTCCTTGAGGCCACGAAGGATCGAGATGGTGTCCTCGACGGTGGGCTCGCTCACCATAACGGTCTGGAAACGACGGGCGAGCGCCGCGTCCTTCTCGATGTACTTGCGGTACTCGTCGAGCGTGGTCGCGCCGATCGCGTGCAGGTCGCCACGGGCGAGCGCCGGCTTGAGGATGTTGCCGGCATCCATGGAACCCTCGGTGGCACCCGCGCCCACGATGGTGTGGAGCTCATCGATGAACAGGATGACCTTGCCTTCGGACTTTTGGACTTCCTTGAGTACAGCCTTCAAGCGGTCCTCGAACTCACCGCGGTACTTGGCGCCGGCGACCAGCGCGCTCATGTCGAGCTCGATAAGGTCGCGGTCGCGCAGGGTGCTCGGCACGTCGCCAGCCACGATACGCTGGGCGATGCCCTCGACGATGGCCGTCTTGCCGACGCCCGGCTCGCCGATGAGCACGGGGTTGTTCTTGGTGCGACGGGACAGGACCTGGATGGTGCGGCGAATCTCATCGGTACGGCCGATGACCGGGTCGAGCTTGCCGGCGCGGGCCAGATCGCAGATGTTGCGACCGTACTGCTCCAGTGCCTCAAACTGAGTCTTGTCCTCGGCAGACGTCACGCGGTCATCGCCACGCAGCTCCTCGTAGACTTGCTCGATGCGCTCCTTGGTGACGCCGGCGTCGCGCAGCACGCGGCCCGCCTCGCCCTTGTCCTCGGCAAGCGCCATCAGCAGATGCTCGGTCACCACAAAGCTGTCGCCCATCTTGGTGGCCTTCTTCTCGGCCTTCTCGATGACGCGGACGAGCTCGTTGGAAAGACCCATCTGCTGACCCTCGCCGGAAACCTTGGGCGCGTGGTCAATGGCATCCTGCGTGGAGCGTGCAAGCTGAGCCGGGTCGGCACCGATGCGCTCGATGATCACGGAGATATTGCGCTCGCCGGCACCGAGCAGGGCGGACAGCAGGTGAATCGGCTCCACCGCGCCGGCCTGCGCGTCGGCAGCCGTGCTCATGGCGGTCTGCAGCGCCTCGCGCGACGTCATTGCTAGCTTATCGATTCTCATGGAATCACCTCTCTTGGGGCGGCCGCCCTACGGGGCGGCTTCACGTTGTTCGAGAAGTATTGTTGCCAGCTTTGCGCGATCTTATACACAAATCTAAGTCTCTATATATAAGATTTTCTGAGTGATTAAGAGATAGGGGTAAAGATGTCGGCCCGCCGCCGCACAGGTGCGCTACCGTCTCAATCTGTAACATCTATCGACCGTTTCTGGCTCCAGATGTTACAAATCGAGACGAATTGTTCAGCGGCACCCGTTTGTCTCAATCTGTAACATCTACTCGGCAAATTAGGGTCTAACTGTTACAGATCGAGACAAACCAAGAACCACCACAAAGGTGCCCGTCCCCTTTGGGGTGGTCCAGAGAAGAATCAGCCCCGATTAAAAGAGGCGACATCAAGCCCAGTCTACGTTTGGCGATCCCAAGACCCAACGAGAACGCAGCGATGGAATCGAGAACCGACAATAGCCCGTTCGCACAGATAGAGGCGGAGATTCAAGGTCAGAGTCCGGCTTAAACGGCTTAGCTATCGCACGTCACAATGTTCTCGTCATCGCCCCCATCGTTTTTATAGTGCTTATAGTGAAAATAGTGAGTTTAGTGAGAATAGTATTGCGCAAAACTCGTGAACTCAATTATTGACCTCTCGCCCAGAATGAGAGGAGGGGGCAAATATTCCTATTAGAGGTCAAATCGGAGCCTAATAGGGCCTTTTAGCCCCTCTCATTCCGGGCGGTCGCTTTCTTTTGAATATTGTCGTAAGCTGTTATCACTTATCTTAATGAATGCATACTGTTTGCGGGGTACTCGCCATGAAACGCTCCACCTATATCGGCCTGCTCGTCTTAGCGTTTGCAATTACCGCAGTCGGCGTGGGCATTATCTATCTCGCATTTCTCCCTGCCTCGGCAACGCAGGCGGCGGTTGAAACCGTAAGCTACCCCATCGAAATCCTCACCGATATCGTCAAACCCGATTCAATCACCGTCGATTTCGACGGTACGCCCGCAGCGCTTGGGGTCAGTAACTATCCCCGAATCGAACTTGGAGCCACGCGCTATACCCAAGATGAGCAGCTTATCGGCAAGGCAACCAGTTTACTCAAAGGCAAGACGTTTAAGCGATGGTACGGCGCCGCAATATATCGAGCCAAGAAAGTCCAAATGAATGGCGGGTATTATTCGACCCTTGAACTCGATGCGGCGAACGGGAGCAGACTGTGCAACGTTTCATACGACCCCGGCTACGTGGACAACGAAGGGCCGGGAGTCTATATCTCGGATGGCAACGTGATCTACGTCATGGAAGGCGACCAGACGGCAGTCGTCGATTTTATGGATCGGTGTACCGAGGATGCCTACGAACAAACTTGCGAGCCCGATCCACAGACAGCGCGCGACAGTGGCTCAGCACGCACTTGGCTATTTGACGATGAAATAACCTGGGCCCCATCGAAATAAGGACCCGCCAGGCAGGCACCTTTGTGATAGTTTCGGTTCCGATGTTCCACTGTCTCGATCTGTAACATCTAGCGGCCCTTTTCGATCCTAGATGTTACAGATTGAGATGAAATGATCGGCGGCGATCGTTTGTCTCAATCTGTAACAGCCGCTCGTCAAATAGGAGCCCAGATGTTACAGGTCGAGACAAACGGAACCACCGCAAAGGCGCCTACCCCTTCATGGTGGTTTTCGACAAAAGAAGCCGCCCCGATAACAGAGGCGGCATCAAGCAGGTCTATTTATTAGCGTCCCTCAAGACCCAACGAGAACGTCGCGGTAGCCCCTGCCACACCTTTCCCTCGGGCGACCCTCGCGAAGCGCGTGAGCACGAGGGAAAGGTGTGGCAGGGGCGTACAGCAACGTTACTCGGCAGCGGCCTTGAACTTGTTGTAGTTGATCAGGCAGCCGGCCTTGACGATGGCGCGCTCCTCTGCCGTCATATCGGCAATGTAGAGCTCAATCTGCTCGACCGCACCGTCGGCGCGCACCACGTAGGCGGCGATGTCCTTTAGGTCGCCGTCGAGCGCGGCACGGATACCCGGCACAAAGACGTAGTCGCCCACCTCAAAGCTGGGCTCGGCCTCCATCTGGAAGGGCACCATACCCCAGTTCATCACGTTGGAGCGATAGCGCTTGGTGGCGTACTCGTGGACGATGTTGGCCAGACCGCCAATTACGCGCTGGCAGCTCGCGGCCTGCTCGCGGGCAGAACCGTCGCCGGGCTTCTTGGCGTAGAGCATGGAGCCGTACTCAGTCGCCTTGGCATCGGCCGCGACGCCCGCACCAGCCAGCGCCTCAAACACACCGGCAAGCTCGGCATCGAGCGCGGCCAAGTCGCCCACGGCCTCACCGGCAACGCGGCGCTTCTCCACGGCATCGACCTCCTTGGAGCGACCCACGTAGGCAGGGTCGCGGCGGCTGAGCGTAAACTCGGCCAGACCCAGCGGGTTGGAGCGGAAGGAGCTCGTCTCGCCCGAGGGAATGAGCTCGTCGGTCGTGGTGACCGGATCCATGATCTTGGAGCACACCTTGAGCAGGATGTCGTCGCCGAGCGGCTCCATCGCGGGCCACGGCTTGATGTTGGGGCCCTCGACCAGCTCGTCGGCCGGCTCAGCCTTGCCAAAGCCCCAGTACACGCGCTTTTTGTACGGTGCGTCGTCAAAGGTGTACTCGCAGGCCTCGTCCCAAGTCTCCTCGGGCAGGTCGGTCGCCGGCGTCAGGACGCCGCCGTTGGCAGCCGTCGCCGCAATGGAGCGGGCGTCCATCAGGGCCACGGCGCTCAGCTGGCCATTGCCCGGCTTGGAGCCCTCGCGGTTGGGGAAATTGCGTGTGGTGTGGCGGATGGACAGGCCGTTATTGGCAGGCGTGTCGCCGGCGCCGAAGCACGGGCCGCAGAATGCCGTGCGCACAATCGCGCCGGCCTCCATAAGGTCGTAGATGTAACCGCGGCGTGTAAGCTCGAGCGCCACGGGCTGGCTCGTGGGATAAACCGACAGCGAGAACTCGCCGCAGCCGGTGTTGGCGCCCTTGAGCACGCGGGCAGCCTGGACCACGGAGTCGTAGTTGCCGCCCGAGCAGCCGGCGATGACGCCCTGCTGCACGTGCAGCTTGCCGTCGACGATCTTGTCGAGCAGGCTAAAGTGCGTCTTACCCTCGCCGATCTTGGCGGCCTCGACCTCCACCTCGTGAAGGATGTCCTCGAGGTTCTCGTTGAGCTCGTCAATCTCAAAGCCGTTAGAAGGATGGAACGGCAGCGCGATCATGGGCTTGATGCTCGACAGGTCGACCTCGACGCAGCCGTCATAGTAGGCAACATCGGCGGGCTTGAGCTCGCGGTAGTCGTCGCCGCGGCCGTGCATGGCCAAAAACGCGCGCGTGTCCTCATCGGTGGCCCAGATGCTCGACAGGCAGGTGGTCTCGGTGGTCATGACGTCGACGCCGTTGCGGTAGTCGGTCGTCATGCTCGCGATGCCGGGGCCCACGAACTCCATTACCTTGTTCTTGACGTAGCCCTTGGCAAAGACGGCGCGGATGATGGCGAGCGCCACATCGTGCGGGCCGACGCCGGGGCGCGGGGCGCCCGTGAGGTAGATGGCGACGACGCCGGGATAGGCAACGTCGTAGGTGTCGCGCAGCAGCTGCTTGGCCAGCTCGCCGCCGCCCTCGCCCACGGCCATGGTACCCAGGGCGCCGTAGCGGGTGTGCGAGTCGGAGCCCAGGATCATCCTGCCGCAACCGGCAAAGTTCTCACGCATAAAGGAGTGGATGACGGCGATGTGCGGCGGGACGAAGATGCCGCCGTACTTCTTGGCCGCGGAAAGGCCAAAGACGTGGTCATCCTCGTTGATGGTGCCGCCCACGGCGCACAGCGAGTTGTGGCAGTTGGTGAGCACGTAGGGCAGCGGGAACTGCTCCATGCCCGAGGCGCGCGCCGTCTGGATGATGCCGACAAAGGTGATGTCGTGGCTCGCCATGGCGTCGAAGCGAATCTTGAGCGCCTCGGGGTCGCCGGACGTGTTGTGTGCCTGGAGGATCGAATACGCGATGGTGCCGCGCTTAGCATCCTCGGGCGTCTGCGTAATACCGCGCTCGGCAGCCTCGGCCACAGGCACAACCTCGCTGCCGTTACGCAGGTAGATGCCGTCCTCGTACAGCTTGACCATACTGTCTCCCACTCTGCCCAAAAGATTTGGGCGCGTAGCATACATTCGTTCAATATCGTGCCATAGAACGGTTGCAAGTGGGTTACGAATCTGCACGTTCACTTTATCTCAGTAAAGTAAAGGACGAGCCCGGTGTGGGCCGGCAGATTTGGTGCAAGAGTGTCCCTTTCGACTAGTCATTTAAGAACGTCCCCAATGACTACCCTACCGTATCCGGAGCAAGGCAACGCCGCAGGTAGAGGACGGACAGCGAGCGACGTCCAGGGCGAACAAGTTGGCATGAAAAAGGCGAGGCATTGACCTTCTGGTCATGCCTCGCCTTTTGAATGACAAATTGTCGCCCTGGGCGGCGCGCAGCGTCGGCCGGTTACGGCGTTTGGTAAAACGCCGTAACCTAGAGATCCCCGCCGGCGCCCAGCAGCTTGCGCATGACTTGCTCGGGGTTAACTGAGCCGTCGCGCGGGGCCAGGGCGGTGATCTTCTTCTGCATCTTGTACTCGTGCAGCTCGTCCTCGAGTTGGCGCACGCGGGCACGGAGCTTTTCGTTCTCGCGCTCGCGCTCCTCAGCACGCTCCTTCATATCGAGGATACGCACCACGCCGGCGAGGTTGATGCCCTCGTCGGTCAGCTGGTTGATGAGCTCCAAGCGCTCGATATCGGCACGCGAATACAGGCGCGTGTTGCCGCCCGAGCGCTGGGGATTCACCAAGCCTTTGGACTCGTAGACGCGCAGAGTCTGCGGGTGCATGCCGGTCAGCTCGGCCGCCACGCTGATCATGTACAGCGGTTTGTTCCTATTGTCCTCGGCCATGCTACCTGACCCCTTTCCGTCTCGTTATCGTCCATCATAAGCCCGCGGGCGCGGGCGTACGCCACAACCAGACTAGTACGTCGCCTTGTAACGGTTGACCTTCTCGCGGTAGTCGCGCGTGTCGGCCTCGCGCAGCTTGGTCATGGCATCGCGCTCGTCATCGGACAGGTTCGTGGGAACCTGCACCTTGATCTCAACGAGCAGCGCGCCCGTACGGCCACGGTGCTTAACGTCGGGCGCGCCCATCTCCTTAAAGCGGAACTTCTTGCCCGTCTGGGTACCCGCGGGCACCTTCAGACGAACCGTCGCACCGCCGGGCGTCGGCACGTCCACCGTGCAGCCGAGCGCCGCCTCGTAGACCGAGACCGGTACCTCCATGGTCACGTCGGCGCCTTTGCGCTTAAACAGCGGGTGCTCCTCCACATGCGTGGTCACGACCAGGTCGCCGCGCTCGCCACCCGCAACGCCATACTCGCCGCGACGCTTGTAGCGCAGCTTGCCGCCGTCGACCGCGCCCGCAGGCACCGAGACCGTGATGGTCTGCTGCTCGCCTGTCGAGGGAATGCGGTAGGTGACCTTGTGCGTCACGCCGCGGAACGCATCCTCGGCCGTTACGTCGACAGTCAACGACAGGTCGCCGCCCTTGCGAGCGCGGCTGCGACCCGCGCCGGCACCGGCAGCGCCCGCAGCCCCGGCAAAGCCCGAGCCCCAATCGCTACCCCAGGCACCGTTGCCGCTAAAGATGCTGTCGAAGATGTCGCCCCAGCCGCTGGCACCCGCGCCGGCACCGTAGCCGCCGCCATACGCGCCGCCTGCGCCCGGCATACCGCCAAACATGAGCATCTGGTCGTACTCTTTGCGCTTCTTCTCGTCCGAAAGCGTCTCGTAGGCCTCGCTGATCTCCTTGAACTTGGCCTCGTCGCCGCCGGCATCGGGGTGATATTTTTGCGCGAGCTTGCGAAACGCGCTCTTGATCTCTTTGTCGGAGGCGCTCTTGGATACGCCCAGGATGTCATAGAAGGTTTTGCCTGCAGCCATCGTAGCTCCTCTCCTGTTTCATCCGTCGCCCAGCGGGCGGCGGCTCATACTTTCATATGGCACTAGGCCAGAAAGGGCCCCGGGTGTTGCCCCGGGGCCCTTCTCAATTACTCCTCGGTGCTCTCGGCCGTATCGGCCGCAGCATCCTCGGGCGCCGCTTCGGGCTCCGGTGCGGGGCGCTTCTCGCCACCGTAGGTCACCGTCACCATCGCGGAACGCAGGATGCGGTCCGCCATGCGGTAGCCCTTCTGGTACACGTCGTTGACGGTCTCGTCGTACTGCGACGCGTCCTCGACGCGACCCACGGCCTGGTGCTCGAGCGGATCGAACGCCTCGCCCTTGGGGTCGATGGGCTCAACGCCCTCGTGCGCAAACACATCGAGCAGCTTGGCATGCACCGCGTCGACGCCGTCGACGAACTGCTTAAAGTCGTCGGAAAGCTCCTGGCTGCGGGCATGGTCGATCGCGCGCTCGATATCATCGATCACCGGCAACAGCGCGGTGACAAGCTTCTCGGTCGCGCGCTCGCGCTCGGCAATGCGCTCGTTGGCGGTGCGGCGACGGAAGTTCTCCCAGTCGGCCTGCAGACGGGCGGTACGCTCCGTGGCGTCCTTTGCCTTGTCCTCGGCGGCCTTCTGAGCCTCTGCCGCAGCATCGAGCTCATGGCGCACGTCGGCGAGCTCCTTTTGGGCCTGCTCGAACTTGAGCTTAAAGTCGTTGTCGGCGGCTTCCTCACCGGCGCGGATAGCAGCTTCCACCATCTCGTCCTCGGTCATCGTCGCCTCCTTGTTGGAATCCTCTACCTGGTTCTCGACAGCCTCGGCGGCCGGGGCCTCGTTGGCCTCGGTATCGTCAACGGCCTCTACGGGAATCTTCACGTCCTTCTCCTCAGAGTCAACGGGGGCGGCACCAACGGCGGCCGCCTCCGTGCGAGCTTTACGGGCGGACATGATTACTTGTCCTCGTCGTCCACAACCTCGTAGTCGGCGTCGACGACGTCATCGTCGGCAGGCTGGGCGCCGGCGGCACCGTCGGTCTGCTGCTGAGCGTCGGCGTAGACAACCTGGGCCAGCTCGTAGGCCACGGACTGCAGGGACTCGCCGGCGGCCTTGATGGCCTCGACGTCAGAGCCCTCGAGCGCCTTCTTGGCGTCGGCGATAGCGGCCTCGGCCTTGGACTTCACGTCGGCGGAAACCTTATCACCGAGCTCGTTGAGGGTCTGCTCGGTGGAGTAGCACAGGCTGTCGGTCTGGTTGCGGACCTCGACCTCTTCCTTCTGCTTCTTGTCCTCCTCGGCATGAGCCTCGGCGTCCTTGACCATGCGATCGACTTCGTCGTCGGAAAGCGCGGTGGAGCCGGAGATGGTGATCTGCTGCTCCTTGCCGGTGCCCTTGTCCTTAGCGGAGACCTTGACGATGCCGTTGGCGTCGATGTCGAAGGTGACCTCGATCTGCGGCACGCCGCGGCGGGCAGCCGGGATACCGGTCAGCTGGAACTTACCGAGCGACTTATTGTCGCGGGCAAGCTCGCGCTCGCCCTGGAGCACGTTAATCTCGACGCTGGTCTGGTTGTCGGCAGCGGTGGAGTAGACCTCGGTCTTGGAGGTCGGGATCGTGGTGTTGCGGTCGATCATCTTGGTCATGATGCCGCCCATGGTCTCGACACCCAGCGACAGCGGGGTAACGTCGAGCAGCAGGATGCCCTCGACGTCGCCGGTGAGCACGCCGCCCTGGACGGCAGCGCCGTCGGCAACGACCTCGTCGGGGTTCACGGACATGTTGGGCTGCTTGCCGGTCATGGTCTTGACGAGCTCCTGGACAGCGGGCATACGGGTGGAGCCGCCGACGAGGATGACCTCGGTCAGATCGGAGAGCTTAAGCTTGGCGTCGCGCAGGGCGTTGGTGACAGGCTGCTTGCAGCGCTCGAGCAGGTCGCGGGTGATCTTCTCGAACTCGGCGCGGGTCAGCGTGTAGTTGAGGTGCAGCGGGCCGGACTGGTTCATGGTAATGAACGGCAGGTTGATGGTGGTCTGCTGGGCGGCGGAGAGCTCCTTCTTGGCGTTCTCGGCGGCCTCCTTCAGACGCTGCAGAGCCATGGGGTCCTGACGCAGATCGACACCGTTCTCCTGCTGGAACTTATCGGCCATCCAATCGATGACGCGCTGATCCCAGTCGTCGCCGCCCAGGTGGTTGTCGCCCGAGGTGGACAGAACCTCAAACACGCCGTCGGCGAGGTCGAGGATGGAGACGTCGAAGGTGCCGCCGCCCAGGTCGAAGACCAGGATGCGCTGGTCGGTGCCCTGCTTGTCCAGGCCATAGGCCAGAGCAGCAGCGGTCGGTTCGTTGACGATACGCTTGACGTTGAGGCCGGCGATCTTACCGGCGTCCTTGGTGGCCTGACGCTGGGCGTCGTTGAAGTAGGCCGGGACGGTGATAACGGCGTCGGTGACGGTCTCGCCCAGATACTTCTCGGCGTCGGCCTTCATCTTTGCGAGCGTCATGGCGCTCACCTGCTCGGCGGTGTAATCCTTGCCCTCGATGTCGACGACGGCACGGCCACCCTGGCCCTCCTTGACCTCGTACGGCACGGTCTTGATCTCGGAGGTGCACTCGGAGTACTTGCGGCCCATAAAGCGCTTGATGGAGAACACGGTGTTCTTGGGGTTGGTGACAGCCTGGTTCTTAGCGGCCTTACCCACAACGCGGTCGCCGTCGGCACGGAAGCCCACGACAGACGGGGTGGTGCGGTCGCCCTCGGCGTTCACGATGATGGTCGGAGAACCGCCCTCGAGGACGGCCATTGCGGAGTTAGTAGTACCAAGGTCGATACCAAGAATCTTGCCCATTAGAAATTCCCTCTCTCTTGTGCGTTTGCACCAACTCGGCGGTCTGCCGAGCGGTGTTTCGGCTTGTCTTTCAGGATGTAGTGTATCCCCTTATGGGCCGGAATATACAAAATCTAAGTCAATTCATATAAGATTTCTTATTGCCGAGAGTTTAGGTTCGCAAATACGCAGGTAGACGCACTGTTTGAGTTCTCGACAGATCTATTGAGATCTATGTAGAGTTGACTGAAGTTTGCGTCCGGGGGTGCCTGGGGGCCGCCTTGCGGAAAGCTCGTCCCGATTTGAGCGTGGATTCCGGGTCGCAGTTTCCGCTAGCGGGCCCAACCGGAAACTGCGACCCGTTTTTCGGCCAAATAACGGGATGCCCTTTCCGCAGGCGCGCTCAATAGCTCAATATTTCAAGTCACCTTTAGCTAACATTTGCGCAGCTCAACGGCCCCACCTGCGCGTTTTTTAGTAAACCTTGGCATACTCGGCGAACGGTATGAAGATGCCGGTCAGAGGGTATTGCAAACGGTCGCTCCCGTGGTATGTTTTTGCCCGAATCAAACCGGCGCGCATCGCCTGTAGCGTCGGTCAACAGAGAGGAAACTACCATGGCTCATCCCGTAATTGATGCCGACGAGTGCATCGCTTGTGGCGTTTGCGTCGACTCCTGCCCCGCTGGCGTTCTGGAGCTCCAGGACGTCGCTACCGTCGCTGACGAGGACTCCTGCGTCGCCTGTGGCGCTTGCCAGGACGCTTGCCCCGCTGGCGCGATCACCGAGATCGTCGAGGAGTAACAACTCCCCCACTTGCACACTCAAAAGTACACCGTGCACAAAAAGGAGGCCTCCGCATCGCCGCGGAGGCCTCCTTTTGCATTCGTCGTTACTAGGACAGGTCGTCTTCGTAGGGCATTAGGTCCGCCAAGTAGCCTTTCTCTTTGAGTATGGCCTCGATCTCGTCGAGGGTTTGCTCGTCCTCCGCCGCGATGCGATGGAAGTGATAGCCGCTTGTCACCGTCAGCAGTGGAAAACTCTTGCCGCTGGCAATACCCTCCAGATAGCGCTCGATATCGCGACGGTTGCGAATGTCCAGATCGGCTGTGATCTTGCCATACACGCGGTGATTGACGATCACGTTGAGCACGGCGCCTCCGGCGTCGACGATGCTCGTGAGCTCGTCACTTGCCTGCTCCACGCCATGGTGCACCTTGACCACGCGCGTGGGAACAGCCGGGCTGCCCGCCGCCTCCTGCAGCACGTAGCCGCGATTGGTGGCCACGATATCGTGCCCATCGGCGCGCAGCAGGGCGATGTCTTGCACGACAATCTGGCGGCTCACACCCACCTCACGAGCAAGCGCACTGCCCGAAACGGGCTCCTTGGCTCGCTCGAGCACGCCTATGATGGCACGGCGACGCTCGCGGGCGTCCATTATTTACCGTCCAGCAGACGCAGGTGCTTAAGCGAGAGGTCGAGAATCGGCGCAGAGTGCGTCAGCGCCCCCGAGCTAATAAAGTCAACGCCCAGGTCGGCGAGTGCACGGATATTGCTGGCGTCCACGTTGCCCGAGCACTCGGTCTTGGCGCGGCCGGCGATAAGCTCAATTGCGGCAGCCATGTCGTCGTGGGTCATGTTGTCGAACATGATGATATCGGCGCCGGCCTCCACAGCCTCGCGCACCATGTCCAGGTTCTCACACTCGATCTCGACCGTCGTGGTAAACGACGCATGGGCGCGCGCCATCTCGATCGCGCGTGCCACGCCACCGGCGGCGTCGATGTGGTTGTCCTTGAGCATGACGGCCGTCGACAGGTTGTAACGGTGGTTGCTACCGCCGCCAATCTCGACCGCGGCCTTCTCGAAGACGCGCATGCCCGGCGTGGTCTTGCGCGTGTCGACAAGCACGGTCTTGGTACCCTCGAGCACCGCAGCCATCTGGTGCGTATAGGTAGCGATACCGCTCATGCGCTGCAGGTAGTTGAGCGCCACGCGCTCGCCCGAAAGCAGCACGCGCGCATCGCCGCGCACCTGCCCTACGTGGTCGCCGGCGTGCACCTCGTCACCGTCGGCAACGTCGAACAGCACCGAGCTCTGCGAATCCAGCAGCTCAAAGGTGCGGGCAAACACATCCAAGCCGGCGATGATGCCGTCGGCCTTGGCGATGAGCTCCACCGTGGCGGGGCGCGCCGTGGGGCACACGCTCGCCGTGCTCACGTCCTCAAAGGTAATGTCCTCGCGCAGAGCCTGCAGAATCAGATCATCGACGACGAGCTTCATGGTAATGGGATTCATGGTCTACTCCTCCACGGCCTGCGTGCCGGCGGCACGGGCCAGATCATCGATTGCCAGGATGTCGGCGCTCAGGGCGCGATGACGGCCATCGAGCGTGGGATCGCCCGCCTGCTCCACGGCCAGTGACTCGCCGGTACGCATATACCACGCGGCGCGACGACCCCAGACCAGCGCTTCGAGCAGGCTGTTTGATGCAAGGCGATTCTTGCCGTGAACGCCGTTGCAGGCCGTCTCGCCCGCGGCGTAGAGCTCGGGCATCGAGGTGCGGCCGTCCTTATCGACCCATACGCCACCCATAAAGTAGTGCTGCGTGGGCGTAACGGGGATGGGCTCGTCCAAGATGTCGCGGCCGTCCTCAAGGCAGCGCGCGCGAATGTTGGCAAAATGCCCGGTCACCACATCGCGTTCGACGGGGGCGAAGCTCAGCCACTCGTGCTCGGTACCGTCCTGCTTCATCTGCTCGCGAATAGCGGCGGCGACCACATCACGCGGCTGAAGCTCGTCGGTAAAGCGCTCGCCGGCGGCGTTGAGCAAAATCGCGCCCTCGCCGCGGCAGCTCTCGCTGATCAGGAAGGTGCGGCCCGGCTGCGGCGAGAACAGTCCCGTGGGGTGAATCTGCACGTAGTCCAGATGCTCCATCTTAATGCCATGCTCCTGAGCAATGTAGCAGGCATCGCCCGTGAGCTGCGGGTAGTTGGTCGAATGGTCGTATACGCCGCCAATACCGCCCGTCGCCCACAGCGTGTGGCAGGCATGGATCTTAAACGGCTCGCCGGCATACACGCCCTCGGCGGCATTTGCCAACTCGTCGGCGGGACGAACCGAGTTGCCCTCGTCCACGGGAACGGCGACGACGCCGGCACACACCGTAGCGCCGTCACGCTCGTCCGTCAGGATATCGGTCATGGCCACGTGCTCCAAAATCTGCACGTTATCCAGCTTGCGAACGGCCTGGAGCAGCTTGGTCGTAATCTCCTTGCCGGTGATATCGGCATGGAAGGCAATGCGCGGACGGCTGTGCGCGCCCTCGCGGGTAAAGTCGAGGCTGCCGTCGGCCTTGCGCTCAAAGTCCACGCCCATCGCTAGCAGGTCGTTGATGACCGAGCGGCTCGAGCGGATCATGATGTCGACGCTCTCGCGGCGGTTCTCGTAATGGCCGGCGTGCATGGTGTCCTCAAAGAAGGCATCGTAGTCCGAGCCCTCGGGCAGCACGCAGATGCCGCCCTGCGCGAGCATCGAATCGCACTCGTCGACAGCGCCCTTGGAGAGCATGATCACGCGCGTGCTCGTCGGCAGGTTGAGAGCCGCGTACAGGCCCGCTACGCCGCAGCCGGCAATGACAACGTCGCACTCCATGTCGGGGTATTGCTTGGTTTCCACAGGAATCCTCTCCCTTGTAATGCGACATAAGGGACTGTTCCTCATGTCGCATCGTTTTAGCGCGCCGCGTACTCGAGCATGCGGTCGAGCGTAAGTTTGGCCTGGTCGGCAGCCTCGTCCGACACGCCGATCTGTACCTCGCCCTCACCCGTCTCCAGGCAGCGCACGAGCTTTTCGAGCGTGATGAGATCCATGTTGACGCAGGTGGGCTGCACCGCGGGGAAATAGAACTTCTTGCCGGTGCCCTGGCAGCGGCGCTCGAGCTCGTAGAGCACGCCGCGGACCGTCACGATAATGAACTCGCTCGCGTCGGACTCCTCGGCATACTTGATGATGCCGGCGGTGGAGCCGATGTAGTCGGCCTCGGCCAGAACGTCGGCCTTGCACTCAGGATGCGCCAGCACGAGCGCGTCGGGGTGAGCCTCCGTCGCGTCGACGATCTGCTCGACGGTGATGATGTGATGGCGTGGGCAGTAGCCGTTGTTGAGGATGACGTGCTTTTGCGGCACCTGCTCGGCTACGAAGCGACCCAGGTTTTGGTCGGGAATGAACAGGATATGCTGCTGCGGCAGCTCGGACACGATCTTAACGGCGTTGGAGCTGGTGACGCACACGTCGCTCCAGCTCTTGATCTCGACCGTGGAGTTGACGTAGCAGACCACGGCAAGGTCGTCACCGTACTCGGCGCGGGCGGCGTCGACCGTCTCGCGCTTGACCATGTGCGCCATGGGGCAGTCCGCGCCCGGCTCGGGCAGAAGCACGGTCTTGGTGGGGTTGAGCAGCTTGGCGCTCTCGCCCATAAACTCCACGCCGCATAGCACGATGGTCTGCTGCGGCAGGCTCTTGGCGAGCTTAGCCAGGTAGAAGCTGTCGCCGACGTAATCAGCCACGGCCTGCACCTCGGGCGCCACGTAATAGTGCGCTAGGATCACCGCGTCACGTTGGGTTTTTAGTTGCTGAATGGCCTCGACGAGCTCTGCGGGCACCAATGCCGCGCGCTCCGTTGCCGTCGTTGCCGATGCCAGGCCGGCCGCAATGTCGCGTGCAAGCTCCGATGCATCCATGTTCGCGCTCTGTGCCATCAAGGCCCCTCTCTTTTGGCGAATCTTGGGGCTTTAGTATGACACCTAGGTTTACAGCTGACAAGACAGCTGTAAACCTAGGTGTAAAGTTGAGATAAAGATTCAATCATGCGGCAGGTCCATTTTCGAACTGACAAGCTGAGGATAGCCGAGCTCTCGATAGCGCAGGAGGCATCTTTCGCCACCGCAATACCGCTCGGCGCGAGTTGCACGACGTGGGGCGCAAATGGGACACGCCTCCGCGAGCGGTCCGCACCCAATGTGGCAAAATCGAACTACTAAGGGGGCTCAGAATGCTCAAGATTATTGCCTGCGACGATGACGTCGCCTTTCTAGATAGACTGCACCGGATGATCGACCGTTGGTCGACCGAGACGAGCACGGCGGTCGATGTTGCGCGCGTCACGCGCGGCGAGGATCTGCTGGCGCGCCACGCCGCGTCGCGCGCCGACATCATCTTGCTCGATATGATCATGCCGCTCGTCAACGGCATGGACACCGCGCGCGAATTGCGCCAGGCCGACACCGCCGTGCGCCTGGTGTTTCTCACCTCATCGCCCGAGTTTGCACTGGAGTCCTACGAGGTCCGTGCCTTCGACTATCTGCTCAAGCCCGTGACTTACGAACGCCTGGCGCAGCTACTCGACGAGCTTTCGAGCATGCGCCCGGCAGCAACCGACGAGCTCGTGATCAAAACGTCCTTTGGCTACCACGCCCTGCGCCTGTCCGACATCGAATATGCCGAGGCGCGCAACAAGCACGTGGTCTTCCACCTGCGCGACGGACGCGATATCGAGGCACTCGAGTCGTTCCGCAGCGTCGAGGACCGTTTGGAGCAAAACGCAGTCTTCTTTAAATGCCACCGCAGCTACCAGGTCAACCTGCGCAATATCGATCACTTTGACCGCACGGACATCGTCATGCGCTCGGGTGCGTGCATCCCGCTTTCGCGCAGCTGCAAGCAGGGATTCCAAGACGCCTACTTTGCGGTTCGCTTTGAGGGTGGGAGACACTGATGGTCTCCTCGGTCGAAATGGTCCTTTGGGCAATCCACCACGCCACGACGCTGCTCTTTGGCGTCTTTGCCTCGGCGGCGCTGTGCGGTATCGAGATCAACCGGCGTCATGCGCTTGAACTGGTGCTGGTCGGTGCCGTAACTGGATGCGCATTTGGCCTCGCCAATGCCGTCGGCGGCGAGCTTTTCGCCCGCCAGGTATATCCGCTCGTCGTGCATCTGCCGCTCGTCATCTATTTGTGCGCGCGCTACCGCCTGAGCCCGCTGCTTGCCGTGCTCGGCATTACGAGTGCCTATCTGAGCTGCCAGTTCAGCAATTGGATGGGCATCGCCGCATTTGCCGCAACCGATTCTCAGATCGCGTACTATCTGGCGCGCATCGCGACCACGCTCGCCGTCTTTGCCGTCCTGTTGCATTGGGCCGGCGACATCGGTCCGCGCTTGGCGATTAAAAGCACCACCGAGCTGGGCATCCTTTTAATCCTGCCGCTCGTCTATTACGTCTTTGACTATGCCACCAACGTCTACACCACGCTGTTCCACTCGGGCTCGGTGGTGACGGTTGAGTTTTTGGCATTTGCGCTCTGTGCCTTCTATCTTATGTTTCTTGCCGTTTACCTGCGCGAATACGAAGAAAAGGAAACCGCCGAGCGAGAGCGCTGGATGCTCGAAACCCGCGACAGCGCCGCCATTAAAGAGCTCGAGGCCTGGCGTCAATCTGGGCGCGAGCTGTCGATTCTTCGCCACGATATGCGCCACTTCCTACGCGGCCTGGCCGCTTTAATTGAGGAGGGCCACACCGACGAGGCGCTCAAACGCATCGACGAACTCTGCGAAGCCGGCGACCGCACCGCCGTACGCCGCTTCTGTGCCAACGAGACCGTAAACATCGCGCTTTCGTCATTTAACTCGGATATCAATAGAAACGGCATTATCGCTAACCTGCGCGCCGCCGTACCCGAAACCGTCCACGTAGGTGACGCCGACCTGTTTAGCGTGCTCTCAAATGCCTTGGAAAACGCTATCACCGCCGCAAGCACCGCACCCCAAGGAAAGCGCTTCGTCGACTTTGACCTGCGATTAGAGGACGGCCAGCTGCTGCTGTTAGTTTCCAACACGTTTGACCGCGCGCCGCGCATGGTCGACGGCATGCCCGTGACCCGGCATGCGGGCCACGGCTTTGGCACCAAGAGCATCAAACTTGCCGTGGAGCGCATGAACGGCAACTGTCAGTTCCGCATTAACGGCGATCGGTTTGAGCTGCGCGCTGTGATGTAAGGGCGCGGGCGCGACGGATTTGCGTTCCACGGGTACGGCTCGCCCGCTCGAGGTCGTTTGTCGACGCGGGCTCGCTACAGCGGAGCGGCCGCCGGAGTCAGCTGCTTGATGTAGGCCCACATGCGCTGCTTGGCGGCTTTGTCAGTGAGCGCCGCCTCAAAACCGTCGAGCGCGAGCACGCGGCGACCCTGCACATGGGCGACCAAGCCGGGCTTGAGCATGGCGGTGTCGAAGTCATCGATCGCCACGAGCATATCGGCGTAGGTCTCGCGCATGGCATCGGCCGCGTTGTTGTCGAGCAGTAGCACCGCCTCGGGGTCCAAAGCCTCAAGCGCCTCGCGGAACAGCTCGCACGGCAGAGTCTCGCCCACCGCGACCGCTCCGTCACCCACGCCGGCGACGCTTGCCAGCACGCAAAAATCCTCGGGCGCGTAGCCGATGGCCCCAAGCGCCTTGCGCAACGCCGCGCCATCCGGGCCGGCGGCAAGCTCGCCACCCGAACGCTCGGCCTCGTCCAAATCGCCTTTGACCAGCACGATCGGCGAGCACGCGTTGCCCGCGATACGCACGCCACGGACCGCAAGCGATGTGAGCTCCTGCTCGGCCGCCTGGGCGATGGCTTCTTTTTTCTGGCTTTGTGACGTGGACATGCGCTCTCCAATCGTTTGCGTGCCCACCATTATATAAAAGAGCTGCCCGCGAGTGGTTGCTTTGCGGGCGGCTGGGTATAAGCACGGTCGTACTGAGTTTTACGCGGCTGAGCCGCGTCACATTATGGAGGTCACCATGGCTGACATTAAGCAGATTACCCCCGAGAATTTCGATTCCATCGTTAACGACAGTCTACCCGTGCTGGTCGATTTTTGGGCACCGTGGTGCGGGCCCTGTCGATCCCTCTCGCCCATCGTTGACGAGGTTGCCGATGAGCTGGCGGGCAAGCTTGCCGTTGCCAAATGCAACGTCGACGACAACCAGGACCTGGCCATGAAGTATGGCGTCATGAGCATCCCCACGCTGATTGTGTTTAAGAACGGCGAGGAGATTGACCGCTCGGTTGGCGCTCTGCCCAAGGCGAGGCTGCAGGCGCTGCTGGAGAAGCATCTGTAATACGCTTGTTACTTACCCGCCGTCTATGAGCGCTTTTGCACCGCTCGCCGGACTTCTGGATGCACCGAGTGCAACCACGGATAGTATGGTAATCACAAACAGCCCCCAGTGAACGGGTGCGGGTCGCACAGACTCGTACCCGTTTTCTTATGCAGCTGCGCGCAGAGCGGGCGTAGTAAAATCTGAACCACTGAACTGCCCCATACAAAAGGAGATTTCCCATGCATGATGTTGGAATGAACATGAGTCAGCTTGCCATGAGCGTCAAACAGGTCGACGACACCATCGAGCTCGCTCATGAGTGGAGCCATCAGCTGCTGCATGCGACCGAGAATTTTGACATGGAGCGCATCGGCGCCAAGCTCGAGGCAGCCATGGCCGCGCTGCACGAGGCCCACGACGCACTCGAGGGCTACGAAGAGGCCATCGAGGCCGACCACAACTCCGTCGGATCCGTGAAGCTGGTGTAAAGTGGCCGGACACGAGCATGGCAGCGGATACGAGCACGAGCATCCGCACGGGGCGGACGGTGATGCGAGCTGCCACTGTAGTGGCTCCGGCTCCGAGCTGGTCCGCTTTTCGGTCACCGCGCCCGACGACCTGCTGCGCCGCTTTGACGAGCAGATCGCGCGCCGCGGCGACGTGGCCAACCGCTCCGAGGCCGTGCGCGACCTGATTCGCGCCTCGATCGCCAAGGAGCAGATGCGCACGCCCGATGAGCATGTTATCGGGTCGCTCACCATGATCTACGACCACCATACCGGCGACCTGACGCGCCGTCTGGACGAAGTGCAGCACGACTACACCGACGAGATCGTATCGACTATGCACGTGCATCTGGATCACCACAACTGCTTGGAGATTCTGGCGCTCAAGGGTCGCGGCGAGCGCGTCTACGAACTAGCCGATCGCCTGCTGGGCCTGCGCGGCGTTAAGCACGGCGAGCTTACGTGCGCCGCCACCAAGCAGAGCCTGGGGCTGTAGCGGGATTTCCCGCAGCGCACCTGTCCCTTTTTGGTCGGTTTTGATGAGGGGTGTCGCATGCGGCATGTGCATATTCATGTGACGGGCATTGTGCAGGGCGTTGGCATGCGACCGTTTGTGTATCGCGAGGCCATGGCGCATGGCATTTGCGGATGGGTGCTCAACGCGGGCGACGGCGTGCATATCGAGGCGCACGCCTGTGCCGAAGCGGTTGACGGATTTGTCGCTGCGCTTTCTGAGCATGCGCCCGCGGCGGCTCGCGTAGAGCATGTCGAGGTTGTGGACTTGGCAGCCAACGGTTGGGATGCCGCCAATGAACAGGGTTTTCGCATCGTAGCATCGCAGGACCAGACCGCGCACACGACACTTGTCTCACCCGATATCGCTACCTGTGACGATTGCCTGCGCGAGTTGTTCGATCCCGCCGACCGACGCTATCACTACCCCTTTATCAACTGCACTAACTGCGGCCCGCGCTTTACCATCATCCGGTCGCTGCCGTATGACCGGGCGGCAACCTCGATGGACCGTTTCCCCATGTGCCCCGCCTGCGCCGCAGAGTATGCCGATCCACTCGACCGTCGCTTTCACGCACAGCCCGATGCCTGCTTTGATTGCGGGCCGCATATTACGTGGCGCGAGGCTGTAAACGGCAATGCGTGCGGAAATTCGTCCGCGACACCGGCCGTCGGCACCACACGCGAGGCCAGCGACGCTATCATCGAGCGCTGTGTTGAGCTGCTGGCCAGCGGTGGCATCGTCGCCATCAAGGGCCTGGGCGGATTCCATCTATCCTGTGACGCTGCCAACGAGCAGGCGGTGGCCGAGCTGCGCCGTCGCAAGCGTCGCAGCAATAAGCCGCTTGCCGTCACGGTGCGCAGTCTTGCCGATGCCGGGCGCCTGTGCCATATCGACGACGCTGAGCGCGAGCTTCTCGCCGGCAGTATCCGCCCCATTGTGCTGCTGCGCCGGCGCACTGTTGGCGAGGGCAACGGCGGTTCCCCCGACATCCTCGCCCTCGCGCCATCCGTCGCGCACGACCTGCCCGAGCTTGGCGTTATGCTCCCCTACACCCCGCTTCAGCATCTTCTGCTTGCAGCTGCCGCGTCGCACGGTATGCACGCGCTCATCATGACCAGCGGAAACCTGAGCGAAGAACCCATCGAGACCGATGACGATCTTGCCTGGGAACACCTCGTTGCCGCCGGCATCGCCGACGCGTTGCTCGGTAACGACCGCGCGATCCTCTCGCGCTACGACGACTCTGTAGTGCGCGTGGTCGACGGCGCCGTTATGCCCGTGCGCCGTGCCCGCGGATATGCACCCCAGCCGCTGCCGTTGCCGGCGCTCGACGGCGCTCCGTCCTGCATGCTCGCCTGCGGGCCACAACAAAAGGCCACGATTGCGCTCACGCGTAAAAGGACGAACGGCGAGGCAACCTGTTTTGTGTCGCAGCATATCGGCGATGTTGAAAACGGCGGGACCTTCGATGCCTGGAACGCCGCGCGCACGCGCTTGGAAAATCTCTTCGACTTGGCGCCCGCCGCCTTGGCCTGCGATTTACACCCCAGCTATCTATCGGGCCAGTGGGCGCGCGAGCAGGCGCGAAAATGCAATCTGCCGCTCGTCGAGGTGCAGCACCATCATGCGCATATCGCGAGCGTAATGGCCGAGGCCATCGCCGCGGGCCAGCTCACAACCGACGCGCGCGTCCTTGGCATCGCCTTTGACGGCACCGGCGCCGGCACCGATGGGACCATTTGGGGCGGCGAGTTTCTTGTTGCCAGCCTTGGCGGCTTTGAGCGCGCCGCGCATTTGTGCACCTGGGCGCTCCCCGGTGGGGCGGCCTCCGTGCGCGACGCCCGCCGCAACGCCTTTGCCCTGCTCAGCGAGCTCGACCTGCTCGAGCACCCGGGAGCCATGGGGCTCTTGAACAGCCTTGACGAGCAAACGCGCAACATAACGGCAACGATGATCGAGCGCGGCATCAACAGTCCGCGCACCAGCAGCATGGGTCGCCTGTTTGATGCCGCAGCCGCGATTTTGGGCATTTGCGGCCAGGCAACCTACGAGGGCGAACCCGCCATCGAGCTCGAAGCCGCCGCCTGGCGCGCACTCGACAGCGAAATCGCCCATTTTTCCGACGACAACGCCGGCTATTTCGCATCTGGCCCATCGTGGTTGGACGGCTCCTATGTTCTGGACCAGAAAGCACTCTTTGTGGCACTTTTGGAGGGAATTGAAGCCGGAGCGCCCGCCGACAGGCTCGCGCTCGACTTCCATGTCGCCGTCGCGCGCTCCTCGGCGCGCATCGCCAGCGATATCTGCGTGCGCGAGGGCATCGACACCGTCGCGCTCTCGGGCGGCGTGTTCATGAACCGACTTCTGCTTCAGCTCCTCACCCGCGAGCTCAAAAGCGCGGGCCTTGCTATCTTGGTCCCCCACACCGTACCTGTCAATGACGGCTGCATCGCCTACGGTCAGGCGGCGGTCGCAAGCGCTCGTCTTGCGCAGACTGCATCACAGTAGCCTGCCCTCGCACGCCGCCGTCTCACAGGTGTAGCGCGTTTGCCCGCAGCGCCCGCGAGCGCTACCATCAACTGATGGATTATTGAGCGCCCGTCCAGCGCAAAGCGTATAAAAGGGGAACAATATGTGCCTTGCCGTTCCCGGTAAAGTAGTCAAACGCGACGACGACCTCAAGGCCACCGTCGACATGATGGGCATCGAGCGCCCCGTGTCGCTGCGACTCGTGCCGACGGCGCAGGTTGGCGACTACATTCTCGTACACGCCGGCTTTGGCATCCAGATTGTCGACGAGCAGGAAGCACGGGAAACGCTCGAGCTTGTTAATGCCATGTCCGAGCTGGTCGAAGAAGATCAGCTTGCCACCAACCCGGCGGAGGCTTACTAGTGGCGCCCGAGCAGCCGGCTCGCTCCGGTATCGACTTCTTGGCATTCCGCGATCCCAAGCTGGCTCGCGAGCTCATCGAGCGCATTCATGAGCTTGTCGGCGACCGCGCCATCAACCTTATGGAAGTCTGCGGCACGCATACCGTGAGCATCGGGCGCTATGGCTTTCGCTCTATTATGCCGGCCGGACTCAAGCTGCTGAGCGGCCCGGGCTGCCCCGTCTGCGTCACCGCCAACCGCGACATCGACCACGCAATCGCGCTCGCCAACATAGACGGCGCCATCATCACCACCTTTGGCGACATGATGCGCGTGCCCGGATCATCCACCTCGCTCGCTGCGCAAAAGGCGGCGGGGCGCGATATTCGCATTGTGTACTCCCCGCTCGACGCGCTCGACATTGCCGAGCAAAACCCCGATCGCCCGGTCATTTTTATGGGCGTGGGCTTTGAGACTACGACGCCCACCATCGCCGCCGCCATCTTGGAGGCCGAGGCGCGCGGGCTTTTGAACTTCTCGGTCTATTGCGCCCACAAGACCACGCCGCCGGCGTTGCGCGCCATCGCCAACGACCCCGAGACCGCCATCGACGGCTTTATCCTGCCGGGCCACGTCGCCACCATCACGGGCTTGGCGCCCTTTAGCTTTTTGGTCGACGAGTTCGATACCCCGGGCGTGGTCACGGGATTTGAACCGGTCGATATCCTGCAGGGCATCTGCATGCTGGTCCAGATGGTTGTCGAGGACAGGCCCGCGATCGATAACGCCTACCGCCGTGGCGTCAATGCCGACGGCAATCCCGTGGCGCGCCAGCTGGTCGAGCAGGTATTTGAGCCGTGCGATACCACATGGCGTGGATTGGGGCTGATTGCCAACTCGGGCCTTTCCATCCGCCCCGAGTTCTCGCGCTTTGATGCCCACACTCGCTTTGACGTGCCCGTTGAGGCGACGGTCGAGCCGCGCGGGTGCCGCTGCGGCGACGTGCTGCGCGGGGCCATTACGCCGAGCAGCTGCCCGCTCTTTGGCCGCACCTGCACGCCCGAGCACCCCGTCGGCCCGTGCATGGTAAGCTCCGAGGGCAGCTGCGCGGCGTACTATCGCTACCGTAACTAGCCCGAACGCCCCCGCGCGCTGACACCTCCCACGATTGGAGTTTTCGATATGTCCCATAGTGTCTCCGATAGCACTGTCTTGCTGGGCCACGGCTCTGGCGGTCAGATGATGAAACGCATCATCGATGAGGTCTTTTTGGATGCCTTTGGGTCGCCCGAGCTGCTCGAAGGCAACGATGCCGGCGTCGCCGCGCTGCCCGCGAGCGGGCGCATCGCCATGTCGACCGACAGCTTTGTAGTCTCGCCGCAGTTCTTCCCCGGTGGCAACATCGGCCGCCTCGCCGTGTGCGGAACCGTCAACGACGTCGCGACCTCGGGCGCCAACGTGCGCTACCTGTCGTGCGGCTTTATCCTCGAAGAGGGCTATCCCATGGATGGGCTCCGCCAGATTGTGCAGACGATGGCCGAGACGGCGCACGAGGCGGGCGTGGCGATCATCACCGGCGACACCAAAGTGGTTGAACGCGGCGGGGCCGACGGCGTCTACATCAATACCGCCGGCGTGGGCGAAGTGCCCGTGGGCGTAACGCTCAGTGGCGCAAACTGCCAGCCTGGCGATGTCATTCTGGTATCGGGTACGCTGGGCGACCACGGTATCGCCATCATGAGCCAACGCGAGGGCTTGGCGTTTTCGAGCACGATTGAAAGCGATGCCGCACCGCTCAACCACCTGATTGCCGACGTTCTGGCCGCAGCACCCGACACGCGCTGCTTTCGCGACCCCACGCGCGGTGGCCTGGCGTCCACACTCAACGAGTTTGCCCAGGCCAGCAATGTTGCCATGGAGGTCGACGAGGATGCCGTGCCCGTGCGTCCCGATGTGCAGGCGGCTTGCGAAATGCTCGGCTATGACGTGCTGCAGGTGGCGAACGAGGGCAAGATGGTCGCCGTCGTGCCGGTCGAGCAAGCCGATGCCGCGCTGGCCGCCATGCGCGCCGCCCGCTACGGCGAGAACGCCGCCGTCATCGGTCGCGTGCTGCCACTTGCCGAGGGTGCCCGTCCCGCCGTGCGCGTGCGCACCGGCTGGGGCTCGACCCGCATCCTCGACATACTCGTGGGAGAGCAGCTGCCGAGGATTTGCTAGCACAGCGACGGGCGCGGATGGGACAGCTGTTCTAGGCCAGGCAACGGCCAATCAACGAGCAGACAATTCCCATTCCAGAGGAAATCGAATCAAGGTCAACCCACTCTCCGCGCGTATGCGCCAAGCCTCCCCTTACGGTTCCGATAGTGTTCGCGAAACCCCCCGAGAGAGCGGTATGTTTGAATCGGTCGAATACGGACCCTCGTCCACCTCGCCGTCAAACCACATTCGAACAGTCTCGATATTCTCGTTTGTCCAAAATCGCAATGCAACTCGATCGATATCGCCCATGCCAGGCCTAATACCAATCGTCTGAACGTTCATGTCTACTCCGGCAGCACGGAATTCGCTAACGATTGAGTTCATTTGCCTTCTCATGAACGTCAGGCACTCCTCATCACTCGATCGATATTCATAGAGCATCTCGCAGAATTCTGGTATCGAATTAACCGTTGACCCACCTTCGATGCGACCGACATTGTATGTCGCATGCCCCTTATTGGGTAGCTCTTGAGAGTACAAGCGCCCTATGAGCTCTGCCGCATAGACGACGGCACTCGAATTGCCAAATTCAAGGTATGAGTGTCCCCCTCGCGCCTTAATCTGCACGCGATAGCGATGAGACCCCACGGGAACGCTCGTCACCTGGGATTGATAACCGTCGAATGAGACGAACCTGTCTATCCGGGCTCCGTAGTTGGAAAACAGCTCTCGAATACCATTTGAGTTTCCCAGCCCCTCTTCACAGGAGTTGGCAACAATCATGACCCCGCGTTTTAAATCGCGTCGGTTTTCCAGCAAAAAACGGCATCCCATCATCAGGTTCACCAAATTAGCGGTGTCATCACCAATGCCAGGGGCATACAGAATGTTCCCTTCACGCCGCATCGGAAGTTCTTCTCGGTCGTCGAACACCACATCCATATGAGCTGCGAACACAGAAATGTCGTCGCTTCCATCGCAACCAAATTTACATGCGACGTTCTTTGCGGCATCAACCCAAACCTCGTCCACGCCTTCGCGAACAAACCAATCGTAACAAAAATCCGCACGCTGATCTTCGTGATAACTGGGCGCGGCTATCTTGCCGAGCTCTTCAAGCAGGACAACCGCCTCATCTCGGTTCCTATTAATAAAGTTTTCAATCATCGCGCGGTTAATCATTGTTCGCTCCCCGCTATCCAAGGGCCTCGGACGCAAAAGCCGACCGAGCTGTTCACTTCCCTCTAAACCGCAGCGCAACCGCAACGAGCAACGACACAGACAGCGCGATCTGAACGAGCAGATCCTTCATCTCCGCCAGCGGAATCGAGGCGCGCATCTGGACAAAAACATTCACGAAACTCAGGGGAAGATTGCCAAAAAACCAGAGCGCAAATCCAAGAAGAACTTTGTCTCGGCCTTCTATCCCCTCCCCCGCATGACAAACAATCGAACGATACGTACGCACCTCGACAGCCAAAAGCCCGATAAATGCAGCAAACCCTATGCCGGACATAAGCGCGGACAACGCCAGCTCGTTGTTCGATGAGCTGGTCGCATCCCGAAGCAACGCGGCCGTCGCCGCATCAAATCCGACAATCACCGCTGCGTACGCCACCGCCGAGACAGCCATGGCACCCCATGCCCTCATCGTCGCACCGCCCATACACCTGCCACCTTTCTGCAATCGTTCTCTAAAAGAAGGCGGCGAGCCAACGGCCCACCGCCTCCGCAACTACTCTCCGCAGCCGCTTTCTATCAATTTGGCCAGCGCGTCGACGGCCTCCCGCTCATCAGGACCCTCCGCCGAGATTTCAACTTCGGTCCCGCACGTCATGGCAAGGCCCATAACGGCAAGGATCGATTTTCCATCTCTGGAATCGCTGTCCCTCGTAACGTTGCGGACCGTCACGGCACTCTCGAACTCCCCAGCCTTCTTAATGAACAGAGAGACCGGGCGGGCATGCAAGCCGGACGGATTAACGACCTTGGTATTTTTCGAATACACCCTAAACTCCTCTCCGACCGAGTTATTCAATCACTCCGACCGAGTTATTCAATCACAATGTTGTCGGTGGTCAGATCGGAACCGTTCGAGGCGATGAGTTTCTTGTAGTAGTAGAACGACTTCTTACGGGAGCGCTTGCCCGTCCCCTTGCCCTCATCGTCAATGTCAACGTAGACGAAGCCGTAGCGCTTGACCATCTCGGAGGTACCGGAGCTCACCAGATCCATAGGACCCCACCAGGCATAGCCGAACACGTCCACGCCGTCTTTGATCGCCTCGCCGAGCTGCTCAACATGAGCTTTAAGATAGTCGATACGGTAATCGTCCTCGATAAAACCGTCGGCATTGGGGTGGTCCACCGCGCCCAGGCCATTCTCCGAGATAAAGATCGGAAGATGATAGCGATCGTAAATATGATTGAGCGTGACACGGAATCCAATCGGGTCAATCGGCCAACCATACTCAGAGGCCTCGAGGTTAGGATTCTTAATTTGAGAAACGAGGCTACCAGAAGGACGGGGGACCGGCTCGCCCTTGTAGCGCATGATGTACGTCATGTAGTAACTAATCGACACGAAGTCGATTACTCCGCGGCGCAAGACGTCATCATCGCCGGGTTGCTTCTCAATTTCGACACCGTTCTCTTTGAAGAAGCGCGCCATATAATACGGATACACGCCCTTGGCCTGTACGTCCGAGAAGAACCAGTTGAAATGGTCCTCAAAAAGCACCTGCAGCTGGTCCTCGGGCTTTGAGCTTTCGGCATAGTTTTCAAGACGGCATAGCATATTGCCGATTTTTGCCTCGGGATCAATTTCGTGGCACTTGATAACTGCTTTAGCAGAAGCGACGAGCTGGTTGTGGGCAACCTGATACTTAAGCGCCCACTTGCCATAATAGGGATTACTCGTCTCGCCCTGAGGGAAGATCACACCGGAGCAGGTAAACGGATTTGTAATCACATTATTGATCTCGTTGAACGTAAGCCAATACTTGACCTTGCCCTTATAGTGCTTAAAACAAGTCTCAGCATAGCGCTCAAACGCATCGACCGTGTGACGGCTGGCAAAGCCGTTATACTCCTCTGCCAGATGGAGCGGCGTATCGAAGTGGCACAACGTCACAAGCGGTTCCATACCCAAACGGTGACACTCGTCAAACACAGAATCATAGAATGCCAATCCCTCGGCATTGGGCTCAGCATCGTCACCGTTGGGGAAAATACGACTCCAAGAGATGGACATGCGGAAAACCTTGAACCCCATCTCCCCAAGAAGGGCGAGATCCTCTTTGTAGTGAGAATAGAAGTCGATGCCGCGTCGCTTAGGGAGATTCCAATTCTCGGGATGCACCTTCATATCCTCGATCATTTCCCGAGTCGAAGCGTTATGCGGCAAGATCGCGTCAAACTCCTCAGGCTCCTCGTCACGCATCTTCTTGGTCACAATGCGGACGAAGTCAGACGTGGCCGGGCCACGGCCGCCCTCGTTCCAAGCACCTTCGATCTGGTTTGCGGCGGTAGCACCACCCCAAAGGAAGCCATCGGGGAAGGGCGTCTCAAATTTCTCAGTCATAACAGTCCTCTTTTTTCTCTAGTTTCGGATTTCCTAGGCGTTTTTGGACGCCAGCGCACGGAACACGGGCAGCAGCCGCTGGGCAAAATGGAGCTCGGCACTTATAGTCATCAGCGTGTCCTGCGCATGAGTGAACAAGAGAGAGTACTCAACGTCCTCCCCTGCAGCCTGCGCCTGAATCGTCTCGGTTTGAGCGTTATGGGCCTGGAGGATTTTTGCCTCAGCGTCCTTAAGGTGTGTTTCGGCGCCATCGAAATCGAATGCTGCGCACGATGTAAGCGCCAGTTCAATATCGGCTCGTCCGTCGCCGGCATTAAGAATGACCTCCATGGCGACCTGATTGATATCCATATGAATCCCTTCGGAATACCTTGCAGATGGCGGTGCGGATGAGCGCGGACGCCCCGCCGCACCGGAAATACTGACATTTAGGCAGTCGGCTCGAGATTGGCAGCCTCCTGCTCGGCGGCCTGCTTGGCAGCTTTCTTCGCAGCCTTTTTAGCAGCCTTCTCGGCAGCCTTCTTCTCTTCCTGCTCAACTTGGTAGTTATCGGACGCCCTAAAGAAGGGGTACCAGATAATTGCGGCAAGCAGCAGATTCACGCAGACAAGAAGGGCGTTACGCCAGTCGCCACCGGACATGAAGAATGCGGACACGGCGTTGGGGGCATTGTTCATATCGAACATCTGCGTATGACGGCTCGCCCAACCAAGGTACATCCACATCCATGCGTTCGCCGGAAGGATAATTGACTGCAGAAGCATGGGGATGAACATGAACGGATTGTTGACGATGCTCGAGAACACAAGCGGCTCGTTGATGTTGAACAGGGAGGGAACGAGGGTCGCCTTACCAAGCATCCTATTCTTCTTGGACTTTGCGAACAGCATATAGATAGCGAGCGGAAGAGTTGAGCCTTCGCCGCCAATCATGGTATAGCGCGAGAAACCATAAGCCTGGATGTTGGGGATAACCCCACCGGCGGCAGCAGCGGCCATATTCTCGGCCATAGCCGCTTGAGTGATCGTGCGGGTCCCCGGAGTGAATACCCAGCCGGAAATGCCAAAGAAGTAGAACACGTCTGCAATGCTCGACATGAAGATCACGCCCGGAAGCGTTTGGGCAAATCCCGTAACCGGCGACATGATAATGCGGACCACCGTAAATACGTCAGCCTTGACGACGTAAGTCACGATCCAAGCAACAAGCAGCGCAAATAGAATGGCGAGAATGTTATCGAACCAGTTCTTGACGAAATCGGGAATGACGGAGTCTTCGCTGAAGAACGAACGGCGAGCGGTCTTTTTATAGATAAGACCAACAAACCAACCGACAACCATGGACGTAAACATGCCGCCTGCACCAAACTTGCCGATGTCGAACACAGTGCCAACATCGGTAGTCTGAGCGTTCATGCAAAGCATGAATGTGCCGATACCCGTAAAGCCGGCGATCATCGCGCGATCTTTGCGGTCTTCCTTAACAAGAACGTTATACGGAATGACAAACACCACAAACAGGCCGATGAGGCCAAAAGAATACGTACTGATCGGAGAAATGTCCGGCAACGCCGGCACAAACGTGCGAATCACGTTCCAAAGGCTCGGAATGGCAGACACCATCGAAAACGGCACGATGTAGAGAATAGAGTCGGCGATAATACTGAACCAATATGTTGCGGTAATTTTATTCACCACGGGCACAATGTGCTTGGTAATCCATCCTTGGACAGAATCCATGAAACCCTTCATCTGCAGCCCCTAATCTTCCTCGTAGAGATCAAACGCGTCCTCGAGGATGCTCTCGCCATCGAGCGCGGCATAATAGTCAGGATCAATCGCCATGACTTTGACGCCATAGGATTTGACTTGCTCTCGAACCGAGGGCACCTCCGCTGCGAAATGCGGACCCAGCAGCAAAACATCAATCTTGTCAACGTACTCCATAATCTGAGACTTGCTGACCGCATGAACGGTAACGTTCATGCTTTTTGCCTTGGCGATCTTACGCATATTGGCGGCCATAAATCCCGTCGAGGCGCCAATACCGCAAGCCAGCAGGATGCGGACGACCCCATTTTCATCAGCCATGGTTCATTCCTTTCGACGCGGGCGTATCGCGCCCCGTTGACGAGCAGGCGTGTCGACTCCGCGTGCCCTTTTCTGACCGCAATATACGAATCGAAGGGCCTTACTGACGAACCGAAAATTTTCCGCCAAGCGGAAAGACGCGTGATTTGCCACCTAGGCGGAAAATTTCATATATCAAGCCGTTCGAAAATGCCTTTATCATTCGTGTAGCTAAGCTATTTAGTAAAGACATATCAATCGGAGGTCACTGGCATGGGATCGGCAAAAGCCAAACGCATGGAGCGCCTCGTCTATGTGCTGGAACATGCCAGCACCTGGATCCCGGCGTCAACACTCGCCAAAACCGTCGGAACTACCGAACGTTCTATCCGCAACTATGTTGCTGAGATTAACGAGGCGGAAGCGATTCGCATCGAATCGTCCCGTCAAGGCTATCGGGTTTTCCGAACACGCATTGCGAAAAACAAGCCGGAGCGCAGCACGAACGCGGTTGGATATCAAGCATCTTCCCTCACGCCCGCTCATTTTGACACCGCCGAACAGCGCGCCGTCAATGTTATCTCACAGCTCGCAAACGCATCGACGCCCATCTCGGTCTATGACCTTTCGTCTTCGCTGTTTATCGGAGAGAGCACGCTCGCAAGCAGCGTGATGCCCCTGGTGCGCAAGATTGTCGAGCAATTCAACCTTAGTTGTGAAACGCATGATTTCGAAACAAGCCTTGTAGGCCGAGAACAAGATAAACGCAAGCTCCTCGGCCACATTGCCATGCGCCATTCGCATGGCTATTTTTCTTCAACCCAAACGCTTGAGGAAATGTTCCCCGACTTCGATATCGAAGGAATCCTCGCAAAGCTCGTCGAGATCTGCCAACGCTCCGGACTTTTCTTGAACGACTACGCACTCAACAACCTGCTTGTACATGTCCTGGTAATCATCGTTCGCCTCACCTCAAAAAACGAGCTCTCCGAGCGCGACGACCTTATCGACGCCAACGCCATGCTCGAGTGCCTTGCGCAACGAGATGAAATCCTGCGATGCGCTTCGAGGATTGCAGAGTTTTTTGAGAACGAGTTCGGTTGCTCCATCCCTAACATTGACTACCAGCAGGTCATCCTTCTTATTGCGCTTTCTGTTGAGCCTTACAGTTACGATGAACTTTCCTACGACAAGCTTTCGACGCTTATGGACCAGTCGTTCCTCGATACCGTGCAAGCCATCTCCTGCGACACCTGTACACGATACGACATTCCGCATTTTGATGAAGCGCTCCTTTTGCAACTCACGCTTCACATGTATAACGCCTACCAGCGCGCCATCTATCACGTGAGTTATCCCAACCCCTTAGCGGCACAAATCAAGCAAGAGCATGCGCCCATTTACGACATGGCAGTCTATTTCGCACACCGGTTCTCGCTTGAGCTTGACATTGCGATTGGTGAAAATGAAATTGCCTTTATTGCGTTTCATATCGGTGCTTGGCTCGAGCGCATCTCCGCTCCCGATGACGCCGCAACCTGTATCGTCATTGTGGAGTCCTATCACGACTTTGCCCGACAGCTTGTCAGCGATCTTAAGCACGCGCTCGGCGATGAAATCAACATCATCGGCGTCATGAATTGCAGCGGCTACCTAGCCAACTTGCCCGAGGCCGACATCGTCATTACCACCATCGATGTGCCGATACCGCACGGCTGCAAGGTCCTTATCGGACCCATCCTCACAAAGCAGAATCTCCGTAAAATAAGATCAAACCTCTCCGATGTGCTCGATGAAAAACGTATGAGGTCGGCACGCCTGTTCCTACAACGGGTGCTGAGGCCCGAACTATTTGCGCGCAATGTCGAACTTGGCGAAAACCCAGACAGCTATATCGATTTCCTCGGTCAGCGATGCATCGACCTAGGGCTCGCAGACGAAGCCTATCTACGAGACGTCCATTTACGAGAGAAGATTTCCTCGACGGCTTTTACCGACTGCCTCGCCATCCCGCATTCCATTAATGGCTATTCGGAGCATTCCTTTATCGCAGTAATCCATAACGACGCTCCGATTCCTTGGGGCAGACACAACGTGCATTTTGTTTTCCTGATTGGAATTGCCAAAAATGAAATGAGCTTATTCCGCGATGCGCTCGACTTGATAATTGAACTGTTCTCCTCGGTCGATAACACTATGCGCTTGTTGCAAACCGATGATTTTAGCGATTTCGTTAGAACGTTTGCCCGTGGCATCGCGTAAGCCCGCGACGCCCACGCTATGATGATAAACATCTTGACCGCCACCCTAATTAATTAGGAGCACCCATGGCAGCAGCTTTTTCCCATGTAATCTTTGATCTGGACGGCACCATCCTCAACACGCTCGAGGACCTGGCGGCCGCCGGCAACCATACCTGCGAGATGCACGGCTGGCCCACGTTTGCCGTAGACGAGTACCGCTACAAGGTGGGAAACGGCATGCTCAAGCTGGTCGAACGCTTTATGCCTGCCGAATATGCGGGCGACGGTCGCATGTTTGAGCAGACGCTTGCCGAGTTTAGGGCTTACTACGGCGAGCACAAGGAGGACCACACCGCCCCCTATGCCGGTACAATCGAGATGCTCGACCGCCTACGCGCCGCGGGCGTTCAGCTTGCCGTGCTCACCAACAAGGACCACGTCTCGGCGGCTCCGCTTATCGAGAAGTATTTTGGTTCCGAGTGCTTTGCGCTGGTACAGGGCCGTGTCGATGCGTTTCCGCCCAAGCCCGAAGCGCCCGTCACACTGCATGTGATGGAAGAGCTAGGCGCCGATCCGTCGACCACGCTCTACGTGGGCGATTCCAATGTCGATATCCTAACTGGCCACAACGCCGGCCTTAAGAGCGCGGGCGTCAGCTGGGGTTTCCGCGGCCGCGCAGAGCTGGAGTCCGCCGGCGCCGACTACGTGGTGGATAGCCAGGCAGAGCTCGCGGCGCTGGTGCTGGGCGAGTAACGAGCGACACTGCTTAACGCAGCTGCGACAATTCTTCCGCGCGGAAAGCGCATCCCGTTTTGGAGCTCCGGAATGGGATGCGCTTTCCGTTTGAGGCGCATCAGGGAAACCGCATCCCGTTTCAGAGCAATATTCCGGGTCGCACTTTCCGCAACCCATCCCATCCGGAAAATGCGACCCACTATTCGGCCAAAAACCGGGTCGCGGTTTCCCAAGCACTCGATGCAACGCTGGCACAAGGAGTGTCCCAACTGCCGGCAGAAAAGGAACGTCCCCAGCTGCCGCCTGGTCATTTAAGAACGTCCCCAACGACTACCCCAACAATGGCAACACCGCAGGTAGAGGACTGACAGCGAGCGGGCACCAGAGCGAACAAATTGGCATGAAAAGAGGACGGCATAGACCTTCTGGTCATGCCGCCCTCTTTGAATGACAAGTTGTCGCTCTGGTGACCGC